>NZ_JNIO01000002.1:837500-958529 GCF_000702545.1 Selenomonas sp. AB3002 | reverse complement strand
TGCCGAGAAGGCCGTGGAGGTGGCCAAGTCCACCCTGGCCAGCATCGTGGGCCTGCCCCAGGACACGAATGTGGAGCCCCTGGATCACTTTTCCTACGAACCCTATGACAAGGACCTGCCTGACTGCGAGGCATACGCCTTGGAGCACCGGCCTGACGGCATTGCTGCCGACTATGACATCAAGGCCGCCCAGGCCCGGAAGGAAGCCGCCAAGGCTGGCTGGCGTCCCAGGGTTACGGGAGTGGGCACCCAGAGCATTGCCGGCAACGCCCCCTTTGCCAGTGAGCGCAGCAACAACTGGCAGGCAGGGCTTTCCGTCAACTGGAATATCTTCGACAACGGCGTGACCTCGGAGAATGTGCGCCAGGCAGCCTCCCTGGTGGACCAGTACGAAGCCGGGGCACGCAAGACCCGCAAGACCATCCAGCTGGAGACCCGCACTGCCTATCTCAATATGAAGGCGGCGGAGCAGAATATCCAGGAGACAGCTGTGGCGTGAAGCAGGCTGAGGACAGCTATACCATTGCCCAGGTGCGTTACGAGGAGGGCGTGGATATCCTTCTTTCCGTGACGAATGCCAGGAAAAGCTGACCCAGGCCAGGTCAAACTACATGACGGCCCTTTACCAGTACAACCTTTCCCGGGCCGCCCTGGAAAAAGCCATGGGAGTGCCCGTGGCCTTTGATGCCTCGGTGTATACCGAAGCCGAGCAGGAAGGCGCATCTGCCGACGAGGCCCTGGCGGCAGCCTGGCTGGGAGAGGAAGAATAAGTGAGGCGCAAAAAGTCGCCGGGAAGAGAGTGATATCTTCCCGGCGGCTTTTTGTGTGCCGATATCAAATATTTACCAGCCATTCGGCCAGGCTTCTCTTTTCGGAGTCGAAGCTCACGCCAATCTTGAATACCTGCCGTGGGTCGGCGGCGAAGGGCGCGGCGTAGCCTTTGTCCTCAATCTGCTGCAGGGCTTCCTGGGCGGGTTTGTCCACCTTGAACTCGAAGATGTAGACAAACTGCTCAGTCTCAACTATGCAGTCGGCCCGTCCCCGGCTGCTGTGTACCTCGCATTGCACGAACTGGTCCAGCAGGGTGAAGACCATGTATAGCACCGACTGGAAATAATGCTCGAAGGGGCGTCGTTTGAAGTGTAAGGAATGCTGGCAAAGAGGGCGGTGAGGATTTCCCTCATACCGTCCGTGTCACCAGCCAGGAGGCGGCGCCGCAGGGCGAAGATGTCCTTGCCGTTGCCGGAGCCCGCTTCGGAGTGTACTCGGGCAGGAGGCTTTCCAAAAAGCCGTATTTGACCTCCTCGTTGGGAAGCCCAGGGTGTAGAGCCGTGCCTGGGGGTCATAGTCCACAATGGTGAGGTATCCCGTCTGGTACAGAAGCGGCAGGGATTGGGGTTGTCTGTCCTGTAATCGGAGAGAATCCTGTCGTTGGTTTCCAAGGTTTTTTGGGTGAACTGCCGCACATCGAAGTGCATGGTTTTCAGCCGCCGCACCAGGAAGGTGGGGGTGCCGGTGGCGAACCAATATGCGCCCAGATTCCTTTCATCGAAAGCCTTCAGCAGGCTGAAGGGATTGTAGATGCCTTCTCCCTGAGGATGAAAATGGTAGCCGTCATACATCTTCTTCAGTTTTGCCAGGCAGCTGTCCCGGAAAGACCAAGCTGATGCGCCAGTTCCTCGATTTCCGGTGCAAAGGCTTTGGCAAGCTCTGCTTCCGTGATGCCGCAGATTCCTGCATATTTTTGATATAGGGAGATATCATTGAGCTGGTTCAGGTCGCTGAAGATGCTGACCTTGCTGAACTTGGTGACACCGGTGATGAAGACGAACTGCAGGTATTTGTCATAGCTTTTCAAGGTGCCGAAGAAGCCCTTGAATACAGCTTTGTTGTGTTCTTCCAGTTCATCTTTCTCTAACACCTCTAATAAGGCTTGTCGTATTCGTCCACCAGCACCACGCAGCGACGGCCGGTTTTTTCGGCGGCAGTTATTAGGAGCTTTTGGAAACGACCGCTCAAGGTGCCTTGTGCCTGGCAGCCGTAGATGGCTTCCCATTCGCGCAGGTGCTTGTCCAGTACATCCTCCAGGGCGGTATCGTGTTGATAGTTCTCGCCGTTGAAATCAAAGTAAAACACAGGATAAGGCTGCCATGCTTCCTTATTGCCTTTCTCCATTTCCTCTATGGCCAGCCCTTCAAAGAGTTCCTTCCTGCCCTCCCAATAGGCCGCAAGGGTGGAGAGGAAAAGGCTCTTGCCAAAGCGCCGGGGCGGCTGAGGAAGTATTGCCCTGCGCTGTGAACCAGATTATAGACGTAACGGGTCTTGTCAACATATATGTAGCCACCCTGGCGCAGTTTCTCAAAGCTCTGCACCCCAATGGGCAGTTGTCGTATATTCTCTGCCATCGTCAACGCTCCTTTCCTGTAGGAATTTTCTCTCTTTGCCCCATTCTAGCAGAAGCCTGTTGTATGTCAATACACCTGACGGCGCTTCATCAAAGGGTGCTGCCTGAGTTCAAACATTTTCGCAAAAAGTATAACACTTTCCTCTTTGGGCGGATATAAAGAACAGAAAGAAAAACAGCAAGGCAAAAGCCGGAGACGAAAATAGCAGCATGTTGAGCAGGAAAGATGAGGAGGAAAGGAAAATGAAGCGGGACGTAAGATTCAAGGATTTCTGGGGCCAGGTCAAGAGCATCCACACTCGCAGGAGACAGCTCAGGAAGGCACGGGCCATCTGACATAAAAATACATAAAGCCGCCGGCAGAGAGAGGTATCTTCCCGGTGCTTTTTAATTGCTGGGAGCAATGTAAGGAATTTTGGGAAAAAGCAGGAAATTCCACGGGGGGGAGAAGTATGTACCCAATAAATAGACTTATACACAGGCGGCAATTCAAGGGGAAGGGAAGGTCATCATGAAAAAGTATTTTTACTTGGCATCGCCATCATCCTCGTTATGGCTCTGGCCATCGTGGGCTATGGTGCCTGGCTCAATTATAGCGACGAACATCAGATAGCCAACCGCATGGACAACCGCAGAGTGCAACTCTCCGGAGCTCAGGCAGCCCAGCGGCAGCTGCATCCCACCCTGACCCTGCCTGCTGTGCGTTTTACCAGTGAGAACATGGCAGATGCGGTGGCCCTGACAGACGGGCGCATCATGCACTGGCAGGTGGGCAAGAACAGTCCTGTGCAGAAGGGGGACCTGCTGCTGACCATGGCCAATGAGCAGATTCCCCTGAAGATCCAGCAGGCCGCCAGCGCTGTCCGCCGGGCAGAGGCCGTGCTGGCCCAGGCTTACAGCACCTATCAGCGGCAGGGGCGCCTCATAGCCAAGAACGCCACGGCCCAGGAAAAATATGAGGAATCCCTCTCCCAGTACCTGGCTGCCCAGGAGGCACTGCAGGAGGCTCAGGCCCAGTATCAGCAGTGCCTGGTAATGGAAAACTGGCTGAATGTGGAAGCTCCCCTGGACGGTGAGGTGCTGCTCATCTACCAGCGGGAGGGCACTTATGTGCAGGCCGGTACTCCCGTGGCCCTGGTGGGGGATTTTGACCGCCTTTCCTTTTCCATGAACTTGCCTGATGAAGACACCCGCCATCTGCGGGTGGGGGAGAATTCCGTCATGGCCTTCCCTCAGGGGCAGGACCTGAGCAAGGTCTACGATACGGATTACGCTGCAGGGAATGTGGGCTGGGGCCAGAAGGTGCAGGCCACATTGAAAGATATCGTGCCGCCCCTCTCAGAGCCTGCGGAAATACGTCGCACCGTCTGGGAGGTGGACAACCGCACCCGCACGCTGGAACCCATGACCTATACCGGGGTGCGCATGGTGACGGGCCAGCCCTATACCTGCCTGACGGTGCCCCTGTCAGCCATGGTGGACGGCAACTATGACAAGGTCTACGTGCTGGACAGCGAAGGGGTGCTTCGCCTGCGGCAGGTGCGCACAGGCACAGACGATGACAGCTATATCGAAATCTACGAGGGCCTGCAGGAAGGCGAAGTAGTAGTGACAGGCAATATGGATGGCCTCCATGAAGGCATGAAGGCAGAGATTTCCCTGGAAGGAGGGGAAGCTGATGGCAGAGCAGGAAAAGAACGCCGCCCAGAAGTGGAACCGCGGCGGTGACCAGATTTTCAGCAAGGAAGCCTTGGACAAGATGCGTTCCCCGGAAAAGCTTGATACGGTGCTTCCCATCACTACCCCTGTGGGCTGGATGGGGCTGGTGGCCGTGGGTGTGATGCTGCTGGCAGTGGTCCTCTGGTCCATTTTCGGCTCCTTTACGGTAAAAGCTGACGGCATGGGCCTTATCATGGATGCCGCAGGAGTGGGCAAGATTTCCACCACTTCCGCTGGCCTGCTGGACGAAATCTACGTCTTTCCCGGCAGCCGGGTGAAGAAGGGTGAGCTGGTGGCCCATGTGAACCAGGTCCAGGAAACAGCTGCCGCCCGCATGGCCCAGTTCGGCCCTGAGCTGGCCGCCAGCGGCAGGGAGGCTGCGGGCCGGGTCCATGAATTCGACTCCCGCCGCTACCAGAAGGAAGCGGCTGAGTTCGTCTACTCTCCCTATGACGGCATCGTGGATGACGTGCTGGCCGAGAAGGGCAGCGTGGTGAGCGGGGGCACCCCCGTCCTGAGCGTGCGTCTGGCTGATGGCTCCGCAGGGGAGCTGAAGGGCATCCTCTACATCCCCGTGGACAAGGGCAAGCGTGTGCAGAGCGGCCAGACTATCCAGCTGGTGCCCAACGGGGTGGACGTTTCCCAGACGGGCAGCCTCCTGGGCACTGTGCGTTCCGTGTCCCAGTACCCCATCACTCCCCAGGCCATGCAGAAGAACCTGGGTAACGAGCAGCTGGCCCAGTGGATAATCCAGGCCCAGCAGAGCGCTGTGATGGAAGTGAGCTTTGACCTGGTGAAGGACCCCGGCTCCGAGTCCGGCTATCTCTGGACCTCCTCCGTGGGGGAGCACAAGCCTATCTCGGCGGGCAGCTTCTGCACCGGCTCTATCATCATCGAGCGGCGCCCTCCCATCGAGAAGGTTTTCTACAAGCTGAGCCAATGGCTGAGAAACAGGTGAGCCTATGAGTTTGACGGAAAAAGTGAAAGGAATCTTCGCCGGGGATATCAGGCGGGTGAAGGTGCCCACCGTGCTCCAGATGGAAGCCACGGAGTGCGGCGCGGCAGCCCTCGCCATGATACTGGCCCACTACGGCCTCTGGATTCCTCTGGAAAAGCTCAGGGCCGAGTGCGGGGTGAACCGCGATGGTTCCAAAGCCAGCTGTGTCATACGGGCGGCCCGGAACAGGAACTGCGAGGCCGATGGCTACCGCTGGACGGTGGATGATCTGCTGAAGCTCGAGGACCAAAATATCTTTCCCCTCATCATACATTGGGAATTCAATCATTTCGTGGTGTTGGAGGGCATCAAGGATGGCCGCGCCTATCTCAATGACCCCGCCATGGGGCGGCGCACGGTGGCCCTGGAAGAATTCCGCACCTCCTACACAGGGGTATCCCTCTACATCAAGCCCGACAAGGGATTCCAAAAAGCGGGCCATCGCTACAACGTCTTCAAGGACATGACGAAGAAACTGCTGGAGGACCGCTGGGCAGCCCTCTTCATCCTGCTCCTGGAATTCTGCGCCATCATTCCCGGTCTGGCCTCACCGGTCATGAACCAGATTTTTTTGGATGATATCCTGACCCGCAAGCACCCTGACTGGATGACGAATTTCTGCCTGGCCATGACCGTTTCCTTCATTATATCCGGCATCATGACCTGGCTCAGGGCCGTAGTGCTGACCCAATGGCAGAGAAAGCTCACCCTGGCGGATTCCTCCAGCTATTTCTGGCATCTCTTGAAACTGCCCATGCAGTTCTTCCACCAGCGCTATGCCGCAGAGGTGGCAGGCCGCGTGGGGTTCAACGAGTCCATTGCCGGGGTGCTGTCCGGCCCTGCCGCTACGGCGGTGCTGGACCTCTTCGTGGCCATTTTCTACCTGTTGCTGCTCCTGCAGTACAATGTGGCCCTGACCCTCATCGGCATCCTGTTCAGCTCCGTGGAAATCGTGCTGTTCTTCGCCATGCGGCGGCACCTGACGGACCTCAATATGCGCATCCAGCAGGATGCGGGCAAGGCCTACGGCGTGGCCATGAACGGCCTGCGCATGATAGAGACTATCAAGGCCAACGGGGACGAGTCTGATTTCTTCTCCAAGTGGGCGGGTTATCAGACCAAGGTCCTCACCGCCTCCCAGGAGACCACCCTCTGGGCCATGTCCGTGAAGATGCTGCCCACCCTGCTTTCGGGCATCAACGGCGCCCTCATCATGACCATCGGCGGCTTCTCCATCATGGAGGGGGCTATGACCGCCGGTATGTTCATGGCTTTCCAGCACCTGATGGGCAGCTTTCAGGCACCTGTCAACGCCCTGGTGGGGCTGGGCTCCACCCTGCAGACTACAGAAATGCAGATGCAGAGGCTCAACGACGTGCGCTGCTACGAAGTAGACAGTCTGAATTTCCCTTCGGAAGAGGAGGAAGCGAAGAAATCTTTCCCCGGGGAAAGGCTCTCTGGGGAAATCTCTCTTGAGGAAGTGAGCTTCGGCTACAGTCCTCTGGAACCTCCCCTGCTGGAGCATTTCAACCTCCACGCTGCCCCGGGCAGCTGGGTGGCGGTGGTAGGGGCTTCCGGCAGCGGCAAGTCAACTCTGGCCAAGATTGTCACGGGCCTCTATGAAGAATGGGATGGCACCCTTTCCTTTGACGGGGTGCCCCGGCGGCAGGTGCCCCGGCAGGTGGTGCAGAGCTCTCTGGCGGCGGTGGACCAGGATATTTTCCTCATCACCGGCACCGTGGCGGAGAACATCGCTCTCTTTGACACCACCGTGCGCCGCAGCGACATCATCGCCGCGGCCAAGGATGCCTGCATCCATGAGGATATTATGAAGCTGGACGGCGGCTATGAATTCCAGGTGGCAGAGGGGGGCATGAATTTCTCCGGGGGGCAGCGCCAAAGGCTGGAAATCGCCCGGGCTCTGGCGGTGAATCCCTCCATCCTGGTATTGGACGAAGCCACCTCTGCCCTGGATCCCATCACGGAGAAACAAGTGCTGGAAAATATCCGCCATCGCGGCTGCACCTGTCTGATTGTGGCGCACCGCCTTTCCACCATCCGGGACTGCGACGAAATCATCGTCCTCTCCCGGGGCAAGATTGTGGAGCGGGGCACCCATAGGGAAATGATAAGTCACGATGGCCCTTACCTGCAGCTCATCACCGAGCGGGAGCAGGAAGACATGGATAACATGGAAGACGTGGATTGAAGGAGGTAAAGCCCATGGAAAATACCCATACTTTGCTTGCAGGGCAGCGCTTCCTTTTGCAGGAGGAGGAAAAATTCATCCAGGTCCTCTCGGGGGCCGTGGAAGTATATGCCGTGACCCGCACCGGGGAGGAGCTTTCCTTCCGCCAGTGCTATCTGCTGGCTCTGGGGGCGGGGGAGGCGGCCTTTCCTGCCATGGACGAGTTCGACGAACTGTACATCCAGCTCTACGCCAAGGAGGACACGGAGTTTTCCCTCTGTCCCATGGAAGAAATGAGGACAGAGGAGCTGCGTTCCCTGATGGAGCATTGGTTCCGCCGCCTGGTGCATATTTCCTGGCTGCGGGAGAAGGCTGACAAGGGGGACGATATGCTGCAGGCCTGGCGGCAGAAGGGAATGTTGGCCGAGTTTGCCAGCCCCGCCGCCCTGCTGGCTGAGTTCCGAGAGAACCAGCAGATTCTCTCCATGTTTTTGGGGATGCAGTTCGGCGCCGAGGACAAGCGCCTTTCCCGTCGCATCCGCGTCAGAAAAATGGCCAAAAAGGTGCTGTTGGAAAACGGAATCAGAGGCCTTCTGGGGGAGGAGCAGCTTTTTGCCGGGGAAAGTGAAGGCGTGGCCGGCAGTCCCGAGGTCATGGATGCCGCCTTCGTGGTGGCACGGGTGGCCAAGGCTCTCTCCATGCCCACGGACAATCTGGGCATTTCCGAGGAAAAGGCCAGAGAACTGGAAACTGTGGGACTGCTCAGGGCTATGACCCAGAAGGGCAATATGCAGATGCGCCTGGTGACTCTGCCGGAGGGCTGGTACAAGAAGGACACCGGGGTCATGATTGGCTTCTACTCCGGGGCTGAAGGCAGGAAGGAACTGGCAGCTCTCATCCCCGAGACTCCGGAAAATTATCGCATCGTGCTGAGGCGGAAGCCGGAGGGCATCCCTCTCACAGACGAGGAAGCCAGGAAGCTGACTCCCGATGCCTTCCAATGCTATGCAGGCTTTCCCGCCAGGGCGCTGAAGCTTCTCGATTTGGTGAAGTTCATGTTTCGCCAGTGCTGGATGGCAGACTACCGCACCATCATCATCTGCAGCCTCTTTGCCGGACTTATTCCTTTGGCTACGCCTATCATCACGGAAACCATCTTCCAGGATATCATACCTATCCTGGACAGGCAGGGGCTGGCCACAGTGACCCAGGCCCTGATGGTTACCAGCTTTACCACGGCGGCCCTGGGTATCGTGCGTTCCATTGCGGTGATGCGCATTTCTTCCCGCATCGAGATCAGCGCCGAAGCCGCCATGTGGGGGCGGCTCATGCAGCTGCCCACCAAGTTCTTCCGGCGCTTCACAGTAGGGGAGCTGGCCAGTCGCATGGGGGGCATCGGCATTGCCAAGAGCCTGGCCTCCGGGGAGTTCGTCGGCTCCATCCTTTCCTTCATCTTTTCCTTCTGGAGCATCTTCCTCATGTGCTACTACAGCCTGAAGCTGACAGCGGCAGCCATTGCCGTCTGGATTGTTTACGGCATTTTCGTGGGGCTGGTCCTCAGGCGGGTGCTGTTCTTCCAGCGGAAGATCATCGAGGCGGGGAACAAATCTGCCGGCACTGTGCAGCAGATTTTCGCAGGGCTGCAGAAATTCCGGGTGCAGGGGGCGGAGGAACAGGCCTACAGCCTCTGGTCACGCACCTTCGGTGAGCATTGGAACTGGAGCCTGAAGCTGCGCTGGCAGAACAACTACACCTCTATCATCGCCAGCATCCAGCCCTTTGTTCTCACGCTGATCCTTTATTGGATTGCCGTCTATGGCATGAATGAGCTGGGACCTGATGGCAGGACGGTGAAGCAGGGCATCGGCTATGCCCAGTTCATCGCCTTCAATGCTGCCTATTCCAGCTTCAACGGCGTAGTGGGAGGTGTCCTGGGGCTGGTGAGCCAATATTTTGCTATCCAGCCCCAGCTGGAGAATTTGAGGCCCATACTGGAAGCTGTGCCTGAGACCACCGAGGAAAAGCGTGACGCAGGGAAGCTCTCCGGCTCTTTTGAAGTCAGCGGCCTCACCTTTGCCTACAGCCATGTGGTGACTGACCAGAAGGGAGGCGTCACGGAGGTGGAGGGCAAGGAGGTGCTCCAGGATGTGAGCTTTTCCGTGGCCGCCGGGGAGAATGTGGCCATCGTAGGCCGCTCCGGCAGCGGCAAGAGCACACTGGTGCGCCTGCTGCTGGGCTTTGAGGTTCCCAAGCGGGGCAGCATCACCTTTGATGGGCAGGATTTGTCGGAGCTTTCCCTGCCTTCGGTGCGTTCCCAGATGGGGGTGGTCCTGCAAAACGGCCAGCTCATGACGGGAGATATTTTCACTAATATCGTAGGTACGAAGATGCTCACCCAGGATGATGCCTGGGACGCTGCGGAAGCGGCAGGCATAGCCGAGGACATCGCCGAGATGCCCATGGGCATGCAGACTGTCATCAGCGAGGGCAGCTCCAATATCTCAGGCGGCCAGCGGCAGCGGCTGCTCATCGCCCGGGCACTGGTGGGGAAGCCCTCCCTGCTGATTTTTGACGAAGCCACCAGCGCCCTGGACAACCGCTCCCAGGCCATCGTCACCAGGAGCCTGGAAAAGCTCAAGGCCACCCGCATCATCGTGGCCCACCGTCTTTCCACCATCAGAGGGTGTGACCGCATCATCGTCATGGATGACGGCCGCATTGCCGAGACGGGTACCTTCCAGGAACTGGTGGACCAGGGAGGTCTCTTTGCCGAGCTGGTGAAACGCCAGCAGGTGGCATGAAAAAGGTCAGTTACGAACTCTATACACAGAAGGTGACCAAGGTATGAAAAAAGCAATAGTTTTAGCAATAGCCGCACTTTCCTGCTGCCCCTGGGGCGTGGCGGCGGCAGATGATAATGAGGAGTTGGAGGCAGCTTTGGGGCAGGCGGCCATGGCTGCCGCCGAACCCGCAGCTCTGCCGGAGGAAATGCCGTTGGAAGGCCCCGTGCGTCTGAGCCTGGCTGAGAGCATAGGCCTGGCTCTGGATACAGATGAGACCATTGAGGCTGCCGAAGCCGGCAGGAAGGCGGCCCGCTGGGACCTCTCCGCCGCCCGCCGCGCCAAGGGCCCCTCTATCACCTGGAATTCACAGGCCTACCGCATCGGGGGCAGGAATTACAGGTCGGCTAAGATGGCCCATGATAACTATGGCAATCCCCATCGGGAGACAGTACCCGTGGGCTACGTTATGGGGCAGATACCTGTGCTCACTACCCAGACCGTAGGTTCTTATGGCTACAGCAACACCTTTGCCAACAGCTGGGGCTTGTCCATTCCCCTCTATACCGGGGGACAGCTGGAGAACCAGATTGCCCTCAACCGCTACCGGCTGAACCAGGCAGACCTGACGGTGGAGAACCAGCGCCAGCAGACCCGCTACAAGGCGGCTGAGGCCTATGCCAATCTGGTGCACAGGGAAAATCTGGCCCGCATTGCCCGGGAGGCAGTGAACATGGCGGATATGCAGCTGCGGTTCATTTCCGACCAGTACAGCGAGGGGGCTGTAGCCAAGGCAGATGTGCTGCTGATGGAAGTCCGCCGCTACAATTACCGGCAGAATCTGGTGAACGCCGAAGGTGCCGCAGAGGTGGCCCGCGCCACTCTGGCCAGGGTGGTGGGACTGCCCAGGGGGACAGTGGTAGAACCCACGGATGCCTTCACCTATGAGCCATATCCCCGGGATTTGGCAGAATGTGAGGATTACGCCCTGGCGAACAGGCCCGACGGGCTGGCGGCAGAATACGCCGTGAAAGCCGCCGAGGCCAAAAAGGAAGCTGCCAAGGCAGGCTATCGTCCCCAGATCAAAGGGGTGGCGGGCCAGAGCATCGCTTCCAATGAGCCCTTCCGCAGCGAGCGCAGCAACAGCTGGGAAGCCGGCATCAGCCTGTCCTGGAGTCTCTTTGACAACGGCGTGACTAGGGCCAATGTGGGCAGCGCCAAGGCAGCTATAGAACAGTACGAGGCCGAGGCCCGCCGGGTGAAGAAAAACATCGCCCTGGAAACCAGCTCCGCTTATACGGAGATGAAGGCGGCCGAGGCGAATATCCGCGAGGCGGCTGCTTCGGTAGCCAAGGCAGAGGAAAGCTATATGATTGCCCAGGTGCGCTATGAGGAAGGCGTGGATATCCTCCTCTCGGTGGCAGATGCCCAGGAACGGCTCACCCAGGCAAGATCGAACTACTGCACGGCCCTCTATCAGTACAACCTGTACCGCGCAGCTCTGGAAAAAGCCATGGGGATGCCCGTGGGGTTTGACGCAGCTGTTTACGATGAGGCCGCCCAGATGGGGGCTTCCGCTGACAAGGCGCTTGAGCAGGCAGAAAAATTTTTGCAGGAGGAGGAAGAGGAGGAAAAATAATGGCAAAAATCGCGTCATTCCCCATCAAAAAGGACACGGACTACTGGGGTCGTGTGGCCCAGGCCGCTGTCACGGATGAGGGGGCGTTCACAGAGCTGTATGAGCATTTCTTCCCCCGGGTCTACAAGTTCCTGCTGAAGAGAACTCTGGACAGCACCCTGGCAGACGAGCTGGTCAGCGATACTTTCCTGCGCTGCTTCCAGCATCTGAAGGACTATGACCCGGAGCGGGGGGCCTTCTCCACCTGGCTTTTCCGCATTGCCCAGAACGCCATGAACAAGCGCTATGGCTCCCGGGAGTTCACTACGGAGACTGCCTGGGATGAGGCTTTCGACCCTGCGGGGCCGGACAGCGAGACCCCGGAGCAGCAGGTCCTCTCTGACGAGCGCAACGAGGCCCTGCGGAGGGCCATCAAGCAGCTGCCGGAACGCCAGCAGAAGATATTGGAAATGACCTACTGGCTGGAAATGAAGTCCAATGAGATAGGGGAAGCCCTGGGCATGGCCCCCAGCTCCGTGCGGGTGGCCTTGAAACAGGCCCGGGACAGCCTGCGGAAGATATTGGGAGAAGAGTAGGAGGTAATCATGGCAGAAAATATCATATGTGAGGTCAGTGAGTATAAGGGCTGGACGCTCTTTTCCCTGGGAGGGTGCCTGGACAAGACGAATGCCGGGGAAGCCGGGGACAGGCTGAATGAGCTCGTGCAGCAGAGCAGCAAGCTGGCGGTGGAAATGTCAGGTCTGGAATACATATCCAGTGCAGGCATCAGGATTCTCCTGCGCGCAGGCAGGCAATGCAAGGCCGAAGGCAAGGCCTATGCCATCTGCGGAGCTGCCGGCTTCGTGAAGGAAGTCATAGAGGATGCCAATCTGGATGTGCTGGTGGCGATGTACCCCAGCGAAGAGAGTTTGCCATAATTGAAAGGGGGCAGGGCCGTGGAACTCAAGATAAGGGGCAAGGCCCTGCTTTTTATAGGTACGGCGGGACTGTGTACCTCCCTGCTATTGGGAGGACTTTTTCTTTGGGGCATGACTGCTTCGGAGAAATTGCTGGACAGCAAGACGGAAGAGCTGTCCGGGGCGGTTACCCTGGAAGCGGAGCGCTTCGCCGGGGAAGAAATGCAGAAGCGTCTGGAAGCGGTGGTGCGCCAAAAGGCTGCCTACATAGACCTTTTCATGATAGAGATGCAGGGGGATGTGCGGCTGCTGGCCCATCAGGTCACCAAGCTGATGAAGGAGAGGCAGGCTGTCTCCCCGGGGCTGGTGCATGACCCCAGGCAGGAGGTGGTGCGCTCCGGGCAGCTGTATTTCCTGGCCGGTGCCGCCGGCGGCAGCCCCACCCCGTCAGCTTTGCGGGCCGCCCAGGCAGGGGAATTCATAGAGCGCCTTGCAGAGAGCCATAAGGTGAAGCCCCTGCTTTTTTACATTGGTTCCAAAGAGGGTTGGAGCCTGCGCATGGATTTCCTGGCAGCTGCGGAGGACCTCATCAACCTGCCCCCGGAGGTCGTGACGCCTGCCTATGATGCCAGGGACAGGAACTGGTACAAGGCAGGGCAGGAGGCCCTGGGGCAGGATAAGCCCGTCTATCTGCCCCTCTATGTTTCTCTGGGAGGGGAGGTCCTCATTAACTGCGCCATGCCCTATGAGGATGAAGAGGGCTTTGCCGGGGTGGTAGGCCTCTCCCTGCCGCCGGCGGCCCTTTATCAGGAAATCGAGGGGGAAGTGCTGTCCGGTGACAAGATAGCCTTTGCCCTGAATTCCCAGGGGCAGGTGGTCTTTTCCTCCATCCGGGAAGGGGTGCTGGCATCCAACCGTCCGGATTTTGACCTGAGAAGTGCTGAGGACGAGGGAATCGCCGCTGCCGCAGAGGCCATGCTGACCCATCAGAGCGGCTCCCGCCGTGTGCAGGTGCAAGGGGAGGACTATTATCTGGTCTATGCCCCCATAGGTGAGACAGGCTGGAGCCTGGGTGAGCTGGTGCGCAGTGAGGAAGTTCTCTCCGATGCCCAATCCCTGGGCCGGCAGGTGCAGGAAGACCTGCAGGAGCTGCAGGGGGCGGCTGCCCCGCTGTTCCCGCGCATGAGGCTGCTGCTGTTCTGTTCTTTTGGCGTGCTGCTCCTGGTGCTGGCCTACGTGAGCTGGCGCTGGGCCAGCCGCTTCACGGAGCCGCTTTTGGCTCTGTCTGAAGGAGTAGGCCGGGTGGCGGGGGGACATTTCGAGGAGAAGCTGACCCTTTCCACCGGGGACGAGACAGAGGAGCTGGCGGATAGCTTCAACCTCATGACCGATGACCTGCAGGCCTATATGGACAGTCTCGCCGCCGCCCAGGCGGAAAAGGCCAAGGTGGAGGCAGGACTTGATGTGGCTGCCTCCATCCAGCAGGGCCTGCTGCCCCGGGAGATTCCCCAGAGCGAGAAGTTCTCCCTCCATGCCTGCATGGAACCTGCCAGAGAGGTAGGGGGAGATTTCTACGATTTCTACTGGCTGGATGAAAGCCATCTGGCCCTGACAGTGGCCGGGGCAGCCGATGCCGCCGAGGAAAAGGGCCGGGGCATTCCTGCAGCCCTTTTCATGGCCATGGCCCGCCTGGTGCTAAGGAACTGCCTCCTGGCAGAAGGAGTAGTCGACCTGGCCGCCGCCTGCCGCAAGGCCAGGCAGCGCATAGGGGAGGAGAGCCGGGAAGGTCTTTCTCTCACGGCCTTCGTAGGTGTGCTGGACACCCACACAGGGGAGCTGGCCTACGTGAACGCCGCCCCCGCCCTGCTCCTGCACGAGGGCATTCCCGCGAGCCTGCCGGTAAGCGCCGAAGAAATCCACCGGCAAAGCATACGGCTGGCTCCGGGCGACCTTCTCTGCCTCCATACAGCCCACAGCGTAGCAGAGGGCCAAGGACTGCCGGAGCATCTGCAGGAAAAACTCCCAGACGTCGCCTCCCCCGCCGAACTCACGGCTGTCCTTATAGGTCTGCTGAAAGCAGCAGGGCAGGAGGGAGATATAACGGTGCTGGCCCTGCAGTGGAAAGGGGGAAAAAACGCATAACACTTTTCCATATCTGGGGATATAAAGAACAGAAAGAACAACAAAGTTGAGATGGTCTTGAAAAACGTTGATTTAAGGAGGTTTTCAAAATGACTACGGATAAGCTGATGGGCAAGATGGATGAGATGGAGCTTGATGCAGTGGTGGGCGGTGTTGGCTACTGCTACTGGATGAAGGATGGAGATAAGTACAATTATGTGGCTGCAGACCGTCCCCTGTCCCGGGAAGAAGTGATCATGGTCTGGAATCACAATGCCATGACGCCGCTGATGCTTCCCCCCAGGACTGATGATAAGGGAAATGTCCTGCCAGGTACTCAGAATGTATATAAAGGGAAGGGCCTGAAGCAGGATGCTGTGGAGGGATTCATGAAACGCAACCTCGAGCGCTTTGGTGGTGAGTGCCACTATATCGAGTTCAAGTGAGGAAGAAACGCCTGCTGAATTTCAAGGTGCAGATAACTGAACAGAGAGAAAACAACCTTTCCAAAATCGGGGAAGGTTGTTTTTTGATGGCATATCTCCTTTTCTTGACACCGGCCCCCCATTTGCTACAATTGAAGCAAAGAGAATGTTCCACCATGGCAGGGGGGGGAGAGACATGGCAGAAGAAATCAGGAAGCTGCCCATTGGGGTGCAGAGTTTTGAAAAAATGAGAGAGGACGGCTTCATATATGTGGACAAGACCCGCTATGCGCATGAACTGGTTATGAATGGCGGCTAGTATTTCCTCAGCCGTCCCCGGCGCTTTGGCAAGAGTTTGTTCCTTTCCACCTTGAAGGCTTATTGGCAGGGCAGGAAGGATCTCTTTGAAGGTCTGGAGATTGCAGAGCTGGAGAAGGACAGCGAGGGGGCTTTTGAGCCGTATCCCGTGTTCTACTTTGACTTCAACGGGCAGAATTACCAGGCTGCGGCTTTGGAAGAGGTGCTGGACGGAATGCTGTCGGACTGGGAGGAAATATATGGCTGTGAGAAAATGGGGTTACTTAGCGACAGGTTCAAGAGACTCATGAGGACTGCTGAAGAAAAGACGGGCAAGAAATGCGTGGTGCTGGTGGACGAGTATGACAAGCCCCTATTGGAAGTTTTAGAGAATGACGAACTGGAGGAGCACAACAAGGCAGTCTTCAAGGGCTTCTTCGGCACGCTGAAAAGCTATGATGAATATCTGCGGTTCGTCTTTATCACCGGTGTCACCAAGTTCAGCAAGTTGAGCATTTTCAGCGACCTGAACCAGCTGAATGATATTTCCCTCAACGAAGAGTATGCGGGTATCTGTGGCATTACAGAGGCGGAGATGGAGGAAAATTTTGCGCCGGAGATAGAGGGCATGGCGGGGAAACTGGGCATTGACAGGGACGAATGCCTGGCCACGCTTAGGAAAATGTACGATGGCTACCATTTCCACCCTGATGCCACAGGGATATACAATCCCTTCAGTCTGCTCAAGGCCTTTTGGGGGAAGGAGCTTGGGTACTACTGGTTCGGTACGGGTACCCCTACATTCCTTGTACGCAGGATGAAAGATATGCACTTCTATGTGCGGCAGCTGGAGGCGGGGGCGATTCATGCCACCGTGGGGGCTCTCAGCGACTATCGGGCAGAGAACCCGGACATTGTACCGCTGCTTTACCAAACCGGTTATCTTACCCTTTTGGGCTACGATGCCCGCAAAAGGCGCTATACATTGGACTTTCCCAATGAGGAAGTCAAATACGGCTTCCTGGAAAGCCTGCTGCCTGTCTACACTCCGGCAGCTGTCCCAGGGCGGGGGATGGATTTTTTTGCCCTGGATGACAGTCTGGATGCGGGGGATACCGAAAGAGTGGGAGAAATCCTCACCGCCCTTTTTGCCAGCATACCCACTGCGAAGTCCGCAGTAGCCGGGGGCGGGCGGACTGTGTGCTGGAGACGGATAGATTTTTTACATCTTTGAATTCAAAGTGGGCAAGAGCGCCAGAGAGGCTCTGGAGCAGATCGAGGAAAAGGGGTATGCCGCACCCTACGGAGCAGACAAGCGACAGCTTTTCAAGATTGGTGTGAATTTCGACTCGGAGAGCAGAAGCCTCTCGGAGTGGCTGGTGGGATGAGGTTTGCATTGAGTTTGGGCGAGGCTTGGAAACAGCCTCCTTTTTTCTTCCCCCGGCAGGAATCCGCCTGTCTGTGTTGGCAACATTTCCATGTTTATTTCCAGAAAATCATAAAATACCTATAACACTTTTCCTGTTGAGGGGATATAAAGAACAAAGAAAGATATATCGTTAGGGAAAGGAAGTAATGATCATGACTAGCACAAAACTCGAACAAGACCTGGAGAGATTTGATTTTTCAAGCTGCCACTCCGTCAAGGAAAGGCTGTACCAGCAGCTCCTCAATATGCACCGCATGGAAAACTCCGCCAGCCATAATCTCTGGGCAGGGAAGAAGATGGGGGACGAGGAGATGGAATGGGCTGCAGCCGCAGGCAATCCTGCCTTGCAGAATAACAAGGTTGACCCCAGAGGCAAGAAATGAAACCGGGCATAAGGAAGAGACTGTTCCTGCTCATGCTGTCCGGGAGTGCCCTTAGCTTCCTGTTTTTGGGGCTGCCTGTCCTGTACGGCATCTATGAGCTGCAAACTATCGTGGGCCAAAAGGAGGAGGCCATCTCGCGGGAAATTTCCTACTACACCACGGACTTTGCCAAGGAACAGGCCCAGGAGCAGATGGAGAGTGAAGCTGAAATCCATGCTGGCATCATGGCTTATGAGGCAGAGGAGGTGCAGTCCGATGTACTGTATCTCGCCGGGGAGCTGAAGGCAATTCTCAATTCTCCTGAGCAGTATCCTTCCATAAATTTACCAAATGCTACTTACGAAGCTGTTCCTGCGGGAACAGCTTACGTCCATTTCAGCCCGGAGCTGGCAAAGGCGGGCCTTACACCGGAACTGGAGCGGGAAATCCGCGCAGTCTCCAATCTGGCCACCACCATGGTCAGCCTGAGCCGTTATTATAAATGCGTGTTTGTAGGCTCAAGCCACGGCTATATGATCCGTGTGGATAAAAGCGAAACGCCGGGAGCTCTTTCACACCTGAGCATGGAACGCTGGCAGAAGACTTATGATGTCAGGGATAGGGCCTGGTATCAGTGGGGGTTGAAGCAGCAGACTATTGCCTTCAGCAGTGTCTATGAGGGGACGGATGGCATTCCCATTATTTCCTGTGTCATGCCTTATTATGATGAAGATGGCATTGCAGGGGTGCTGGGGGTGGACTGCGAGCCGGGGAACGTCCTGCCCATTGAGCAGGAAGGGGGACTTTCTTGCTTTGTGCTTGGCAAGGAAGGAGAAGTCTTGCTCTCCCATCTGCCGCAGGAGCTTGCCAGTGAAATTCCGGAGGGGAAGAACCTCAGGGAAAGCCCCATCACCAGCCTGGCCTTCGCCGCCCGCCGCATGGTGCAGGGCAACGTGGGCTATCGGAAGGTGAGGCTGCTGGGGGAGGAGTACTACCTTTCCTATGCCCCGTCCCCCAAGATCTCTTGGAGCGTGGGCACTCTTATTCAGAAGAAAAAAGTGACCAAGGCCGCAGGGGAAGCCCAGTCCCGTATGCTGGGCCAGTTGGATGAGCTGCGCAGCTCCTTCCAGCGGCTTTTCGCCACCCTGCTGCTGGCGGTGCTGGGGGTGCTGCTCTTGGCCGTGGCGCTGGTGTCCTATGGCAGTGCCCGGGCCTCGGACTTCTTCTGCCGCCCTTTGAGGAAGCTGATGGCAGCGGCAGGGGAAATCTCCCGGGGTAATTTCTCCTGCAAGGTGGAGGTGCATACGGGAGATGAGTTGGAGCAGCTGGCCTCTTCCTTCAATGGCATGACAGACGAGCTGGAGCGCTACGAAAAGGAGATTGCCAGTACGGCCCGCGAGACTTCCCGGCTGGAGGCGGAACTGGCGGCGGCAGCCCATATCCAGACCAGCCTGCTGCCGGCCCCGCTGCCTCCCCGGGAAGAGTTCCAGCTGGCGGCAGCTATGTATCCTGCCAAGGAAGTGGGGGGAGATTTCTACGATTTCTTCTATGTGGATGAAGAGCGCCTGGCGGTAATCATCGCAGATGTGTCGGACAAAGGCGTGTCGGCCGCCCTGTTCATGGCTGCAGCCAAAACCGTGCTGAAGAATTCGATTTTGTCAGGGGCAGAGGGCAGTTCTCTGGCAGAAGCCGTGGCCGCGGCCAATGACCAGCTGTCGGCAGATAATGATGAGGGGCTGTTTGTGACGGTCTTTGCAGGTATCCTGCATCTGGCCACAGGAGAATTCGAGTATGTCAATGGGGGGCACAATCCGCCTATACTCCTGCAGGGCGAAGAAGCACCCGCCTATCTTCCCCAGACCAGGAAAAGTCCTGTCCTGGGCATGATGGAAGGTATTCCCTTTGAGGAAAAAAGGCTTTGCCTGGCCCCGGGCAGCCGGCTTTTCCTCTACACGGACGGCGTGACGGAAGCCATGGATGAAAGCAGGCAGATGTTCACCAAGGAGCGTCTGGAAAAGAAGCTGTCCCTGCTGTCTGCCAGGGCTGCCATGGACGAGATCTTAGAAGCCATACTGCTGGAGGTAAAAAGCCATGCAGGGGCGGCTGAGCAGTCGGATGACATCACCATGCTGGCGCTTAAGTATGCCGGCAAGGCCGGACTTTCCCCTGCCCGGTGACATAAGTAAAAATAAGCTGCCCCCGCCTGCAGAGGTGGGGGGACAGCTTATTTCATGCGATTGAGGAATTCCGGTCAGCCGCCTGCTGGCTGGTCTTTTATCTGGCGGCTTCCTGCACGATGGCCAGAGCCCATCTGGCGGCATCGTAAAGGTCTTTTTCCTCAAGGTATTCTTCCTTGGTATGGGCTTTTTCCATGCCTACGGAGAGGACGGCAGTGGGGATGCCGTAGGTGTTGAAATGGTTGGCATCTGAGCCGCCGCCGGATTCCTCCAGGGTCACGGGGAGCCCCAGCTTTTCTGCCGCCCGGGCGGCAGTGCGGATGGCGGGGCAGTCCTTCTCCAGCAGATAGGGGCCGTAGTCGGGGCTGACTTCGGCGGTAATCTTGCAGCCTGCAGCCTGGACGCCATTGGTGAAGTGCTCACAGATTTCTTTGGTTAGCCTCTCTAGCTTCTCCTTGTCACGGCTGCGGCTTTCGTAGAAGATGTCGCAGCTGTCGGCCACTATGTTGGTGGCGGAGCCGCCCACAATCCGGCCCAGGTTGCAGGTGGTTTCCTCATCAATGCGTCCCTGGGGGGCGGTGGCAATGAGACGGCCTGCAGCGCAGATGGCATTGATGCCGTCCTCTGGATTGACTCCCGCGTGGCTGGCTTTGCCTTCCACGTGGATCCTGATCTGGTTTTTCCCCGGAGCCATGAAAGTGATGCCGCCGGGATGGTTGTGGGTGTCAAAGGTGAAGCCGAAGTCGGCGTGGAGGAGGCTCTGGTCAAGGTTCTGGGAGCCATGCACCCCGTTTTCCTCGGCCACTGTGAAGACCACCTGCAGGGGGCCGTGGGGGAGATGACGCTCTTTCAGCTGGCGCAGGGTCTCAAGGATAGCCACCACTCCCGCTTTGTCATCGCCCCCCAGGATGGTGGTGCCGTCAGAGCGGATGATGCCGTCCTGCACGATGGGCTTCACCCCTGTGCAGGGTTCCACGCAGTCCATGTGGGCGGTGAGCATGAGGGTGGGTGCTTCTGCTGTGCCGGGGAAATCTGCCACCAGATTACCCGTATTGCCGCCGATTTTCTCTCCGGCATTATCCTCCCGGACGGTGCCGCCCAGGTCCTGCAGCCTTTGAGTCAGCAGGTCGGCTACTTCCCGCTCGTCCTTGGTGGAGCAGCGGATCTGCACCAGTTCGAGGAATTCTTCCAGCACTCTCTTTTCATTTATCATGGCAGGCACCTCTGAAATAATATTTATCCAAACCGCCGTAAAACCCCTAGCTTCAGCTATGGGGATATAAGGCGGGTCTGGCGAATTTGCGAAAGCAATTGAAGCCAGACAACCTAGATAGTGTTGTATTAGTTTTCTTGGAGTAGTATAATACGAATATGGGAGAAATCAAATACCACTCGAGTCACAATGTAGTATATTCATGCAAATACCATATTGTGTTCTGCCCCAAATACCGCAGAAAAGTCTTGGTCAATGGCGTTGACACCAGACTGAAGGAGCTGGTCAAGTCAATCTGCGAAGAAATCCAGGTCGATGTAATCGAAATGGAAATCATGCCAGACCACGTACACCTTCTGCTGGAGGTTCCCCCTCAATTCGGCATACACAAAGCCGTAAAAACTATAAAAGGGAAGACCTCTCGTATCTTGAGGCAGGAATTTCCATGGCTTACTACTAAGTTACCAAGCTTGTGGACAAACAGCTATTTCTGCTCTACTGTCGGCGGTGCTCCGCTTAACATCGTGAAGCAGTATATCGAGAGCCAGAAAACATCGCAAAGGAAGTGAGAAAATGGACAAGTACACAATGGGCTTCAAATTCAGAATATATCCGAACCATGCCCAGCAAGAACTAATTAACCGTACTCTGGGCTGTTGCCGATTTGTGTTCAATCATTTTCTCGCCATCCGTAGAGATGAATGGACTGCAAACCATAAGTCTGTAACCTACAATCAGACCAGTGCTATGCTGACGGACTTGAAAAAGTATGAGGAGTATGGCTGGCTGAAAGAGGTGGACAGCATGGCATTGCAGGAGTCCTTGAAGAATCTCGATATAGCATACCAGAATTTCTTCAAGCACCAATCAAGATACCCACGCTTCAAGTCTAAGCATAACCATAGCCAATCCTACCGCACCAGGAATCAGGGAAACGGTATACGTATCATAAGGAATCGAATTAAACTGCCAAAAATCGGAGCTGTGAAAATCAAGCAGAGCCGTGAATTTGACGGGCGAATCCTCAATGCTACGGTCAGCCGTGCTGCTTCTGGTAAATATTTTGTGTCTTTGTGTGTAGAATTGGACAGGGGAAGTTTGCTCAAGACCAATGACGGCGGAGAAATAGGCATTGATGTAGGTTTGAAAGAGTTCTATTCAGACAGTAATGGAAATACTGTTGCCAATCCCAGAATCCTGCGGTGTTTGACTAGAAAGTTGGTTCGAGAGCAAAGAAAGCTTTCTCGAAAAATGCCAAGGTCTGCAAATCGCGGCAAAGCCAGAATCCGTGTTGCCAGAGTACATGAGCGTATATCCAATATCCGCAGGGACTTCCTGCACAAGACATCAACTGTATTGGTCAGGCAGAATAAAACTATAGCCATAGAGCACTTACAAATCAAGAATATGCTGAAGAACCATAAATTGGCTCGTGCCATATCAGATGTAAGCTGGTCTGAGTTCTTCCGTCAGCTTGAGTATAAGGCAGAATTGCATGGCTCTGACGTTCTGAAGGTAGATACATTCTACCCGTCTAGCCAAACCTGTTCTGAATGTGGCTATCAGAACACGGAAACTAAAAATCTTGGTATCAGGGATTGGACTTGCCCTGCATGTAGCTCACACCATGAGCGAGATACCAATGCCGCAATAAACATACTGCGAAAGGCAATAGAGCAAAAACAGATTGCCTAACATAAATCAGTACCGTGGGACACACGGAAATTCACGCTTGGGGAGAACGTGTAAGTCGGAATAACTACGGTTAGGCCGCAGTGTTCAGCGAACCAAGAATCCCCTGCGTTTACGCATGGGGAGTGTCAAGCAGACATAAGTATACAGTATCGCTGATTGGCTGACAATCAGAAATGTGCTCAATAGGTGGACACCGGGCGTTTTTTTGACAATCTGGTGGACATCAGTCAGGCATGGCAGGAAGATAGTCTTTGGCGGCGAATAGATAAGGTATGACTTTTATGGGAATGGTGTTAAAATATGAACAGGTCAGTCCGGCAAAGGGCTGACGGCAGCAAAAAACTACGAAAGACGGAGCATAGTATGTCATTATCTGGAGATTTAGTCGTGTTCATTGATGCGGAGAACGCCTCGCCCAAGTGGGGGGTGCCGCTGTATGTCTGGCTTTGCCAGAATTTCAAGGTACGGGAGTGTTACTGCGTGGGAAACCGCAAGGCGGTGCCTCATGACTATCTGCTGCTGGAGGGAACCAGGTTCCATCTGGTGAACAGCGACCTGGGGAAGGATTCGGCAGATACCTGGCTGGTGATGCTGGGGAGCCGGGAGCTTTGCCTCAGGCGCTCGGTGAAGAAAATCGCCATCCTGTCCAACGACAGGGATTTTGCGCCCCTGGCATATCTGGCAGCAGAGCGGAAGAAGAAGCTCATCATCTACGCCGCCAACCACGTGGGCACCGAGAGCCTCAGGCAGGCCATCAAGCGCACGGAGGCAGGAGAGGCGGCTTCTGTGGAGGTCATCGAGCTGGACAAGCTGGTGGGGCGGCAGCTGGAGCAGCCCCATGAGAACCTGCGCACCAAACTGCTGACCGGGGCCAGGAACATCATCAAGTTCCCCCAGCGGCTCTGGAAGAAGAAGGAGGAGCCGCCCCTTCCCAGCCCCCAGGTCATGGAAACCCATGAGCTGGTGCCTGCCCCCAAGAAAAAGCCCAAGGTTGCGAAGAAAAAGGTCGGAGGCAAGAAGGCTTCAGAACTGAAAAGGGAACTGAAGATTTCCTTCAGCCAGCCCGGAGGGGAAAGCGAGAAGTGCTTCAAGTCCATTTCCGTCAGCGCCCACAATTATCTGGCCCGCCGCCAGGACAAGCTCAGGCTGGTCCTGGGCATGGGCAGGAACGGCGAGTTCATGGAAATCCCCTTTGTGGATGGCATGCAGGAAAGCACCTTTGTGGAGCTGCTGATCACTTTCGGCATCATCAAGGGGGGAAATGTGGGACAGGACTTCTACAGCTCCCTGGGGCTGGTGTGCAGGAAAAAGGCTGTCTACTATGACCGGGAGGGCCTGGAAGTAGAGGCAGATGAAGCGGGAAATGTGAGCGCCTGAGGATGGGCCTCCTTCCTGCTCCGGCTTTGGCCCTGGGTGTGCAGGGTGGAAAAAGCCGGGAGCATTTGTTACAATGTAAAGAGTTCATTTATTTTTCATAATTTATAAGGAGGTTTTATTATGGTAGAAGAATTCAAGAAATTCATCATGCGGGGCAATGTGCTGGACATGGCAGTAGGTATCATCATCGGTGCCGCCTTCGGCAAGATTGTCACTTCCTTCGTCAATGACCTGCTCATGCCGCCTTTGGGACTTATTCTGGGAAATGTTGATTTTTCCAATCTCTTCATCAATCTTTCCTCCACTCCTGCCGCCACGCTGGCTGAGGCCAAGGAAGCAGGGCTGCCTGTCATCGCCTACGGTGCTTTCCTGAACTCTGTGGTGGACTTCCTCATCGTGGCCTTCGCCATATTCATGCTGATCCGTCAGGTGAACAAGCTCATGCCCAAGAAGGAAGAGGCTGCTCCCGAGCCCCATCTCTGCCCTTACTGCAAGACGGAGATTCCCGAGGAGGCCACCCGCTGCCCCCACTGCACTTCCGAACTGAACTGAGGCAAGTGCCGGGGGAGCCTGCGGGAATTTTCATAAGGAGGGAGGGGAGTATATGAGCAATACCAAGATATTGGTGACGGCGCTCCTGACCTACATCGTGGTCTGCGTTGCAGGCGGGGCTGCCTATTATTACTACACTTATATGATGCCCCCTCCCATAGAGGCCGAGGCTGGGGAAGTGCCCCCGCCGCCTCCGCCGGGAACGCCCCCGGGACCACCGCCGGAAGAAAAACCGGAGGGGGCCGACAAGGCAGAGCTGGCCAGGGCCAAAGCTGAGGCCGCAGCCAAAGCGGCTGAGGAGGCAAAGGCCAAGCAGGAGGCCAGAAAGAACGCTGCCGTCAGGGAAAGGAATATGGCCAGGCTCACGGCTGCCATGGAGAAGAACAAGAATGGCACTGTGACCATCTACAGCTACTACAAGCCGGACCAGCCTCCTTCAGGGCTGTACCTGAACCCCAGTCTGGCGGTGGGCCGCAGCTGCCGCCTGCAGTATGAGATCTATTACTACTACAACATCAAGGATGGCAACGGCGAGGCCTGGATTTTCGGTGACAGCTTCGTCATCAAGGCCGGAGGCAAGCACTACGAGTTCCACCTGAACCCCCAGAAGCGTCAGAAAGCGCTGGCTCCTGACGCGGAATGGCTGTCGGAGCGCTACACCGGCGTGGCTGACGAATCATGGATGGAAGCCTTCCGGGCTGTGGCCGCCGCCGGCTACGGCACCATGACCTACTATCAGCAGGGAGGCAAGAGCGTCACCGCCGAGTTCAGCGGTCCAGCCTACCAGCATATCAAGGACATGGTGGAACTGTATGACCTGACATTTGAAGATAATAAGGCTGAGGCAGAGGATTGATTCCCCTGCCTTATTTTTTTGCATCTAAGAAAATTCTAATCATGGTGTGCTATCCTTTCCTGGTAACAGTTTTGGAAAGGAGATAAACACATGGGATATGACACAGATGTAATGATTGTCGCCGTGGTGGGCAAGCTGCTGGTTTTTGCGCTGGCTTTCCTGCTGCTTTGGTTTGGAAACAGGCGGGGGTGGAAGTGGTATGCTCTTGATAAGGCGATGGATAAGAAAACCTATCTGCGCCGATGGGGAATCCTGATGGGAGTGTCGGCTGCCATCTGTCTGGGGGGCGTTGTCTTCGGCGCCATACTGGAAATGAAGATGCTGCTGGGACTGGAGGCTGGGAAATATCTGCTGCTGGGAGTGCTGCCCATGCTGCCTGTTTCTGTGGTGCTCTACGCCCTGATGCTGGCGGTCATCATCAAGCGGGCCAAGGCCCTGAGATACGAGCAGGGGACCATGATTGCCGCCTTTGCCCTCATGCCGCCGCTGACCATGATTGCGCCTGTGACCTATTGGCTGCCCTGCCTGGTCCTTTATTTCATGACTGAAAAGGATGTGCCGGAGGGCGGGGAGGAAGACGCTGCTGTACTGATGGGAGGCGAGGCATAAATGGACGAGAAGATTTTCCTGCTGTATGAAAATGCCAGCGGACTGCTGTTTTCCCTGATGCTCCTGTGGATAGGCAACAGGCAGAAACTCAGCTGGTACCGGCTGGGAGAGGCCCTGGGGAAAAAGGAATTTTTCAGCTGGTGGTGGAAGGAACTGCTCTTGATGCTGGCCATGTTCTTCGGCGTGGCCACTCTGGCAGGCACCATGGAAGTCCTGAAGGAAATGGGAAGTTTCACGCCTATGATGTACGCTATTTTCTGGCTCCTGACGCCCCTTTACGTCATCTACTTCTCCCTGATGATAGCTATCCTGGTGCGCCGGGCCAGGGCCCTGAAGGGCGGCAAGGTCATAGGCGCCATAGCCATTATCCTGCTGATGCTGCCCAATGTCTTGCTGCAGATTCTGCTCTGGGTGCTCTATCTGGCACTCTATGTCTGGCCGGAAAAGGAAAATGAGCCGGTGCTGGCGTGAATATCGAGAACTTCTCTGCAAAAGCGGAGAAGTTTTTTATTGGATATAACTTCATTTTTATGGACATTTTTACGGTATTTTGGATTGTTTCTTCCTGATATCGGTCCTATAATTAGCACCGTAGAGAAAACACGAGAGAACTTCTTAGGAGGCTTAGTCATGAATTTCAAGAAAGTGGCAGCGGCTGTCTGCCTTTCCCTGGTGACTCTTTCTGGTGCTGTGCAGGCGGAACGGCCTGCGGATTTTCAGGATAAATACAATCTGGAGGAAATGGTGGTGCTGAGCCGCCACAATATCCGCTCTCCCCTGTCCGGCAATGGCTCTGCCCTGGGCAACCTCACGCCCCATGAGTGGTTCAAGTGGACCTCCGGCCCCAGTGAGCTTTCCCTGAGAGGCGGCCAGCTGGAGACCATGATGGGCCAGTATTTCCGCCAGTGGCTGGTGCGTGATGGCCTGATGACGGAGAACTACCTGCCTAAAGAGGGGGAGATGCGCTTTTATGCCAACTCCATGCAGCGCACCATTGCCACTGCCCAGTACTTCTCCAGCGGCATGTTGCCGGTGGCCAATGTGACCATCGAGCACAAGTTCGCTCCCAGCAAGATGGACCCGGTGTTCAACCCACAGCTGACCTTCGTCAGCGATGCTTTCCGCCATCAGGCCATGGAGGAAATCAGCGCCATGGGCGGGCAGAAGGGCCTGCAGGGCATCAACGACAAGATGGAAAAGGAATACCGGGTGCTGGAGAAGACCCTTGACCTGAAGGATTCCCCCATGGCCAAGAAGGACGGCTTCACCAAGTTCAGGAATGACGACCTGCAGATCCTGCTGGAGGTGAACAAGGAACCTGCTATGAAGGGCTCCCTGAAGCTGGCCAATTCCGCCAGTGACGCTTTCATTCTCCAGTATTACGAGGAGCAGGACAAGACCAAGGCAGGCTTCGGCCACAAGCTCACCCAGCAGGAATGGGAGCAGATAGCCAAGGTCAAGGACGTCTACGGCGATGTGCTCTTCACCGCCCCCAGCGTAGCCGTCAATGTGGCTCACCCCCTTTTGGAGGAAATGAACAAGGAGCTGAAGACCGAGGGCCGCAAGTTCACCTTCCTCTGCGGCCATGACTCTAATATCGCCAGCGTGCTGGCTGCCTTGGAGGTGGAGGAATACGAGCTGCGGGGCAGCATCGAGAAGAAGACCCCCATCGGCTCCAAGCTGGTCATCGAGAAATTCGCCGGCAAGGACGGCAAAGAATACGCCGCCTTCAGCCTGGTGTACCAGACCACCGACCAGCTCCGTGACCGCACTGCCCTGACCCTGGACACGCCCCCCGAGGTGTTCCAGCTGAAACTCAAGGGCCTGAAAGCCAACGCTGACGGCCTGTACCTCTTAAAAGACGTGCAGCAGCGCTTCCAGCAGGCCATAGATGCCTACGACAAGCTGCCCGCCGACAATAAGGCCGTTAAAGCCGCCTGATTGAAAAAACAAGAAACGAAAGCGCCCCCTGTGAGGATGGTATCTTCGCAGGGGGCGTGTTGTTAGTGGAGGCGTTAGAAAGCTTTTTCTGTTGCCAGGGATTTAGTATTGAAGTATATTTGAGGAAGAAGAAAAAACTATTGAGAGGCGGCAGGCAAATGAGTGGATTATTGACTAAAGACTTGGCTTACAAGCAGTGGGTTCAGTCTCTGAGCAAGAAATTTCGGCAGAGCCAGATCAAGGCCGCGGTGAAGGTCAACCGGGAAATGCTGGCCTTTTACTGGGAACTGGGCAGGGACATAGTGGAGATGAAGGCGGAGAGCCGGTGGGGAAGCGGGTTTATAGATGATTTAAGCAAAGACTTGCAACAAGAACTGCCAACAATTAAGGGGTGGTCTCCTACCAACCTGAGATACATAAAAAGATTCTATCAACTCTATAGCCCGCTGATTCAGTCACAAGTTGTGCCTAAATTAGCTTCAACGGAAATTCAGTCACAAGTTGTGACTGAATTGGATATGGAGAGTCTTTTTAGCATTCCATGGGGACACCATCGTAATATTATCTCGAAATGTCAAGGCAATTCGGCCAAGGCTGTTTTCTATATCAAGCAGACTATCGAAAATGGCTGGTCACGGGCGGTGCTTTTGAATTTCCTCGATACTGACCTATATGAGCGGCAGGGCAAAGCCGTCACAAACTTTGCGTCCATCCTGCCCCCGGAGCAGAGCGAGCTGGCCCAGGAGATAACCAAGGACCCGTATAACTTCGACTTCCTGACGCTGACGGCAAACTATCATGAGAAGGAACTGAAGGATGCGCTGATGGACAACATCACTAAATTCCTGCTGGAGCTGGGCAAGGGCTTTGCCTTTGTGGGAAGGGAATACCGCCTGACTGTTGGCAAGACGGAGCAATTTATCGACCTGCTTTTCTATCATATCAAGCTGCGCTCTTATGTGGTCATCGAGGTGAAGGTGACGGAATTCGAGCCGAGGGATATTGGCCAGGTCAGCACCTATGTGGCCGCCGTGGACGGAATGCTGCGGGGAGAGGGCGATGGCCAGACCATTGGCCTGCTTATCTGCAAGACCAAGGATGAGGTGCTGGCCAAATACGCCACCGTGGGGGTGAACCTGCCCATAGGAATTTCCGAGTATGAGCTGTCCAAGTTGCTGCCTGAGGAGTTCAAGGGGACTTTGCCTACTATCGAGGAGATAGAAAGCGAACTGAGATAGGGGGCGTATGTTTCGTAGCTATTGAAATGAAATTGTCAGGAGGTGTTCCTTTGTCTGTATCCGATTTTCATTGTATTGGCTTCCGCCCCAGTATTGACGAAAACTGCACCCATCTCATTCTGGGTTCCATGCCCAGCGTGGCCTCTCTTGGAGCCCGGCAGTATTATGCCCATCCACAGAACCGCTTTTGGCCTCTGATGGCCGGCATTTTGGAACAATCACCGCCACCTGTTGACTATCAGGAACGTCTGGATATGCTCCTCCGTCACCATATTGCCCTGTGGGATTCCATTGCCGTCTGCGAGCGGAAAGGCAGCCTTGACGCGGACATAAAAAACGAGCAGGGCAATGACTTCACCGCCCTGCTTGATGCTTACCCCCATATCCATACCATCTGCTTCAATGGCGGCAAATCTTATCAATGCTTCAAAAAATACAATAAGCCCCTGCTGAGTCGCCCCGATATCCACTTTCACCAGCTGCCCTCAACCAGCCCTGCCAACGCCCGCTGGAATATGGAAAAGCTGACAGAGGCCTGGAAGATTCCCTTTTTACCCTAGTTCATTTCGGCATCACCTTTCCAGCTTCAGGCAGGAAGGATTTTCAAGAAGGTTGAAGAAAATGTATCATGGACATGTTTTTGGAAGAGAGGAGCGTTTGTATGACGAAGGAAGAACTTTTGGCAAAGGTACAGGCTGTCATTGATGCGCCCAGCTGCTATGCGGGGCTGCGGGAGGCGGCTCAGGCTTATCTTGCGGCAGTGGGGACGGCAGGAGAAAAGGCAGCTGCTGAGGCGCTGCTGACCCGTCTGCGTGAGGATGTGCAGAGCATTGATGAGGTCATGCCCTTCTTTGCTTCGGACAAGGCCAAGGAACTCTTCGGCCCAGAGCAGGCGGAGGCTATGCTGAAACAGGCTCAGGAGGTCAAGGCAAACGGCGGTGATACCTGCTTCTGCCCGGCCTGCATGGCGGGGAAGGCAATCCTGGATCATGCGGAGCTGCTGGAGAAATGAGGAAGGCAACGCCGTCTGATTGATGAAACTGTAAGAAATGAGGGCGCCCCTGTGAGGATAGAATCTCTTCACAGGGGTATTTTTGCTTGATAATGAGGATTTTTGGGTGGTAAAATACAGTAAAGACCTCAAAAATCGCAAAAATTGAGGTCGAAAGTAAAAATGACCTCAATTTTAGGAGGCGTCCATGGAATACGAATCTCTTTACTACATATACTACAAGGAACCCGATAAATGGGAGGTTGAATACCGGACGCGCTTTTCCAGCCCGTTTGCAAGGCAGCTGCCCTTTGTCCTCAGGCAATATGGCAGGAATGCTGAGCATCCTGCTTTTTTCTGCTACACGGAAGAGATTGCCTTGTTGCAGGACAAGATTATGGGGCAGTTCAAGGAGTTTATGGAGATTGCGGGAAGGTTGCCCGGTGCTGCCATGGAGATATATCTGCATGGCAGCTTGATTGAGGAAATCAAGTCTACCAATGACATCGAGGGCGTGCGCAGCACACGGCGGGAAATCATGGAGGCCATGGCCCTGCCGGAGGGGGTGAGGCGCGGGAGACGTCTGGGGAGTGTGGTGGACCAGTATGAGAAAATTATCAGGGGGGAGGAATTTCCCCTCAAGACCTGTGAGGATATACGCCGCCTCTATGATGATTTCATGTCTGATGAAATAGAGCGGGACAATCCCCACAACCTGCCGGATGGGCAGATTTTCCGCCGTGGCAGCGTGGATATCGTGTCTGCTGCCCAGAAAACTGTCCATCGGGGGCTTTATCCTGAGACAAAAATCATCGAGGCCATGGAAAAGGCTCTGGCGGTGCTGAATGATGAGAGCATTCCCGTATTTGTGAGGGTGGCCATCTTCCATTATCTGCTGGGCTATATCCACCCCTTCTATGACGGCAATGGCCGTCTGTCCCGTTTTATCACGGCCTGCTTCTTCGCCCGCCAGTTGCACCCGGCGGTGGCGCTGGGATTGTCGGCACTTATCAAGGGGCGGCGGGGGCGTTATTATGAGCTCTTTTCCCAGACAGAGGCGGACATCAATAAGGGGGAGCTTACGCCTTTTATCCTCGGCTTCATGGAACTGACCTGCGAGGCTGTAAATAATGCTGCTGAGAGCCTGAGGCAGAAACTGGCTGACTACGAAAAGAATCTGCCCCGGTTGGCAGAGCTGCCTGGCACCAAGACTACCAGAGCCTTGTGCGAACTGCTGCTGCAGGCGGCACTGTTTTCGCCACAGGGCATTACTGTTAAGGAAATGCAGAAGCAGCTGGGCAAGAGTGAAAACACCATCTACAGCCACCTGAAAAAAATACCGTCAGAAATGCTGTTGGTGGATGAGCGGGGGAGAAATTATCTATATCGGCTGACAGCAGAATGAAGGAAAAGCGGAAAACCACCTCATTTTTGGGGTGGCTTTTGTTTTGGGCAAATTTGCTGCAGTTGCAGTGCATTTGCAAAATAGGCAAATCTTTTTCGCAGAATTTTGCAGTATAGGCAATTCTGTTTAAGAGAACTCTAATATTCCTGCTGTACGATATTGCCATAGATTAAATACGCTAACATACATACTCTATTCTTAGAAGGAAGCGATGACTATGGCGAAAAGGTTCAGCCCGGCAGTGCATGAGGCTGTGGATTTGCTCTGGGGGCATTATGATCCGGAGAGTGCGGCGCGGGGGCAGGAGATCTTGCGGGAGGAGGCTCAGGCAGGAGATGCAGATGCCTGGGGGCTTTTGGCCCGCACTTATATGGGGCAGTCAGCGGTATGGGAAACCAGCGGGCTTGACCCCGTGTGGGACAAGGAGAAGATGGAGGCATGCCTTCAGCAGAGCCTCAAGGGAGGCAGCGTCGCAGGTGCCCTTTCTGCTTTTGAATACAGGGGGTTCCTGCCTTCGGAGTACAGTCAGGTGCTTTCCCATTGGGGCAGTGCCGAGGCCCTGATTGAGGAGGCGAAGGAATATGCAGGGGAAGGCGGGGAGCCGCTGATGGCCTTCTTCCTGGGGGCCTGCTATGAGGACAGCAGTTTGGATGTCATCACCTGCAAGCATCGGGATAAGAGCGAGAAAGTGCAGGAGGCTCTGCCCTATCTGGAGGCCTCCCTGGATGCGGGGCTGCCCTGGGCCATGGATGTGTATACGGACTGTGCCATAAGCATCTATCATGAGACGGGGGACCTTTCCTGCTATCACAAGGTGCTGGCCTATGAGAAGCGTTTCTGCGAGGAAGAAGTGCCCTATGTGCTCTGGGGTGTGGGGCAGAAATACTACGACAATGAGGATTACCGGCAGGCCCTGCCCTTTTATCAGCGGGCAGCGGCTCTGGGGAGCAGCAATGCCCGCTGCAAGCTGGGGAAGATGCTGCGCTATGGACAAGGCCTAACAGCTGCCCCCGGGGCTGCTTTGGAGGAATATTTCCTGCCCTTGGCAGAAAAAGGCCATGTGGAAGCCATGTATGAGGCCGCGGCCATGTATTTCACCGGGGAGCTGGGGGAGCCTGATTTTGAGGCGGCCTTTTCCTGGTGCGAAAGAGCTTTGGATAGAATCCTGCCCTTTCAGGGCACTTACCGCTACGATGACATCATGCCCATCATGTGCTACTGCAAGCTCTACGGGGAGGGCACCTTGATAGACAGGCGGTTGGCGGCACGGTCTATCCTGGAGGAAGTGAGGCGCCAGGAGAGAAATCCCACCCTCAACCCCTATATGCAGGACTGCCTCAGCTATCTGTTGGGTGAAGTCTATGCCCATGGATATGGGGATATGGCCAAAGACAGGGAGTTGGCGAAAAAATACCATCAGAAGGTGCGGGGGAATCTCCGGCGCAGCCTTGAGAAACTGCCCTGGGAAAGGAGTTCCCACAGCCTGTCCTGCGGCATTTACTGGACCCTTGTCGGAACTCCCGAGGAGGAGAAAGAAAAATTTGCAGGGGCAGATACTATCCGCAGCTGGCAGGAGGGGCGCTTCCGGCAGAAAATGCAGGCCTGTGAGCTGGGCATCCTCCACTCTGAGGGGTGCGGGGTTACATTCAAGGAGTACGGGGAGGAGGAAATTGCCATAGCTTTGGATCTCCTTGCCCGGGGGGCTTACTTCAGTATTTTCCTGGGTGCTCTGGCCGGGGACGACAGGCTGCGGGTTTACTTCGAGGAGGGCAGGTACAGGCTTTTTGCCAATCTGGGAGGCAGCTGCTTTGAACGGTATGAGATGGATAAAGGCAAGGTGCTGGCCTGTCTTAAGGGCTGGCTGGCAGGAAAGGGCATTGGGAACTCAGGCTGGCAGCAGGATGCGAGGGGTGGAAGGATCCTCGCCTGGAACAGGCTGCTGAATGAGGCCAGGGATTGCCACGCCCGGGGAGATGAGGAGGGCAGGATAGCGGCTTGGGAAAAAGCGGCCCAGCTTGGCTGCGGCCATGCCATGAATCAGCTGGGCATACATTACTGCGATGATTTCAAAACCGCTGCCCAGTGGTTCCTCAACGCCACTCTGTCGGAGGATGCGGACGATGTGCAGCTGGCCTGGTACTCTCTGGGCAGGCTCAATCTGCAAAATCCCGAGGGGGACGGCAACAAGGCTTTCTGCTATCTGACCAAGGCGGCAGAAATGGGCTGTGCCGATGCCTGGTCACAGCTGGGCCTTTGCTATCTCCATGGGGTCGGGACAGTGGAGGACTTTGACAAATGCGTGGAGTGCTATGACAAGGGGGCAGCCCTGGGGGATTATCAGGCCATGTACGCCCGGGCCTGTGTGGCCATGCGGGATGAAGGTGACTGGCACGACCCCCGGAAGGCCGTCGAGTGCCTGCAGAGGGTAGTCTCTGAGAGCCAGGCCTGGCAGAATGAGGGCAGGGTGCTGCTGGCTCAGGCTTATCTGGAACTGGATGCGGAAAGGTACGACCGCACCGCCTATGAGCTGCTGCATCTGGCAGAGCAGGCAGGCTACTCTCCCGCTGCCTATGAGCTGGCCCACTACTGCCGGGACAGGGAGGATATGGCAGGCTGCCGTCACTATCTGGAAGAAGCCGCCGCAGCCGGCCTTGAGGCGGCCCGGGAGGAACTGGAGGGCATGGCCCCGGCGGAAGATTGGAGTGAGTGCCTGTGAGACTTGATTCCCTGGAGCCTTTTTCCGTGGAGGCAGATATTTCACTCTTCACCTTCGGTGACATCTTCCGCCGTATGATTGGCCTGAAAAAGCCCGGCCAGGTGCATTTCTGCTCAGAGGACGCCTTCACCATGACGGGCACGGACAAGGTCTATGATACGGATGATATAAGAGATTTCCGCTATTGGATAGAGGATAAGAAGGTCACCTGCCTGGAGGTGCAGCTCTGGGAGGATATAGATGCCGGAGCGGACAAGGACGAGTTTTACCGTTTCGCAGTTTACGGGGAGGATGTGGGAAAAGTATATGGCTGGCTTATCTGCCATTACCCCCGGCGCTTTGTGAGGGAACTGCAGGAGGGAAAAGAATCCATTCGCAGCGCCATGGAGCCGCAGGTGGCGGATCAGCTGCGGCAGTGGCAGCGGGAGGAGGATGCAACGATCCATCTGCCCCTGGAAAGACTGGGCTGGCAGGAGGTGCCGTGGAATGTACGGCAGTGGGTCTGCGCTGTGAATGCTGTCAACCGGCGGCTGAACCAATGGGATATCCATGAGTTCGGCGGCTTCCAGCCCTATGACCCCATTGGCAGGGCTTCGGCCAGCCTCATGCTGTCCGGGAGATGGGATACCAACAGCCGCCCGGAGATGATCTGCAATTTGCAGGAGCTGGTGGCGGGAGAAAAAGGAGTCTATGACCTGCAGCGGGCCTGCCAGCTTTCGGGCAGTGCCTTCCTGGCAGGATATATCACCCTGCGGGAGGCCATGAATTGTGCCGTGACGGCAGGGCAGCGCATACAAAAACTCGTCCATAGCTGGGAGGAAATGAGCGAGGCTTACGTAAAGGGCTACGCCGAGGAACTGGAGGATGAGGAAGGAGCAAAGCTCAGGGCGGAGATGTTCAGGGAACTGAAGGAATCCGCGGAAAACCCCTACGCCCTGCCCTTTGATACGCCTCTGGCCAGGACCTGGTAAGATATTGGGACAGGCAGGCCTTCAATCAGGTTTACTTCATTTTTACGGATATTTTTGCAGTTTTTTGGATTGTTTGCTTCCGTTTCGCCCCGTATAATGGTTAGCGTGAGAAATACGGGACGAATTTGGGAGGTTTATTTGATGAAGACTCTGTTTCTGAAAAAGAAAGTTATCGCTGCCCTGATGGCAGGTATGTTTGCTTTTGGCACTTTCACGGCAGCTGATGCTGCCAGCCGTGAGGAGCTGGCTGCTATCAATGTGCAGACGGCTGCTGATTTCCAGTATTGGGAGAAGAATGCCCCCAGTCAGAAGGCTCTGGTTAAGTACGTCAAGGATATCACCAATCCCAAGAGCAAGAACTACATCCCGCCTGAGGACCGCATCGCCACCTTTGACCTGGACGGCACCCTTTACTGCGAGACTGCTCCTTACTATTTCCAGGAAATGATGTTCCTGCATCGCGCCCTGGAGGACAAGGACTTTGCTGCTACTCCGGAGATGAAGGATATCGCCAGCAAGGTGAAGCCCTACATCATGAACAAGGAGTCCATTCCCAAGGAGCTGGGGACGGAGTTTGCCAAGCAGATGCGCAAGTCCTATGCGGGCATGACCAAGGAAGAGTACTCCGACTATGTGAAGAAGTTCATGGAGACCAACGAGGTTGGCCTCACGAACCTGAAGCGCGGCGAGGCTTATTATCTGCCCATGGTGGAAGTTGTTTCCTACCTGCAGAACAACGGCTTCACTGTCTATATGGATTCTGCCTGCGAGCGTGAGATCCTCCGCTGCCTGGTGGACGGCGTGCTGGACATTCCCCTGGACCACATGATTGGCTCCAACGTGGCTTATGTCACCACTGGCATGGGCTCTGAGGCGCCGGACAAGCACTTCTATGACCGCCACAAGGAAAAAGTGGTGCGTTCCGATGTGTTCCTGGGTGAGAACGGCAACTGCAACAAGATCTTCAGCATCTTCACCGAGATTGGCAAGCGCCCGGTGCTGGCTTTCGGCAACTCCATGGGCGACAGCGGCATGCTGGAATTCAACCTGCAGAACGACAAGTACCGCACCATGTCCTTCTACGTGCTCTGCGATGACACAGAGAGGGAACTGGGCAACCTGGCCAAGGCTGCGAAGCAGGAGAAATTTGCCAAGGAGCGCGGCTGGACCACTATCTCCATGAAGAAGGACTTCAAGACCATCTATGGGGATAATGTGAAGAGGGAAGCAAAGTAAGATATATCAAGGAAATAGGATGCCCCCTGCGGCTTGTGGCTGCAGGGGGCATCTATCTATGCAGTTTTTCCTTTGAGGATGAAGGAAGCTCCTTCTCCCTGGCGGCTTTCGCAGGTCAGCTCAATGCCATGCCTCAGGGCAATCTCTCTGGCAATGGCCAGTCCCAGGCCTGTGCCCTGGGCGTTGTCCTGGCCGCCTTTCTTGAAGCGGTCGAAGATATGGGGCAGGTCCTCCGGGGGGATGCCGGGGCCATGGTCTGTGACCTGGAGCTGCCAGTCCTGGCCGCTGAGTTCGCCTTCAACTTCTACGGCTGTCCCTGCAGGGGAGAACTTGACGGCGTTGTCCAGCAATACCAGCAGGAGCTGCCGGAGTCTCCCATAGTCACCGGTGAAGGGCAGGGGAGAGGGGAGGTTTGCCTTTATGGCAACGCCTTTTTTCTCTGCCAGGGTGCGGGCGCTTCGCAGGGCTTCATTGAAAGGCTCGGCTAGGTCAAGCTGTTCCTTCTGCACTTCGAAGCCAGGACTTTGCAGGCGGGTGAGTTCCAGGAGATCCCGCACCAGTCGTTCCAGCATGGAGAGGTTTTCTTCAATCCTGCGGCGGCAGTCTGTGAGTTTGCCTTCCTCCGTCACAAAGCCTGACTGCAGCAGTTCCCAGGTGCCCTTGATGACCGTGAGAGGTGTGCGCAGTTCGTGGGATACGGCGGCCAGGAATTCCTGCCGCTGCCTTTGCAAGAGGCTCCGCTCCGCTTCTGCTTCTCCAAGGCGGCGGCCCAGTTCGTCAAGGCTGCCTGCCAGAAGGCCCAGCTCATCATCTTGCGCGAGTCCTGTGCGGGCATTGTAATCCCCGCTCCTGAAGGCTTCGGCGGTGTCTTTCATGGCGTAGAGGGGGGCGATGAAGTGACGGGCCAGAGCCGCTGCCAGCAGGGCGGTAAGAAGCAAGCCCAGCAGCAGCGAAGACCCAAGGATTTTCAGCCCCGTGTATTCTGCTTCCTGCAAATCAGCAAGGTGACGGTGCACCAGCACTGCCCCCTGTACGTTGCCTGCGCTGTCCCTGATGGGGGCGCCTGCTGTCACCATGGGTTCTGCAAAGAGAGAGGAGAAGGAATCTGCCACAGGTGTTCCACCGGAGAGCACTTCCTGCAGGACCTCCTCCACCGCCGGGGCAGCCCTGTCATAGCCTGGCTGCTTTCTTTCCCGTAGGCGCTGATGGTGCGGCTTTTCTCATCTACAATCCAGATGGTGCCCTGCACCAAATGGTTCATTTCCTGCAGGAAGGCGGCCCGGTGGCTTTCTCCTGTCGTGCCGGAGTCCTGCAGGTTGTAGTTGTGCCTGCACCACTGCCCCATGCCGGGGACGGAAGCGTTGCCGCTGCCCCTCATGCCGTGGCGTGAGCCATGGCGGCTCGGGGCGGTTTCTGCGGCAGACAGGTTCTCTGGTGCCAAAAAGCCTGCCTCTCTGAAGGTTGGATATGCCTCTGCCAAAGTCGCTGCCTGATGGCGCATCTCTTCTTGATGGGACTGGCGGTTATATTCAACGAAGAGGAAGGCGAAGACAGTTCCCATCAGCAGGGAGAAGATCAGCAGGCTCAGGGCAAAGTAGCCCCAGAGCTTGCGGGTGAGTTTTTTGGGCTTCAGCATGGTGCTTCCTCCAGGCGGTAGCCCCGGCCCCAGACGGTGGCGAGGACAAGGCCCTTCGCGCCTGCTTTTTCCAGCTTTGCCCGCAGCCGCCGTATATGGGTATCCACCGTGCGGGTATCCCCTGTGTAGTCATAGCCCCAAAGGCGGTCAAGCAGTTCGTCCCGGGAAAAGACCCGGCCTTTGTTGGACAGGAAAAGAAAGAGCAGGTCGTATTCCTTGTGGGTAAGAGCAAGGGCACTGCCGCCTGCCAGAGCTTCCCCTTTGTCCTTCAGCAGGGTAAGGTTGCCCAGGGCTATTTTCTCCCCCTCATCTTCATCATGGGGCAGCCGCCTGAGCACCGCCTTCACCCTGGCCATCACCTCGGCAGGAGAGAAGGGCTTCACCACATAATCATCAGCCCCCAGCTCCAGCCCCATGATCCGGTCATAGTCCTCCCCCCGGGCGGTAATCATAATGATAGGCAGGTCAGAAACCTTCCGAATCTCCCTGCAAACCTCAAACCCATCCAGCTCCGGCATCATTACGTCTAACAGCAATAAGGAAATATCCCCCTGCAGGGCCAGATTAAGCGCCTCCCTGCCATTGGCAGCAGTGGCAACCTCAAAGCCAGCGCCCTCTGCAAAGGTTGAAAGTATATCGCGTATGTCAGCGTTGTCATCTGCAATTAATAGTTTCATGATAATTACCTCTTGGGAATGGTTTATGCTAATGGAGTAGTGAATTTTCACTCCGTCACCCCGATGTTGCCATCAGGCAACGAGGCCGAACTCCCGAACCCCAGGGCCCATGGATGGGCCCCGCGGACGCGGAAATCATAGGATGTGATTTCAGTCCGCGTAAACATGCCACCGGCATGTTTACCTTTTGGTTCGTTTTCTCTGCGTCAGAGAAAATGAACAGCCGAAACGTAAATACAGTGTAGCAAACTTTTTCAAAAAACGTAACACTTTTGTCACAAACCTATGTCATAATACTAACTGTAAGAGAGAAACAACGCAACAACCTTAGGAGGTAACTGCTATGAAAAAGAAAATCGCATCACTTTTAGCCATCGCCACCATGTTCACCGCTGTCCCTGCCTTCGCCGCCACTCCCGAGGTGGCAGCAGGCCAGCCCTGCCAGAACATCCGTCATCTGTCCGACAATGACAACAGCGACGGCTGGTACTGCGGTCGTGGTTACGGCCGTCACGGCGGTCCCGGCTGCGGCAGGCATGATGGATCCTGCTGGAACAACGACCAGAATCAGTAATCCCTGGCTATAGTCAACCTGTCAAAAGCGGGCCTTTCCGAAAGTTTCTTCGGAAGGGCCCGCTTTTTCTTGCAGGGTTACGCTTCTTTGGCCTGCTCCAGCAGTTCTTTTACCTTATCCCAGTCCGGCACGGCTGCTGCTGCCTTGATTTCCTTATACAGACCTGCCTCTTTTTCTGGCAGGTGGTAGCCGTCCAGTGACTCGAAGATGAACTGCAGGGAGTCGTAGTCGAAGGTGGCGGCTATCTCGCTCATGGCTTCGAAGGCTTCGGCAAGTTCCCCAGGGTCGATGGGGGGCTTTTCGCTGGTGTCTTCTTCTTTGGGCATCAGGGGGGCAAGTTTCTCCGCATAGGTGAGGTAGAGCTCCATCAGGGGGCGGTGGTCCTGGCGGATTTCGTCTATATAGCCGGCATTCCCTGCATCCTCCAGGCGCCTGGCCCTTTCGGACAGCTCGGCGGCGCCGATGATCTTGGCAGTGGATTTCAGGGCGTGGACCTTGGTGGTGTAGCTCTTCCATTCCTCCTGCTGGAAATATTCTTCGATTTCTTTGGCTGTTCTCTGTATGGAGCCTGCAAAGACTGTCAGCACATCCAGATAGGCTGCATTGCTGCCGCAGTGCCCTATGCCGGCGGCGGTGTCCAGTCCCTGGGTTTCCGTGAGCCATGAAGGCAAGGGCAAAGCTTCCTCTGCCACTGCTTCCTGAGCGCCCTCTTCCGGTGTGATTTCTGCTGCCTTGCCCGGGGGGAGGTATTTGAGGATCATCTCTTCCAGCTTGGTACAGTTGATGGGCTTGGTGAGATAGTCCTGGAATCCTGCTGCCAGGTATTGGTCCCTGGCTCCCCGGATGGCGTTGGCTGTCAGGGATATGACAGGGGTGGCCTGGTTCAGGTTCACTTCCAGGCACTTCATGGCGTACAGGGTCTCAATGCCGTCCATGCCGGGCATCATGTGGTCCAGGAAGATGATGTCGTACTTTTCCTTCTGCACCAGTCCCAGGCATTCCTGACCGCTTTGGGCTGTGTCAATCTGAATCTTGGTCTGCTTCAAGAGGCCTTTGACCACGGTGAGGTTCATCACAGTGTCGTCCACTACCAGGATTTTTGCCTCAGGTGCCCGGAAGGAAACTTGATAATCCTTGTGGCAGGAGAGGGACTGATGATAGGCTTCTTCAAAATCTCCCAGGGGGGCTGGGTTAATCACCTTTTGGACAATCTGGAAGCTGAAGGTGGAGCCCTGGCCGTAGACGCTTTCCACTTTCAGCTCGCCGCCCATCATGGCCAGCAGTTGATGGGCGATGTTCATGCCCAGCCCTGTGCCTTCGATGTTGCGGTTGCGCTTTTCCTCGATGCGTTCAAAGGAGCAGAACAGCTTTTCCATGTCCTCCTGTTTGATGCCGATGCCTGTATCGCTGACGCTTACCTCCAGGGAAATCAGCTTGCCGTCTATGGGGTGGAAACCAACTTTCAGCCGCGCACCACCTTTTTCCGTGTATTTGACAGCATTGGTAAGGAGGTTGGTCACCACCTGCTTGATGCGCACTTCATCGCCGAACAGGGTGGTGGGGAGCTTTGGGTCTGCCTCCACCTGGAAGGTGAGTCCCTTGTTTTCTGCCCGCTTCTGGATCATGTTCACCAAATCGTTGAGCAGGGAGCCCAGCTGGTATTCTGCGGGGATGATTTCCATTTTGCCCGCTTCGATCTTGGAGAAATCCAGGATGTCATTGATGAGCTCCAGCAGAGTCCTGGCTGCGCTCTGGAGATTCTGGGCGTATTCCAGGATGGCAGGGTCCTTGGCCTCCCGAAGGATCATCTCGTCCATGCCCATGACGGCGTTGATGGGGGTGCGGATCTCATGGGACATGCGGGAAAGGAAATCGCTTTTGGCCCGGTTGGCGGATTCGGCCAGGGCGCTCTGGTGCTCGGAATGCTTCAGCTGCTGGGTGCGCATATGGTACCCCACCAGCACGAACAGCAGGATGAGCACTACATAGAACACCATCTTCATGAGGGTGTAGATGTAGTCTATGCCCACCACCACATCATCCCACTCCGCATAGCCTGCCAGCAGCAGATGGTCCTTTGGGGAGATATAGGTACTGTGGAAGAAGAAGGCGTATTCTTCGTCCTCGGCGTAGCTGGAATTGGTGCTTTGGGGCAGGATTTCCGAGCGCTGGATTTTCTGCCAGGCCTCGTTGAAATTCGGCATTTTCCCCTCTGTCACTTCGGGGTACAGTCCCCCAGACAGCAGGACCCAGTCATTGAAGTCCGAGCCCAGTACCAGGGTGCCTTTGCCGTTGTAGCTCATCATCTTGTAAAAAGACTGGACGGCTTCATCGTCAAAGACTTCATAGAAGATGCACATCTCCCCCGCCAGGTCAAAGGGGATGGCGAAGATGAGGCCGATGCCCTGGCGGTATTCGATGACCTGTTGCTCCAGCCAGACCCGGCCAATGGCGGCAAAGGCTGAGGAGGGCAGGGGCGTGCCTGCCAAGGCTGTATTGTCCTGCCGCAGGATCCCCCGATTCCTGCCGTCCTTGGTGCCGATGGTGGCGATGGCTACCGCGGCCTCTGGGGAAATCTCTCCCTGCTGCACCAGTTCTGCCCGGGACTCAAGCTCGTCCAGCTTGTGCTGGAAGCGCTCCCCCAGCACATAAGCGGTGCTCTGACTCTGCTGGGCCACGGCTTCCTTCAGGGAGTCAATGAGCAGGATGTCCATCTTGTCGTAGACATAAGTACCAAGCAGGCTGATAACAGCTGCCAGGGCCACAAACTCCATCAAGGCCCGGAGGAAGAATTTGTCAAAGAATTCCCTGGCCTTCGCTTTCTTTCCGTTCATAATGCCACCTTGCTCCTTCTGCCATCTGGGGCGTGACATAATTGCATATACTCTTGGTATAAATTCGACAAGGCCGGCAAAAATCCTTGAAGCTTACGCCAGGGATTTTTTTGCCGGCCTTGGATTATCATGGGCAGGGCGGGGGGAAGAAGGACTTGCCGAAGTGTGGGCAAGTCTCTTTGTTGGTGGCTGGGGATGATTCAAAGGTTAGCTTCCAGCATTTTTCCCACTGAGTCAAAGATGCCGCTGGCTTTTTCTTTGACCAGGGGATTGCCGCCGGCCATGGCAAAGCCCTGGAATCGCTCAATCATGGAAAGGTCATTCAGGTCGTCGCCGATGACGCAGAGGGGGAACTTCTGCCAGTCCATGATTTCCTGCAGTCGGGCGAGGCCGGTGGCCTTGGTGTTGCCGGCGGCGCAGACGTCCACATAGTGGAGGTTGGCTTCAGCTGAGAGCTGGCTGGCAAAGTGCCGGCTGACGTCTGCGGCCAGTTCCGCTGCTTTTTCTGCCGTGGGGGCGGAAAAGCACATTTGCAATACATGGGGCAGATTCTGGGCCTCCTCCTGGGGGATTTCGGGAATGTTGTCGTGGAGGGGAGGATCCCAGCAGCTTTTGTCGCGCCATTTGGCGAAGGTCTCCTTGCCCCGCAGGGTCATGACATAGGGGCTTTCCCGGGCAATCTCATGCTGCCAGAGGGCCTTGACGGCTTCTTTGGGCATTTCGCTACTGAAGACTTCCTGTTCCTCGCCGTCGAATATCACGGCTCCGTTGAGGCCTACGCAGAAATCCAGCTTGATATCAAAACCCTTGAGGCCAATCCGCACCAGGTGCATGTTGCGGCCTGTGACCAGACCAAATTTATTTCCAGCCTGCTGCCATTTTTTTATGGCGGCCAGGGTATCCTGGCTGATGCCTTTTCCCTCATGGTACAGGGTGCCATCAAAATCGCTTGCCGCTATCTTCATCAGGTCCTCCTTTTGCGAAAGCTTGTCTACTTTGCTTAAAGGTGAGAAGCCTTCCCACCACATTGATTTTATCATAAAAGAAATGATATGCCTATATTAGACTTGAGACAAGCGCTGTCAGAGCTGGGGAATTTTGTTTTTGGCAGGAGGATTTGCGCCCGTAGCAGCGAAGTATCACCCTGGGGGTGATGATATGGATTCGCTAAAGACCAAAATAACAGCTGCCACGGTGTGCGTTATTGTGGCAGCGATGAGCATCGTCGCTTTTTTAGGCGTGACAGCCCTGAGGAATATCGGCAATCGCTATGCTGACCAAATGCTTTTGCTGATGTGCGAGACTGGACAGAAAAATCTGGATGCTTATTTCCAGAGCGTCGAGCAGTCGGTGGAGATGGTTTCTGCCTACGTGGGATCCGACCTGAATGGCCTGGAGGATGAAAAGCTGCAGGCGCACCTGGAACGGACCGGTGATATCTTCAACAAGCTGGTCCATAAAACCAACGGGGTCCTGACTTATTACTACCGCATAGACCCAGCGGTGTCCCAGAATGTCAAGGGCTTTTGGTATGTGGCCAATGATGAAGGCATCGTCAGGCATGAGGTGACGGATATATCCCTTTACGATACCAGGGATACCTCCAAGCTGGTCTGGTTCACTGTGCCCAAGGCCAGCGGCAAGGCTGTATGGCTGCCGCCATATTTCACGGATAATCTGGGAGCGAGAGTGTTTTCTTATAATGTCCCTGTTTACTATGGCGGAAGGTTTGTGGGGGTCGTGGGCATTGAGCTGGATTACTTTGTGGTGGCAAAGATTGTAGATAACATCACGCTGTATGACAACGGCTATGCCTTTATCAATGATAAAGAGGGGAATATCATCTATCATCCCCGCATGGATGTCATGACCATGGAGGAGCAGCCCCAGGTGCCGGAAGGACTTCTGAGCAAGAACAAGTTCATCCACTATGTTTTCGAAGGTGTTGAAAAGCAGGCCGTCTGGCTTCCCCTGAGCAATGGCATGCGCCTGAATCTAACTGTGCCTGTGGAGGAGATAAATGCAGACTGGCAGAGATGGAGCCAAAAGATCATCACGATCTTCGCGTTGCTCCTGGGCTTATTTATCCTGATCATCAAGGTCTTGATAGGCCGTATCATACGCACTTAGCAGACATAGCAAGGCCCCCAGCGAGCATGCGTAAGGTCTTGCTCAGAAAAATATACCATGAAACAGGGCAGGAGCGCTTTGGGGTTCCTGCCTTCTTTGCTACTGTGGTTGTTGACATCTGAAAGACTTTTGCTAGAATTGAAGCAAAGAAGAAATTTTCCATGAAAGGGGGGGAGGCTATGAAGCAGCATTATATAATGCCCGTGGGGGTGGATGACTTTCGGCAGGTGCGGGAAGAGTATTACTATGTGGACAAGACGGAGTTCATCAAGACCTTGATAGACGGTCATGCCAAAGCCACCCTGATCACCCGGCCCCGGCGGTTTGGCAAGACCCTGGCCATGAGCATGCTTTATTATTTCTTTTCCAATGAGGCGGCAGAGGACAATCGTGTACTGTTTGAAGGCACCAGGATAGAAAAAGCTGGTGAGCGGTATATGGAAGAGCAGGGGTCGCGGCCGGTTGTGTTCTTGAGTCTCAAGGATATCAAGGCATTGGACTTTGACAGACTGTTGGCTGGTTTTGAAGAACTGACAAAGAACACTTACAAGAAATTCCGTTACTTGTTGGAGGGGGACGCACTTTTCCCAGAGGAAAAGAAGGTATTCCAATCTATTCTGGCTATGGAAGCGAATCTAAGGGATTTGCAGTATTCTCTTAGCAATTTGGTGGAATATCTGAAGCGCTTCCATAAGAAAAACGTGCTGGTGCTGATAGATGAGTATGATGCCCCCATCCAATCGGCCTGGGATTATGGCTATTATGGTGAAGCCATTGATTTTGTGCGGAACTACCTGAGCTCTGTGTTGAAGTCAAATCCCAACCTGGACTTTGCCGTGCTGACAGGAGTGCTCAGGATTGCCAAGGAGAGCATCTTCAGTTCGCTGAACAATCTGGAAGTGGCAAGTGTGGCTTCTGGAGGGTATTTGGATTCTATGGGCTTTACCTTTGCAGAAATACAGAAGATGGCAGCTGACTTCCAGGTGGAGGAGAAACTGCCTGAAATCAAGGAATGGTATGATGGATACAATTTTGACGGGCAAGAAATATACAATCCTTGGTCGGTCATAAGCTATTTCAAGCATGATTGCCGTCCTGCTGCCTATTGGGTCAATACTTCGGGAAATGCCATCTTGCAGCATATGTTGGAAGAGGCTACTCCTGCGCAGACAGGAGAACTGGCTACGCTTTTGCATGGACAAGCCGTATCGGCAGAGTTGATGGAAGGTGTCATTTACAAGGATATTTATGCAAACAGCGATGCTTTGTATTCGTTGCTTCTGAATACCGGTTATCTCACCATGGTCGATTTTCCTGATCCATATGCAGATGATGATGAATGCACCGTGAGGATTCCCAATCGGGAAATACGCAGTTTATTCAAGAAGGAAGTCATGCGCCATATGTCAGGCCAGGCTTCGGATACAAAGCTTTTGAAGAAATTGCTGCAAGCGTTGCTGGGTGGCGATGTTTCGGAATTTGAGGAACAGCTGGGGAATTTCCTGAGACTTATGGCAAGTTTCTACGATACAGCTGCAAAAGAGAGTTTTTATCACGGTCTGGTGTTGGGGCTGTTAGCTGCCTTGATGCCACGTTTCGAAGTTGTGTCCAATAGAGAAAGCGGCTATGGCAGATTTGATGTTGCCATTTTCCCAGGCAAGAACCAGACCGCTGGTGCCTTGCTGGAATTCAAGGTGGCGGAAAAGGAAGAGGATTTGCAGGAACGGGCAATTGAAGCTTTGGCACAGATAGAGGAAAATGAGTACACTGCAGAATTTGAGCGGCGCGGGGTACAGGATGTCTGGCAGTACGGCATAGCTTTTTGCGGGAAAACGTGCCATGTTGAGACGAAAAAGTGATATGAAGAAGGGCAGGAGCTTTTCGCGTCTCCTGCCCTTCTTTTAGTTATTCAGTTGCTCTCATCCCATACCGGCACCGGAGCGCCGAAGGTCTCTGAGTCGAATTTCCCTTCTTCGCTTTCGAAAGTCTCAAAGGCCTTCTGCACCTTGTTGAAGCCTAGGTAGAGAAGGGGCAGGTTGCAGCAGACCATGACGATGTTGGCGAAGTCGCTGAGGTTCCAGAGAGCGCTGAGGTCGAAGCCTGCTATATTCGTCACCATGCCGAAGGCCAATACTGAGAGGTTCACCAGGCGGACTGCAGTGATGAAGGCCCTGTGGTTGGAAATCTGCCGGGCGCAGATTTCGGAGAAGGACAGGAAGCCCAGCAGGCAGGTGAAGGCGAAGATGCCGAAGCAGACGCTGATGACCAGCGTGGCCAGGCCGTAGCCGGAGCCGTCCCCCAGCATCTGGGCGCAGGAGGCAAGGAATTTCTCCAGGCGGCCCAGTTCAAACCAGGCGGCAGAGCCGTCCTTCAGCCAGGCCTGGCCCATGATGAGGACGAAGCCGGTCAGGGTGCAGATGACCATGGTGTCCAGAAAGACGCCGATGGCCTGGATAACGCCCTGCTCGCAGGGGTGCTTGGCATTTGACACGGCGGCAGGCATGGAGAGGGTACCCTGACCTGCCTCATTGCTCATGAGGCCGCGCTTGATGCCCTGGGAAAGGGCGATGCCAAGGGCGCCGCCGAAGATGGGCTCAGGGCGGAAGGCTTCTGTCACCACCACGTAGAAGAACCAGGGCAGGAGCTCAAGGTTCATGGACACCATCACCAGCACTGCTGAGACATAGACCACTGCCATGACGGGCACCAGCACATCGGTGATGCGGGTGATGCGCCTGAGCCCTCCGAAGATGGCAAAGGTGGTCAGGCCCATGAGCAGGAGGAAGAAGCCCCAGATCAGAGCGCCGTCTGCGGCCAGTTCCACACCTGTCACATTCTGGGTGATGGCTGCCATGGCAGAGATGGTGTTGAAGCCCTGGGCCGGGATGCAGAGCAGGGCATAGATGATGTAGAGGAAGCTCAGAGCGCCGCCGATGATGGCTGCGCCTCCCAGGAGCTTCCTGCCGTAGCAGGGCAGGCCGCCCACATATTCATCTCCCTGTTTTTCCTTGTAGATCTGGGAGAGGGTGGATTCCACAAAAGCCGTCGCCATGCCAAAGAACGCGGACATCCACATCCAGAACAAGGCACCGGGACCGCCGGTGGAAACTGCTCCCGTCACCCCCAGGATATTGCCGGGACCTACACGCATGGCGGTGGACAGCAGGAAGGAGGCCAGGGGGCTGATGCCCTGCTCCTCCTCCCTGTGCTTTTGGAGCAGGACCTTGAGGCCGTAGCCAAAATACCTGACCTGCACAAAGCCCAGCTTCAGGGTGAAATAGATGCCTGTGCCCACCAGCAGGATGATGACCAGAGGCAGTTCTCCGATAATGGGCAGGCTGGCATACCAGTCAAGATTGGTGGGAAAGCCCCACACCAGGTCGGCCAGTTCCTGGAATACAGCGCAGACGCTGCCGATTAGTTCATACATAGCAAAAACCCCTTCCAATAATTCTGGCAACTTTTCCCCCATTTTAGCATAACTGTCCTGATATGAATATGTGAAAAAATGACTAATAGCATGTAAAATTGTAACATTTTCCCTTTGCTGCCGCCTTCACCTTTCGTTGTGGAGGTGTAGAATGAGTACGGCAGACGGCCTCCTGCGTCAGGGGGTTGCACAGCCAGTTGATTTTAGGGATAATAGGGGAAGCAAAGGAAGTGGTATTTTGGATGATTCTGTCCTGCGGCTTGTTTATGTACTGACAGACTTGATAGCTCCCCTGGCGGTGGGCTATTGGTTGAAGGAAAGGCAGCTGGTATCGGAAAAAAATATCAACCGGCTTATCAAGGTCAATGTGCGGCTGGTCTATACCATGCTGTCCCTGCTGTCTTTCTGGGTGCTGCCCCTTTCCTGGGACCTGGCCCTTATTCCACTCTATGGCTTTTTGTTTATCCTCTTTCCGGGGGCCGTGGGGGTGGTGCTGGGGCGGCGGTTCAAGAATCTTTTGGTGCGTGGCTCCTACATCGCCAGTGCCATGCTGGCCAATATCGGCACCCTGGGGGGCGTCTGCGCCTTCATTCTCTACAACGAGACGGGCTTTGCCTATGCCCAGCTCATCGGCACCTGCCAGAACATCATGCTGGTGCTCCTGGTGTTCCCCATGTCCCAGTATTTCTACTTGAAACAAAACCGGCTGCCCATACGTCAAGGCAGCCGGTTGCACAGCTTTATGAAAATGTTTTTCTCCTGGAACCAGCTGTCCCTACTGGGCATGATGGCGGGACTGGCCCTGCAGGGGCTGGGGGTGGAGCGTCCGGCGGAGCTTGCCCCGTTCTTCCAGAGCCTGGTGCATATCGGCGCCTGGACGGCCATGATGCCCGTGGGCTATCTCATGGACTTTGGCAGGGCAAAGCATTATCTCAGATACACGATAGATCTCTGTGCCATCAGGTTCTTTTTGGTGCCGGCCTTCATTTTCTTCTCCAGCCGGCTGGTGTTCCGTGACCCGGTGCTCCTGAATACCTTCATCATCCTGGCCTCTACTCCCACTGCCATCAATGCGGTGCTGGCCTCGAAGCTCTATCAGCTGAGGACGGATCTGGCGGTGTGCTCCTTTATCCTCACCACCGCAATCTATTTGCTGGTGGTGTTCCCCCTGCTGTTCTATCTGCTGGTTTAGCCTTCGATGGACGTGACTTCTGCAATCACGAGGCAGTGGCCTGCCTCTCCCTTTTCCGGAGTGTAGAAGGGCAGAGCGCATTCAGGATAGTTTGCCTTGTCCAGCTGCTGCATGAAGAGTTTTTTGCAGACGAGTGTTTCTTTCGCCTGTTCGTAGGTCACGCCCCCTGTGAGCACTTTGGGGGTAAAGCCTGTTTCCTTAGCCTTGTCCGTGTCCCGGCCTGATTTGCTGCCGAAGACGGCCAGGGCTTTTTTGTGTGCTTCGTCATAGAAGGAGAGGGTCAGTTCCTCATGGCGGGTGAGGAATTCATAGGTGTAGCGCAGGGGCTTGACTACGAGGAAGAGGACGGGCTTGCCCCACATGGTGCCCATGGCTCCCCAGCTGACGGTCATGCTGTTGTAGTCACCTTCCACGCCGGCGGTGAGGATGGCCCAGTCCTTGTCCATTTTTGTGAAGGGGTGAGTGGTGAAGTCCTGAATATTCATGTGCACAAAATCCTTTCATTTGCAAATATGTATCGAATCTGGAAATATTTTAGCAAATTTTCCGCTTCTGTCCAAGGGGGCTTCTGGGTGGTGAAAAAGGTCACTCATCATAAATCTTATAACCGTCCCTGCCGCTTTCTTTCACATCATACAGTGCCCGGTCAGCTTTATGGAATACTTCCTCGTAGGAGAGCCCGGGTTGGTTTATCAGGGCGATGCCGATGCTGGCAGAGAGGGGAGGCTTCTGCACCGGGTCCAGGTTGTGGGCGGCGGTCATGAGGCGCTGGGCGAAGGCGTGGAGGGCTGGTTCGGGGATATTGCGCAGGTAGAGGACGAACTCGTCTCCCCCGAAGCGTCCCACGATGTCCCGGTGGCGGGTAAGGCGGATGAGGGAATGGGCGAAGTCCCTCAGGATATCATCTCCGTACTGGTGGCCCTGGGTGTCGTTGGCTTCCTTGAAATGGTCCAGGTCGGCGATGATGAAGGCATCGGAGACCTTCTCTGAGGAGGTCAGGGAAGCGAGGGTCTTCTTCACATATTTTTCCATGGCGGCTTTGTTCAGCACGCCGGTGAGGGCATCTGTCTCTGCCTGCTCCTTGTATTCATCACGGGATTTTTCGGCCTTCCAGAGCTCCTGCAAGGTGTCCTCCAATTCCTGGTTGGTCTGGGTGAGGATCAGGCGCTGGCGCTTTTCATCCCTGTTGTGATGGATGGAAAAGATCAGGGTGGTGATGAGTAGCAACAGGAAGCCTACAGACAGGCCGGATTGCAGGGGATAGTGGGTGAAGAGGTAGTAGAGGGAGAAACTGGGATGTGTATTCAGGCTTCTGGCCCGCACCAGTTTGTCCACCTGTCCCGTGGTGAACTTGAGGATGGATTTGTTCAGTACGGTTTTCAGGATGGGGGGCAGGTGCCTGCTGATGACGATGCACACGGGGATGTTCATATAGCTGGTGGGGACAGTCATCAGGGTAGGATACATGAGCAGGGTCCGATCTGCCTGCAGCCTCAGGATATCGATGAGCGTATAGTCAGCTTCCCCCCGCTTCACCGCTTCCAGGCAGTCGGAGATGTCATCGTAAAGGCGGAACTCCCAGCCAATCAGCTCGTTCTGCAGGTATACCAGCCCTGAGGGGGACTGGGATTTCACCAGAGCCAGCGTGTGCGGCTCACTGGCGAACTTGGTGAAATCTGCCGAAGTGGGGCCGATGAAGGTCATTTCCTGAAGGAATAGGAGGTTGGTGTAGGCAAAGCTGCTGTAGTTCTTGATATGGGCAGAGTAGGTGTCGATGATGAGATCGGCCTGGCCTTCCTTCAGAGCTTTCACAGCATCGTCATAAGTGGAGTAGTGAAGGAAATCAAAGGAAAGGCCGGAGTTTCGCTCCATCTGGCGGAAGAGATCCGGGTAGATGCCCTGCACATCGTCCATGGAAGTGGTGTACTCCACATAGGGAGGCGCCTCACCGAAGAAGGCTACCTTGAGGGGCTTGCTCCTACTGATGAAGGAGCTTTCTTCGGGGGTATAGGTGGTGATCAGGGGACGCATGTGGGCCCTGAATTTGTCTTCCAGGAGCCTTGTGTATTCGGGATTCTCCCGTTGGAGCAGTTTCGCGGCCCTGTCCAGGTCTTCGATGAGGTGCTGGTTTTCCTTCAGTCCGGCTATGTTGGTGGGCAGCAGATCAAAGGCCATGAGGAAGCTTTCCTCGTCGGTGATGTTGGTGGCGCTGTCCAGCACCAGGTCGATTTGTTTCGTGCGCAGGGCGTTCAGCACTTCATCCTGATTCGCGTAGGTGTGGAATTGGGGGTGTATCCTGTTCTCCCGGCAGAAATCAAGGAAAGTATCGTTGATGAGCCGGTTTTCATACAGGCCTACGGAGGCCCCGTCCAGTTTGGAAATATCATGGGAGTGGAAGCGCTCTTCATCTTCCCTGGTGTAGAGGGCCAGAGTATCCAGGAAGAAAGCGTGCTTGCTGTAGACCAGTTCGTCCTGCCGCTGGGGATTCACTTCCATGGGCAGCAGCAGGTCGACGTCATGCCGCTTCAGGCGCTCCACGGCCTCCTGAGGGGGGATTTCCACCAGCTCGTAAGTCCAGTCCAGGTACTTGGCCAGCTCGGTCAGGTGCTGGCCGTAGAAATGGCGCACGTCTATGGAATTGGCTATGGCAGAATCGGGGTGCAGGTAGCCGATGCGGATGGCTACAGGGGCAGCCTCATGAGCTGATGGAGGCGGCGGTGCCTGGGTGCCTGAAGGCCCGTTGGTGTCGTGCCACAGAAAGATGGAGAGTACCAGGGCTGCCGCCAGCAGAGGCACGAGTAAGATTTTGTATGTCATGGTGAAGGCACTCCTCAATAGTCTGGGGGATTTGTAGATAATATTTGCCACAGGGCGGGAAAATCCTTCCCCTTCAGAGAGGTTTTATCCACAAGGGAACATAGATGCGAAAGCCGCTGCTGTGGATAATTACGCCATTATCAGCTGCTTATCACCGACTTATCCACAATATCCACAGCAAAAACTGTGCACAGTGTGGATAAGTTGTTTTTTTGCTCGCTATAATCTGAAAATATCGTGGAAGGGACAAGTGTCCTCCTTGTTGGCCTGTGGATATTTATGCTATATTAAATAACATAAATGAAAGTCCCGTCGCTCCGTGAAAAAATATGGGGCGGCGGGAAGGATTTTTAGGCCCTTGTGGTTAAATATCGAAGTTAAGGAGAGAGTTTCCATGCAGATATTCAAGAACGACTGGGAGGGGCTGCTGGAGCCTGAAATGCAGAAGCCTTATTACAGGGAACTGCGGCAGTTTCTCATAGGTGAGTACCGCACCCACCGCATTTATCCTGATATGTACTCCATCTTCAACGCCCTGCACTATACGGCTTATGAGGATGCGAAGGTGGTGATTTTGGGACAGGATCCCTATCACGGTCCGGGGCAGGCCCACGGCCTTTCCTTCTCTGTGCTGCCGGGAGTGCCGGCGCCGCCGTCGCTCCTTAATATCTTCAAGGAGCTGCAGGATGATCTGGGATGCACCGTGCCCAACAACGGCTGCCTGAAGCCCTGGGCGGAGCAGGGTGTGCTGCTTTTGAACGCTGTGCTCACCGTGCGTGAGCATCAGGCCGCCTCCCATCAGGGCCATGGCTGGGAGCAGTTCACTGACCATATCATTGAGCTCCTGAACCAGCGTGAGAAGCCCCTGGCCTTCATTCTCTGGGGCAGTCCCGCCCGCAGGAAGAAGTCTATGATCACCAATCCCCGGCATTTCATCGTGGAAAGCCCGCACCCCAGCCCTCTGTCCGCCTTCCGTGGATTCTTCGGGAGCAGGCCTTTTTCCAGGGTGAACGAATTTTTGGTTAAGACCGGCCAGGAGCCAATAGATTGGCAGCTGCCGGATCTTGAGTGAGGGATATGGGCAGGGCAAAAGCGGAACGTGTGAAATTTTTTCGCAGGAAAAATTTCAAGTGAAGCGTTGCCCTGCCCATGCCCCGAACGCCTTATCATTAATTATTGAAAAGGGGTGACCCCTCGTGACTTTGTTATTTTTTGCCGTCCTGCCCATTCTCTGGCTCATTGTGGCCCTGTCGGGGCTGAAGATGGCGGCCTGGAAAGCCTGCCCGGTGGCACTTATCCTCTCATTCTTCGCCAGCGTGGTCTATTTCGGCATGCCTTCCGAGTATATGATGAGCGCCATGCTGGAGGGCACGGCCCTGGCCTGCTGGCCCATCCTGCTCATTATCACCGCCACTATCTACACCTATCATCTGTCGGTGCATACGGGGGGCATGGATATCATCAAGGCCATGCTGGCTTCCGTCAGCTCTGACTACCGGGTGCTGATCCTCCTCATTGCCTTTGGCTTTGGCGGGTTCCTGGAGGGTATGGCGGGCTTTGGCACCGCCGTGGCTATCCCAGCCAGCATGCTGGCTGGCATGGGCATAAATCCCGTCAGCGCTGTGGGGGTCTGCCTGGTGGCCAATTTCGTGCCCTCGGCCTACGGTTCCATCGGCATACCGCTGGTGACTACGGCGGGCATCATGGGCACCAGCGCTGTGCAGCTGGCCACCTATGTGGCTTTGCAGACTGCGCTTTTGGGACTTTTCTGCCCCTTTATCATGCTGGTGATTGCCGGAGGCGGCCTGAAGGCCCTGAAGGGCATGGTGCCAGTCTGCTTTGCGGCAGGTCTCAGCTATGTGCTGGCCCAGCTGGTGGTATCATATCTGATGGGGCCGGAGCTGGCCGGTGTGGCAGGGGCTATCTGCACCATGGGGGCCATTATCGGCACCGTGCGCCTCTTTCCTCCTGAGGATGCTGACTATGTGCTGGAGCAGGAGGCGCGTCCTGCCATTGACAGCAAGACCGCCCTGGGTGCCTGGCTGCCCTTCATGCTGATTTTCGTCCTGCTGCTCATCACCAGCAAGCTGGTGCCGGCGGTGTACGATTCCATTTCCCAGATCCGCACCTCTGTGCTGATCTATCAGGGTGAGGGAGGCACTCCCTACACCTTCCACTGGATTGCCACTCCCGGCATGGTGATTTTCTTTGCCACCTTCCTCAGCGGCTTCATCATGAAGACGCCCCTGTCGGATATGCTGCAGGTGCTGAAGAAGACCTTTTTCAGCCTCAAGCCTACCTTCATCACCATCATCAGCATCATCGCCACGGCGAAAGTCATGGGCTACAGCGGCATGACCACCACCATTGCTGACCATACCGTGGCGGCTACGGGGCTGATGTATCCCGTTATCTCCGCTTTCATCGGCTCGGTAGGAGGCTTCATCACCGGCTCCTGCACCAGTACCTGCATCCTCCTGGGCAAGCTGCAGATTGATGCGGCCATTGCCATCGGCGCAGGGGAGAAAAGCCAGATCTGGATTGCCGCCGCTAATGCGGTGGGGGCCTGTGCCGGCAAGCTGGTGGCCCCCCAGAGCATCGCCATCGGCGTAGCCGCCATCGGCGCCGCAGGCAGGGGCAGCGAGAGCAAGATACTATCCATGACCATGAAGGTCTATGTCCCCTTTACCATTGCTTTGGGCATCCTGGTTTACCTGGGCAGCGGCATGCTGGACTGAGAAAACCAGGGCTGAGATTGCATAGTGATACAAGTTATGTGGAAAAGAGGTATGAAGAAAATGAGTACCACGACAAAAATAGGAATAGGTCTGGTGACTGTCCTGGTCCTGCTGTTCGGAGTTGCATATATGTTCATGGGCTCCCAGTACATCACCAAGAGAATCGGCGGCACTACCACCATAGACCTGCCGGAGGGGAAGAAGCTGGTGCCCTATACGGTCCAGTGGGAGCCCAACGGCAGCCATATCTGGTACCTGACGGAGGACGCAGAGCCCGGGTACAAGCCCAAAGCCTATACCTTCCACGAATCCAGCAATCTGGGGATACTGGAAGGAACGATTATTTTCCAGGAAAAGTAAGGACCAAGCATAGCAGTACAAAAGGAGCGTGGGGAAATGTTCAGAGTGCTTTTCCTTTCCTTGATGGTGATGCTGGGCAGCAGTGCTTTCTGCCTGGCTGGACAGGCGGTTCAGGAGCAGGTGGAGCCAGCGGAGAAGACAGCTTTTGTACTGCCGCATAAGCATTCTGTGGCTTGTTACAAGACCACTCCGGAGCCTGTGCAGATTGTCTGCATCCTGGACCGTTCCGGCTCCATGCGGGCCCTGACGGAGGATACTATTGGCGGCTACAACTCCTTTTTGGCCAAGCAGCGGCAGGAAGAGGGCCGGGCAGAAGTCACGACGGTGCTCTTTGACGATAAGTATGACAAGATTGTGGAGGCTGTGCCCCTGGACAAGGTGCCGGAACTTACCTCCAAGGAATATTATGCCCGTGGCATGACTGCCCTTTTGGACGCCGTGGGCAGAACCATCGTGGACAAATTCGCTGCCATGGACAAGGAGGGAATCTGCCCTGCCAAAAGGCGCGTGCTGTTCCTCATCATGACGGATGGCAAGGAAAATGACAGCAAGGAATATTCACGGGATACAGTGAAAGCCATGATAGAGGAAGCGTCCAAGGATTACGGCTGGAACTTCATCTTCATGGGCGCCAACATTGACTCTGTGGCTGAGGCGGGGGCCTTGGGCATCAGCGCCGACCACGCTGCAGATTATGCACATAATGCCCGTGGCGTGCAGCAGTCCTTTGACAGGATGAGTGCAGCTGCCACGGAAATGAGAGAGACCGGCAGCGTCAGCGAAGCCTGGAAAAATACTCCGTGAGAGTGATATCAAGCAGCAAAAAGCCCTGTTCAGACGGAATTTGCATCTGAACAGGGCTTTCCTTATGCACTTAGCTGGCCTTGGGAGCCTTCTTGGCAGGGGCTTCGGAGACGGCGGCTGCGGCGATGGCAGCCTTGGCACTCTCGCGGTCCATGCCAGTGACGTTCACATTGCGGGTGACTTTGGCATCGTAGCTGTCGGCCTTCATGATTTCGGCGATGTCTACGCCGGTGGACTCCTTGATGGTCTGGATGGTCTGGGCCATGATCATGGGCACGTTGCCGGACATGGTGGCTACGCCGCTTTCACCGCTGTTGCCGAAGATGGTGACCTTGTCGATGGTGCCCAGAGGCTTGGCCACCTCGGCGGCAACTTTCGGCAGGATTTCAATGGCCATCTGGGCCATGGCGGCCTTGCCGTATTTCTTCAGGGCTTCTGCTTTCTTGTCCATGGCGGCTGCTTCTGCCTCGCCCTTCAGGCGGATGGCTTCTGCCTCGGCCTGAGCCTTGGCGGTGATACCGGCAGCTTCCTGCTCCATGGCGTACTTCTTCGCCTCTGCCTGGGCCTTCTGGGCTTCGGCATCACGCTGCTGTTCGTAGAGCCTTGCTTCGGACTCGCGCTGGCGCTTTGCCAGCTCTGCCTCAGCCTGCTTGCTGATGTTGTACTTCTCCGCATCGGCCTTTTTCTGTACTTCGGCAGCCAGTTCCTGCTCGCGGACGGCGACCTGCTGCTTGCGCAGGGCTTCTTCACGATTGGCCTTGGCGATTTCTGCATCTACAGTGGCAGTCTCGATGGCCTTGCGCTGTTCCTGTTCCTGGATGGCGTAAGCGGCATCTGCTTCTGCTTTCTTGATATCGGACTCACGCTTCAGCTCTGCCTTGCGGATGGCCAGCTCATTCTGGCGCTGGGCGATTTCCAGCTCTGCCTTCACCTGGGCATCGTTGGCTTCCTTGGCAGCTTCAGCCTGCTTCACGGACACGTCCCTGTCTGCCAGAGCCTTGGCAATGGAGGCGTCCTTGCGGATGCGGGCCGTATTATCGGCGCCCAAATCGGTGATAAGGCCCGTCTCGTCGGTGATGTTCTGGATGTTGCAGGAAATCACTTTGATGCCCAGCCGCTCCATGTCCTGGGCGGCTGCGGCTTTCACCTGCTCGGAGAAGGAATCACGGTTGGTGCTGATTTCCTTCAGGGACAGGGTGCCCACAATCTCACGCATATTGCCTTCCAGAGAATCACGGAGCTGGTCGGCGATTTTTTCCGGGGGCAGGTTCAAGAAGTTCTTGGAAGCCAGCAGGCGGGCTTCGTCCGTGTCGTCCACGGAAACCTTGGCCACGGCGTCCACCTTCACGTTGATGAAATCATTGGTGGGCACGCTCTGCTGGGTGCGGATGTCAACGGTCATCTGCCCCAGGAAGAGCTTATCCACACGCTCCAGCAGGGGGACCTTGACACCGCCCTGTCCTACCAGCATCCGGGGCTTGGCCCTCCAGCCGGAAAGGATAAAGGCCACATCAGGCGGGGCTTTCACCCAGCAGGTCAGGGCAATGGCCATGACGGCCAGGGCAAATATAGCAGGTAAGATCAATATTGACAATAGAATTACACCCTTTCTTCGTATACTGGTATTTTGGTCATCTATGATGAATCTGCCTGGGCAGATGGTTTTCCTCAATGGCCCGGTCAAGTTCCCCCTCAATGACTGAGAACTCAATGGAGCGTGCCAGGTTATTGTGCCCTGCAAGGCTTTGTGCCTTGGCTTCCATAAGCTCATTTATCTTTCGAAAGGCAAAGATAAACCGCTGTGACATTTGTTCCGTCAGAGCCCCGTGGTGCTCCCGCAAACTCTCAAGATAGGGCTCAAGGTACTGGAGGCAGCGGGTCTGGACAAAGAGGTTGTATTCCTCACGGGTGGGGAACAGGGGGGCAAGCTTGTCCAGTTTGTCCTGTATCCTGCCCATCTCCACATAGAGGGAGGGATAATCGCCGCCTGGATAAATGCTCTCGAAGACTTTTATCTTGTCGGTGAGCTCCTTGAAGGGCCAGCGTATTTCTCCGCCCAAAATCAGCGGAAGCTTGCTCTCTGTCTCCAGGCGGCTGAAATAGAAGTCCCGCAGGTAGCTGTGGAATTCCCGGCTCATGAGCTCCAGCACCTGCCCCCGGTCAAGCAGGTAGTAGTGGAGCCCTTCATCTTCGCCGTCTGCAAGGTCATCGCACTCACTGAGGCTGTCTTCCACGATCTGCCTCAGGAGCCGCGCCTCCGGGCGGCGGTCATTCTTGAAAAAGTCCGGGTTCTTCCCAGGTTCCAGCAGCACCCGCAGGGCGTAGTAGCGCAGGAACAGGGCCTCGCCGCAGCGCCCGTCATAGTCCAGCAGCCGCCCGGACTCCGTATAGGCGGTGCTGGAAGTGAGTTTTCCTGACCGATACTGCCGAAAAAGGACTGCCAGCTCTTCACGGATAAGGCTGAACTCACAGTTCTCCCTAAAGTCTCCCATTAAACTCTCTCCTCAAGAAAATTGCCATAAGATCACCGCAACTTCCTCGTAATAACGAGGAAGAAGATGTCCCCCACCTCTGCAGGTAGAGGTGGCGAATATCATGACAGATGGTGAGCACATATCTCCCGCCTCGTTGAAACGCCAATAGGAAGTTTTGCCTACGGCAAAACTGGAACAACGGCGTTATAAGAACCTATATCAGTTATATTACACGCCTATTATTAGATTTTCCTTAGATTCAGTAAAATTTATGGATAAAATTTAAGGTTGGAAGGATAAATTATGAGTATAATAGTCTTAGATAATATGACTTAGGGAGTGAGATCATGGATTTTTGCAGGGAAATATTGGAAGATTTGAAGGCGGGAAGGCTCAGTGTGGAGGAGGTGGCTCTGAAGCTGAAGGCAGAACCTTTTGCGGATATTGGCGTGGCCAAGTTGGATTTCCACAGGAAGCTGCGCAAGGGGGCCCAGGAGGTCATCTATGGGGCGGGGAAGACGGCGGAGCAGATAACTGCCATCTTGCAGGCCATGAAGGAGCGGCAGGCTTTGCCGGTGCTCGTTACCCGTCTGGAGGAGGAAAAGGCGGCAGCTATACAGCAGCAGGTACCGGAATTTATCTATCACCCGGAGGGCAAGGTGGGCATCCTGGGGGATATGCCTGTGCCTGACGGGAAGGGAAAAATCCTGGTGCTCACCGCCGGTACCAGCGACATTCCCGTGGCAGAGGAGGCGGCCCTCACGGCGCAGTTCCTGGGCAATGAGGTCGTGCGCTGCTATGACGCGGGGGTGGCGGGGCTGCACAGGCTGCTGGCCCATCTGGAGGAAATCATGGAAGCCCGGGTCATCATCGCCATTGCGGGCATGGAAGGAGCCCTGCCCAGTGTGGTGGGGGGGCTGGCTTCCTGCCCGGTGTTGGCAGTACCCACCAGCGTGGGCTACGGGGCTTCCTTCGGCGGTGTTTCGGCGCTCCTGTCCATGCTGAATTCCTGCGCCAGCGGCGTGTCCGTGGTGAATATAGACAATGGCTTCGGGGCGGCCTTCCAGGCCAGTTTGATAAATCACCTGCCATAAAGGCGGGCTTATGAGCCTTTGGCTGACTATCATCAGAAACCTCTGGCTGATATATAGCGAAAGCCCCTGAGGAGCACGTCACTGGAAGAGGTCCTGGAGGATTTTCTTTGATATGTCAATCGCATGACAAAAAGGGCTGCTGCACGTCTTGCGCGCAACAGCCCTTTAAGGGAGGTTGTATTGCTATTTATATAGCCCGGGGTCAATCCCTCAGTTCTTTTTACGGATGTTAAGGGTATCCGCCATGCATCGGAGGGCGATACTCCTTTGCAACGTTTCATATTGTACCATCATTGTCTGAAAAAAACATTAAAGAGAAATTAAATTTAATAATTTATTCCTGAGGTGTGTCGTAGTGGTCTGTATGCAGGAATTCGTTGCTGATGCCCTGGCCGTTTTTCGTCCAGACCCGGTAGACGGAGGGGGTCATGGAACTGCCCTCTGTCTGCAGGGTGATCTGGCAGCCATTCAGGTCGGCTCTGGTGCCTGCCACGTAGATGGTGACGGTGGTGCCTGAGCAACTGGAAAAGAGATAGACATTGTGGGGCAGCTGGTTGCGGAAGGTGAAGTCCAGGAGCCCGTCTGCCACGGTGGCATCCCTGCCCGGGGGGCAGTAGGTGGAGGGGAAGAAGTGGGCGGTGCGCTCCACGGGGGTAAGCCCTGCCAGCAGTATGGCGTTGTAGAGAGTGGAGCTTACCTGGCACACGCCGCCGCCGCTGTCCTGGGCTAGCCTGCCGTCAATGATGACCCCTGCGTCACGGAAGCCGTTCTCCCGGGTGCGGGTGCCGACGGCGTTGTTGAAGGAAAAGACTTCGCCGGTACGCACCAGTCGCTGGTTCAGTTTGCCTGCGGCCAGCTCGATGTTGTGCCCCCTGTCCCCAGGGGCGTAGCTGGTGGTGTAGCTGGCGAGGATGGTGTCCATAGAGGAAAGGTCAGAGTTCTTGATGGAGGGGGCGTTGACCTCAGGGGTGATGGCCAGCTTCAGGGGCAGGTGCAGCTCCTTCAGGTAGAGCCCAATCTTTTCCATGAGCTCTGCCTGAGGTAGGGACGAGCCATTGTGCCCGGGGTGCAGCTGGAAACTGCCGTCTGCCTGCAGGGTCAGATAGGCATCCTGGGGCTGCACGTTTATTTCCCGGCCAATGGCAGCCAGCTTCTCCTCCACGGCCTGGGCATCATAGGTGACTTCAAGCGCGATATCTCTTTTGACCGAGGCGCTCTCCAGCTGCTCGGCTGCGTTGGCGGCGAAGTTCTTCTCCGGATCATGTCCCACCCGCCAGGCGGCTTCGGCGGCCTCGTCTGCGTGGACTTCCAGCCCTATGTCCTCGGGGCTGTACTTCCAGGTCTTGTCCTTGTAGGTGAGTATCAGGGCATCTTTGTCCAACTTCTTGGCGGCCAGTTCCCGGAAGAAGTCCTGCACCTGCTCACGGCTCATGCCGGACAGGCGGTTTGCCCCATAGTAAACCCCCATGGCTACCCGGTTCTGGTTCACCACCGCCATGACCACAGAGGGGATGGCTACTGTCAGAAGGGCACAGACCAGGAGGGCAAATAGTATATATTTAGTCTTGGTATTCAGAGTGCTTTTCACCTCTTTTTCATGCTTGCTAAGGCCATCATAGCATAAGGACAGGAGAAAAACAACGGCTTTTGACGGCAGGGCAAAGGCGGGATAGAATAAGAGCAGGAGGGAGATCGATGGAAGAAAAAACTTTGATAGGAGACGGGGAAAACGAGCTGATGTTTTCCTTTGGCAAACTGGTGCTGACACTTCAAAGGGTGGGGGCAGACTATCTGCTGGTCATCGCTGGTGGCAGGGCACATCTGGGGTGTGTGGTCATGGCAGAGCCGCGTCCCTCCCTGACAGGCGCTGGCAGGAGCAGCACTTCCTCGGTGCTGAATGCTTCCGGTCACAAGGACGAGCTTATCTGCCGTCCGTTGGCAGAAAGACTGGCGGCCCGGAGAAATGCCCGGGTTGTCTGTACTGGCGGAGTCCATATAGACGAAATAAGCCCCGCCCAGCTGAAAGAGCTGGAGGAGGCTTTGGAGAGGATAACCTTTGATTAATGTTTGACAGCTTTGGGGTCGTCTACATACTCGATGGAGTCCAGCATCTGCTTCATCTGGCCCCGTATATTACCCAGGTATTCGGCGTATAGTTTCTTCTGCTCGGCAGTTTCCTCTGTCGTAAGGCCGTCACTGCGCTTCTTGCGGGCCAGTTCGTTAATGCGGGCAATCATTTCTTTGGTAATCATGCTTGTTATCTGTATCCTTTCTGTGGTATATCTTGATAAAAAATGAATAATAGCTGTATAATATTTGCATAGGGACGCACATAGAAAATATTGGCGTTTACACTATGGGACTGATAAGATTATATTTTAGCAGGGGGAATTATTTATGGCAACTAAAAAGAGCGAAGCAGCTGAGACCAAGAAGGCAGCAACCAAGACTACGACCAAGGCACCGGCTAAGAAAGCACCCGCCAAGAAGGTTTATGCTTATGTGTTCTTCAACTGCGATGATGGCAAGAACCAGGCTTCCATGAATATTCGCTACAACAACGAGATTTTCGCCGACAAGGCAACTTCCCGCAAGGCACTTCTGGAGAAGGTCCTTCAGGAGGTAAAGGACGGGCGTGTCAACCTTGCTGATAAGGAGCGCGTGACAGAAATCATCCTCAAGGGTGAGCCAGCCGAGGCCAGCGTATACATGCAGTACGGCACCATCGAAAGGGTTATCCTGCACTGACAGGCCATGATAAAATAAGAAAAGAAGCCATCCAGCTGGGTGGCTTCTTTCTTTTTAGATATCCTTTTTACTGCACGTTCATAGAAAGCTCGATGAACTTGTTGGCCAGCTTGGCCTTCTGGAGCACTTCCTCGGTGATGTCCGCACCGGCTTCGACGATGACGATGCCGTTATCCATTTTGATGGTGCGGGCAGCCTTCTTGCCCAGGAGGAAGCGGCGATGGCGCTCCTCGGTAGCCTTGTCAGCGGCAGCCTGCTTGGGATCTGCAGCCTTGGCAGATGCTTTCTGAGCCTCTTTGGCAGGCTCGGCTTTCTTGGGCTCGGGCTTGGACTCAGCCTTGGGAGCTTTGGCAGTTTTTTCCTCTGCCTGAGTCTCCTCCTTTACGGGCTCTGCGGGCGTTTCTTCAGCCTTGGGAGCCTCTGCAGGGGCTTCTTCTTTGGGCTCGTCCTTAGGCTCTGCCTTGGGGGCTGCAGGAGCAGGTGCGCTTACAGGTTTAGTTTTTTTTTCCTCGGAAGCGCCGTTAGGGTCTATGACGGTGACCTGCTTGCCGAAGATGGAAATCTGGTCGCAGGTGACATCAGAGGTGGTGCCATCAGGAGCAGTGATCTCGCACTTCTCAATCTTGCCATCATCGCCGATGTAGACTTCGGTGATCTGGCCCTGGATAGTACCGGACTTGGTGATGGCCTTGGTGCCGATGACGCGGATGTTATCGTCCAGCAGGGCTTCATAGTCGCCGGCATCGTCCAGCTTCAGGATGTTCTCGCTGTTGGTGATGGTGACAGCGTCGTCACCGATGGCGATGACGGATTCGTAAGGAATGAGCTTCACCCCGCGGTACCAGTCCTCATCCTCAATGGTGATGGCTGCTACCAGGCCATTGCGGGCATCCATGAGCAGGGTCTTGCTCATGCCCAGTTCCCGGCCTTCGGTGATGCTGATGACCGGCAGCCCCAGGATTTCTACGCTTTTCTTCATGTCTTGTTCCCCCATTTAATGCTTTACTTAGCCTGCCTTTTGGCAAACTCGTCTTCTATCTCCTGAAGTATCTCAGGGGTGAGTTTGGAAAACGGCGTGGCCAGGGATTGATGTTTCTTCAGGATATCTTGAACGGTGCCAAGGTAGCGCAGGGTCTTGGAGAATTCCTGCACCATGGCATCGTCACCGGCAATGATGGGCATGCCCAGGGACTCGGCGTAAAGGTTGATGGCCTCACTATAGGAAGCCCTTTCCTTGTACATCCCTGCCAGCTCGATGATGAGGAAGGGAGTATAGCTGTCCTCGGGGTAGCGGTCGATGGCCGCCCGGTAGGCTGTGATGGCGGCATCCACATCCTTTTCTTTGTTGGCATAGGCAAAGTCCAGGATCTCGTCCAGTGTGGAAAGCTCTGCCACGGCGGCTTCTGCCGCATCGGGCTCCAGGGATATTGTCCTGCTTTCCTGAGGTGCCGGGGCAGCCTCTGCCGGCTGTTCCGGGCTCTCCTCCTCTTGGGGCGCAGGTTCCTCTGCCGGGGCAGGGGGCTGTTCCTCAGGAGATTCCTCGTCCGTGGCAGGGATTTCTGCAGCAGAGGAATCTTCCTCCGGCACAGGTTCTTCCTCTGCCTTGTTTTCGGTTTCCTGGTTTTCTGCTTTTTCTGCCGATGCGTCTGCTTCTGCGGTTCCTGCATCCGCCATATCTTCCACAGTTTCTGCAGTGTCTATGGTTTCTACGGTTTCAGCCGCTTCAGCCATTTCTCCGGCATCGGCTGGGGCAGGTTCTTCGGCAGCCTCTTCCGGCTGCTCTGCCTCCGTCACGGTGGTTTCCGGTACTTCTTCGTCAGGTTCTTCTGCGGCGGTTTCAATCTCAGTCTCAGCTGTGTCAGCGGGCGCTTCTGCAGCTTCGGGCTGACCTTCCTCTGTTGGTGCTTCCGCGGCGGCTTCTTCGGCGGGCTCTGCTGCCGTAGAGTTGGCCTTGACGGCTTCCTGCAGGCGCTGGCTGAGTTTTTCCCCAGCTTCGGTCTTTGCTTCGCTTTCGGATGCTGCCTGCAGCATCTCTTCGGCTTCTTCCTCTTCCTCCGTCTCCAGGGTCAGCACTGCGCCGCCTGCGGCGGCCAGCTGTCTGTGCTCCCGTTTCAGCAGGTATTCATTGATGAGGGTCACCAAACCTGCAGCTACCAGCACCAGGGCGATGAGCTTGAAGTAATGGCCCTGATCCAGGAAGGGGGAGAGTATGATGGTGGCTCCGTTGACTCCAAAGGCCATCATGGCACAGAGCACCAGGGAAATCCATTTCAGCTCCAGACCGAAGAAGCGGCACAGCTTATATATGAGCAGTATGCTGACAGCCATGATAGCGGCTGTGACAACAAAAAAAGTCATAATGGCTCACTTCATTCCTTTTCCTATGAATCAAGGGGAAACTCCCTTGATTTATCCCATAACTCAACAATATTGTAGCGTTTTCAAGGGAGAATTGCAAGTCTACGAAAATGTCTGAATATACGCTTGGAGAAATTTGAAATTTTCTTTCATAAGCAGGGGGATTTTCGCCTGTCTTTATAGTATAATAAGAAGAAGAAAGGAAGATGTGCATGACAGTGGAAAGGGAGGCGCTCCTTAAAAGCGAGAACGGCCTGCATGTGCGTGTGGCCGCTATGCTGGTGCAGCAGGCAGAGGAGCTGGGCCGCCGCTTTGGGGTGCGGCTTTTTCTGCGCACGGAGAGCTCGCGGCCCCGGGAAATGAGCAATCTCATGAAGCTCATTGGCCTGAAGGTTTCCTCAGGGGACAAGGTCTTTGTGTCTGCGGAGGGACTCTCCCCGGATACGCCGCCAGAGCATTTGGAGCAGGCTGCGGATTCCATGCGGGAACTTTTGGAGAGCGATTTCGAGGAGCGGGGCGCTGAGAGGATCCATCAGGTGGACAGGCTGCTGCACGAAAACGCCCTCATGCAGCAGCGGCTGCAGATGATACTGGAGGCGGTGCAGGACGGCATCTGCGTGGTGGACAGCACCGGCGTCATTACTTACGTCAATCCCGCATATCTGCGCATCGTCCACAAGACCCCGGAAATGGTGGTGGGCACTAATGTCCACGAGACTGCTCCCGACGGCAACCGCTGCGGGGTGCTGAACTCCGGTATCGCCCGCATCGGCAGCATCAGCCATAAAAAGGACGGCACGACGCTTGTGGCCAATGTTACCCCTATCTTTGTAGAGGGGGAGATAGCAGGGGTGGTGTCCGTATCCAAGGATATCACGGAACTGCAGACTATGATGGAGCGTCTTTCACAGGTTTCTGCCCGGGCAGAGTATCTGGAGCAGGAGCTGCTGCGCACCAAGAAGACCGCTCAGGCTTTTGCCAATTACATAGGCAAGAGCGGCAAGGTGGTGGATGTGCTGGCTCTGGCCACCAAGGCGGCGGCTTCCTCAGCTACCGTGCTCATTCAGGGCGAAAGCGGGACTGGCAAGGAGGTCATTGCCGAGGGCATACATTATGCCAGCAGCCGCAGGCGCGCTCCTTATATAAGGGTCAATTGCGGTGCCATCCCCGGGGCCCTGCTGGAATCAGAGCTGTTCGGCCACGAGAAGGGGGCCTTTACCGGGGCAGTGAAGAAGAAGCTGGGCAAGTTCGAGCTGGCAGATGGAGGTACTATCTTCCTGGATGAAATCGGGGAGATGGACAAGAACATGCAGGTGAAGCTCCTGCGGGTGCTGCAGCAAAGGGAGTTCTACCGGGTAGGCGGCGAGGAGAATGTCCATGTGGACGTGCGCATTATCGCTGCGACCAATCGGAATCTGGAGCAGCTGGTGAAGGAGGGAGGCTTCCGGGAGGACCTCTACTACCGCCTGAATGTCATTCCTCTGGTTCTGCCTCCGCTCAGGGACAGGGTGGATGATATCCCCCTGCTGGTGGAGCATTTCATAGAGAAAATCAGCAAGGAGACGGGCAGGCCCGTGCAGGGCATCACCCCCGAGGCCATGACTCTCCTCATGCACTACAGCTGGCCTGGCAATGTGCGGGAACTGGAAAATGTCATCGAGCGTGTCATCACCCTGATGGACGGGGACCGCATAGAGACAGCTGCGCTGCCTTCCTATATCAAGGGAGACAGCAGGATAGCCGAACCGGCACAGGCTACGTCTTCTGCTGCGCCGCAACCAGTGGCAGGTGAGGAAGTCCGCACCTGGGAGGAGTATGAGAAGGAGATCATAGCTCATGCCCTGGATAAGGCCGGCAGCTTCAACGCGGCAGGAAAGCTGCTACGGATAAGTCATAAGACTGTAGCGGCCAAGGCCAGGAAGTATGGGTTGGTATAATTTACCAGGTTGGTATATTTTACCAGCGGACAATTCTGTTAGTAGGTAAAAATTACCAAAAAGATGTTAGTTCCACTTAAGTTTTTTCCCGCCTGCGTCTGTGCAGGCGGTGAAAATAGATGAATTTTCGGCCCTTTGCAGAAGTTGGCACGTTGCTTGCATATTTATTAGGCAAATGCTTCGGTGCGGGCTTCATCAGAGAGCCGAAAAGAAGCAGCAAACTGTAAGTTTTAAGAATGGAGAGATTTCAAAATGACTGAAGCAACTATCATGATCGAGAACAAGACCGGCATCCATGCACGTCCTGCATCCATCTTCGTGCAGACTGCAACCAAGTTCAAGTCCAAGGTTCAGATCAAGGCCAAGGGCAAGACTGTTGATGCCAAGAGCATTCTCATGATCATGAGCATGGGCCTTGTGAAGGGCACTGAGATGACCATTCTGGCTGATGGCCCGGATGAGGCTGAGGCAGTGAAGGCCCTGACCGACCTGGTGGCTTCCAAGTTCGGCGAGGAGTAATTTCAGAGGAATTGCTTCGGAGGCTCTCCCCAGAGATCCCGAGACAGGGGGCTCGGGGAGAGCCTTTATTTATGCCTTGCCCGTGAGGGGGAGGCTGTGCGGGAAACATTCCTAAATTTATGACATTGCTTTATTTTTAGTTATGTCTTTTTGATTACAGGGGGAAAAGAAAAATGGCAGTAACGATTCGTGGTAAGGGCGTTATCTCCGGTATCGCCGTGGGCAAGATCATGCTGGCAGGTCAGAACTTGGACGGCTACCTGGTGAACTATCAGCCGGGTTCTGTGGATGAAGAGAAGAACAAGGCCGAAGGCGCCCTCACTGCTGTAGCTGACATCCTTAGCGAGAGCGTAGAGCGCATGCAGAAGAACGAGGATCAGAAGGAGCAGGCTGCCATCATGGAAGCACACCGCATGATGGTGCAGGATCCTGCCCTCCATGACAGCATCATCAGCAAGATCGAGGAGCTGGGCAATGCTCCCCAGTCCGTGCTGAAGGCTGCTGAGGAGCAGGCTGCCATGTTCGAATCTATGGAGGATGAGTACTTCGCAGCCCGTGCCGTTGACCTCCGCGATGTGGGCAAGCGCATTGCCAAGTACATCCTGGGCGTCAAGGAGCCCGAGATTGGTGACGAGAAAGTCATCCTCTGCGGCCAGGAGGTAGAGCCCTCCGTCATCGCCGGCATGCCTACCGAGCAGATTGCAGGCGTGCTGCTGGGCGCTGGTTCCACCACCGCTCATGCCGTCATCATCGCCAAGGCTCGTGCTATCCCCACCGTGGTGGGCCTGGGCGAGAAGCTGGAGGCTATTTCCGATGGCGACCATGTCATCGTGGACGGCGAGCAGGGCGAGATTGTCATCAACCCCAACGAGGCTGAGCGCGCCAGCTACAACGAGAAGATCCAGAAGCAGAAGGAGCTGGCTGCCCACTATGCACAGCTCAAGGACCTGGAAGCTGTCACCACTGACGGCGTGAAGGTCGAGCTCATGGCCAACATCGGCTCCCACATGGACGTTGACAACGCCCTCACCTACGGCGCACAGGGCGTGGGCCTCTTCCGCTCCGAGTTCGTCTTCATGGGCCGTGAGGATATCCCCAACGAGGAAGATCAGTTCAAGGCTTACAAGGAAGCTATCGAGAAGTGCAAGGGCAACCTTTGCGTCATCCGCACCATGGATATCGGCGGCGACAAGCCCCTGCCGTACCTGAACATCCCCAAGGAGGAGAACCCCTTCCTGGGCTTCCGCGCCGTGCGTATCTCCCTGAAGCGCCGCGACCTCTTCCTGCCCCAGCTGAAGGCTATCCTGCGTGCAGGCGTTTACGGCAAGGCTGCCATCATGGTGCCTATGGTCATCAACGTGGCTGAGTTCAAGAAGGTCAAGGAGTTCATCGAGGAGGCCAAGCTGGAGCTGGAGCACGAGGGTAAGGCTTATTCCAACAGCGTGCAGGTTGGTATCATGGTTGAGACCCCGGCTGCTGCTGTCATGACCCCGGTCCTTGCCAAGTACGTGGACTTCTTCTCCATCGGCACCAACGACCTGGTGCAGTACACCCTGGCCTGCGACCGCGGCAACGCCAGCATCTCCGACCTCTACAACCACTTCAACCCCGCTGTGCTGAGCCTCATCCAGCGCACCATCACCAGTGCCCGCGAGAACGGCATCTGGGCCGGCATGTGCGGTGAGATGGCCAGCGACCCCAACGCCGCTGTGCTGCTCCTGGGCATGGGCATCAACGAGCTCTCCATGAGCGCTCCCTCCATTCCCCGCGTGAAGGAGAAGATCCGCTCCATCTCCTCCATCAAGGCCAAGGAAATCCTGGCTGACGTCATGAAGATGGAAGATGGCGACGAGATCAAGGCATATCTGGCCAAGGTTCTCTAAGAAATACTTTCCATATGAAATAAAGAATCCCGCCCGAGGCATTTGTACTTCGGGGGGGATTTTGCTTTGGGGAGTTGTTGACATAAAGCATGGTTCTGCTAGAATTGAAGCAAAGAGAGGATGTTCAGGCTGAAACGGGGTGAGACTATGAAGCAGCATTTTGTGATGCCTGTGGGGGTGGATGACTTCCGGCAGGTGCGGGAGAAATATTACTATGTGGACAAGACGGATTTTATCCGTAAGCTGATTGACGGCCATGCTCAGGCTACGCTGATAACCCGGCCCAGGCGTTTCGGCAAGACTCTGACTATGAGCATGCTTTACTACTTCTTTTCCAACAAAGATGCAGAGGCTAACCGTGTCCTGTTTGAGGGCAGTAGGGTAGAGCAAGCTGGTGAGCAGTATATGGCGGAGCAGGGAACGCGGCCAGTGGTGTTCATCAGTCTGAAGGATATCAAGGAAGATACATTTGAAGGCATGCTGGCAAGCTTCGCAAGTTCTATGCAAGGTATGTATCAGTCATTTCGGTGGCTGCTGGAAGGTGATGCCTTATATGCCGAGGAAAAAGAAGCATATAAAACAGTGCTGAACGGCAAGGCAGACAGGACTGAACTGCAATTTTCCCTGAAGCAATTGACGGCGTATCTTCATAGGTACTATGGCAAACAAGTTCTCGTGCTGATAGATGAATACGATGCCCCCATCCAATACGCTTGGGATTACGGCTATTATGACGAGGCCATTGTCTTTGTGAGGAACTATCTCAGCTCAGTGCTGAAGACCAATCCCCATCTGGACTTCGCCGTGCTGACAGGGGTGCTGAGGATTGCCAAGGAGAGCATTTTCAGTTCCCTTAATAATCTGGAAGTGGCAAGTGTAGCCTCTGGGGAATTTTTGGATGTCATGGGCTTTACTTATGAGGAAATCCAGAAGATGGCAGCAGATTTCAAAGTGGAAGACAAGCTGCCGGAAATAAAGACATGGTACGACGGTTACAACTTTGGTGGGCAGGAAATATACAATCCTTGGTCGGTTATATGCTATTTCAAGCAAAAGTGCCGTCCTGCTGCCTATTGGGTGAATACCTCCGGCAATGCTATCCTGAGGAAGATGCTTGAAAAGGCCACTGCAGCACAGATCAAGGCGCTGACAGATCTCCTGCATGGCAAAAAGATAACTGCCACCATTGATGAAGGAGTTATCTATGATGGCATCTACAAGAACAGCAATGCTCTCTTCTCCATGCTGCTGACCACCGGCTATCTCACCATGGTGGATTATCCCGATTATGCCGAGGGGGAAACCCGCTCTACTATGAGGATTCCCAACAGGGAAATTAGTTACCTTTTCAAGGGAGAGGTCATGGCACATCTGGAGAGTGTCACCCCTGATAATACCCTTTTGGGCCAATTGCTGGATAGCCTGCTCATGGGCAATGCCGAGGATTTTGCCGAAGGCTTATCAAATTATCTGCGGTTGATGGCAAGCTTTTATGATACGGCGGCCAGGGAAAGCTTCTATCATGGTTTGGTGCTGGGTCTGTTGGCTACCTTGATGCCCCGCTTCGAGGTGGTGTCCAACCGCGAATCCGGCTACGGCAGATTCGATGTAGCCATCTTCCCGTGCAAGAACCAGACCTCAGGCGCTCTGCTGGAGTTCAAGGTGGCAGAAAGTGAAGCGGAAATGCCGGAGCGGGCCAAAGAAGCCCTGGCGCAGATAGAGGTCAACCAGTATGCAGCTGAATTTGAGAGGCGCGGGGTAAAGAATTTTTGGCAGTATGGCATTGCCTTTTGGGGAAAGAAATGCCATATCGAAGCAAGAGGAAATTGAGTTCTACAGAGTGAAAGAATCCCGCCTGAAGCGATGGTGCTTAGGGCGGGATTTTTGGCAGGCAGGAATTTTCTTGTTTACGTAGAAATAGAATAACATGTTTTTCATGACAATTGCCTTGGAAGTTGGTACAATAGAGGCGGTTGTAAACATGTAATCTGTTATTCGGGAGGAATTTCATATATGAGCCTGATGGATAATATACGCAAAGTCACCCCCTATACTCCGGGGGAGCAGCCTCAGCGGAAGGTCATCAAATTGAATACCAATGAGTCACCCTACCCTCCTTCACCGCAGGTGGTGGAGGCCATCAGGGGCATCAAGGCATCGAAGCTGCGGCTATATCCTGACCCGGACTGCCGGGAGCTTCGTGAAGCTTTGGCGGAGGAGTATGGGCTGGAGCCGGAGCAGGTGTTCGTGGGCGTGGGGTCTGATGATGTGCTCTCCATGTGCTTCCTGACCTATTTTGCAGGGAAGAAGCCCATTCTCTTCAACGATATCACCTATTCCTTCTACGAGGTATGGGCTGACGTTTACCGCATCCCCTTCGAGACGGTGCCCCTGCGGGAGGATTTCTCCTTTGATCCTGCGGGCTTCATGAAGGAGAACGGTGGCATTGTCCTCTGCAATCCCAATGCCCCCACCAGCCTGGAAGGTGACATGGCGGATATTGAGAAAGTGGTGGCAGAGAATCAGGATTCTGTGGTCATCATTGACGAGGCCTATGTGGACTTCGGCGGCCGCACGGCCCTGCCGCTCTTGAAGAAGTACCCCAATGTGGTCATCGTGCGCACCATGTCCAAGTCCCGGGCCCTGGCAGGCCTGCGGGTGGGGTATGCCTTCGGCAGCAAAGAGCTTATCAAGGCGCTTCATGATGTGAAGTTCTCCGTGAACTCCTATACGCTGAATATGCCAGCTTTGGCCGCAGGCGTGGCCGCTGCCAATGACAGGGAGTATTTCGAGGAGACGGTGGACCGGGTGCTGGTGACCCGGGAGAAGACCAAGGAAGCCCTCAGAGGCTTTGGCTTCACGGTGCTGGAATCCCGCACCAATTTCCTCTTTGCCAAACCGCCTGCAGGCACTTCGGCAGAGTCCCTCTTTGAGAAGCTGAAGGAGAAGGATATCTACGTCCGCTTCTTCAACAAGCCCCGCTTGTCTGATTATCTGCGTATCACTGTCGGCACCGATGCCGAGATGGAGCAGTTCATCAAAGTATTGCAGGATGTGCTTTGAGGGCTATTTAGGCCTCCACCGTTTACGGGGGAGGTGGCAGCCGTAGGCTGACGGAAGGGGGGCGTCGAAGTCGTTTTTCGTCCTCTCATTCCACCTTCCCTGCGAGGGGGAAGGCTTTTACATCATCAACACCCGGTCTGTTGCTCAGGGCTTCAGGCCGGTTGTTTTATTTTGTGCATTTTTCTGCTGGCAAAGTTCATGTTCTGGGGGTATGATAGGGAGGAAAAGTTTAGGGAAGAGAGGAAAGATAATACATGATTGACTTGCTTGATGTCCATACCCATACCATTGCCAGTGTTCATGCCTACAGCTCCATCCGGGAGATGGCGGAAGCCGGCAAGCGCAAGGGGCTGAAGCTGTTGGGGATTTCTGACCACACTCCCTCCATGCCCGGCTGCTTCGGGGATTTTTACTTCTGCAATTTCAAGGTCATTCCCCGGGAGGCAGAGCAGGGTTATGGCATAGATATGGTCATGGGGGCGGAGCTGAACATCATCGACTATAGCGGCTCTACGGATTTGCGGGGGGAATTCCTTTCCCGCCTGGACTACGCCGTGGCCAGCCTGCACGACCCCTGCATCAAGCCCGGCACGAAGGAGGAGAACACCGCTGCCATCTTAGGTGCCATGCGGAATCCGAAAGTTAAAATTATCGGCCACCCGGACAATCCCAAATACCCGGTGGACTTTGAAGCTGTCGCCAGGGCTGCGGTGGAAAACCACGTGCTGCTGGAGCTGAACAACAGCTCCTACACCCCGGGAGGCTCCCGCAAGGGCTCCAGGGAATTGGCAGGGGAGCTCATGGAGGCGGCCAGGCGCCACGGTGCCATGATGATCATGGGCAGCGATGCCCATGTGGAGTTCGATGTGGGCAATCATGCCTATGCCCTGGAACTGGTGCAGCAGTACGGCTTCCCGGAGGAGCTCATCATCAATTCTTCCCCCGAAAAGTTCAAGGAATGGATTGAATCCTAAAGTTCCTTAGCAGGGATGGAGCTCCTGGGTGGCGAATACATAAGAGAGAAACGGAAGTAAAATCGGCATATTGTGACTTGAAGTGTTGGGCTGTTGTATGGTTTTCATATAACAGCCCTTTTTCTAAGGAGGTACTTCCATGCTGCAGGAATGTCATAAGAGATATTGGGAAAGCGACAGGCTGGACTTGATCGAGTCCGTGAAGAAGCTTCTCCGCAGGAAAAAGAAGGAGTCGGATGCAAGGCATGACAGCGCCATCTATATCCACATGCTCTTTCGCCTGATCAGTGCGGATACTGCACGGGAAATCCGGGAGGCTATTGCTGAAATCATGCCGGAGGCAGTGGTGACGGGCATGACGGAGACCCTCTATGTCAACGAGGATCTGGAGTCCATGCTGCGCATGAACATCACCTTCCTGCAGCACAGCAAGGTGCAGCTGCTGGAGTATCTGGGGCCTCCTGAGGGCTATGAGGAGGCAGGCAGGGAGATGGGGGAGAAGGTCCATAACCTGCCTCTGGTAAAGGCTGTAGGCATCTACAGTGCCGGCCTTTCCACGGATTTTCACAAGTTCGTTTCCAGCGTAGTCAGCGGCAATGAAGAGGTGCCGTTCTTTGGCGCCACGGCGGGCATGTTTGAGTTCAGCGCCGATGACAGCGAGAGGTTCAGCAATCTTTTTTTCTTCGACAAGTACAATGATACAGACCAGCAGTATGTGGTGGGGGAGAAGGTTTATTATCAGGGCACCCTGCTGGTGTTGTTCTCAGGCGAGGAACTTCACGTGAAGGTGGACTATATCTTTGGCTGGAAGCCTCTGGGCAAGGAAATGACCATCACTGAAACCTGCGGGCAAAACTGCATTTCCCGCATTGACAGCATGCGTCCTACGGAGGTTTTCCGCCGCTATCTGAAGGTGAACCCGGACGAGAACTTCCTCTACAATATCTACGAATTTCCCATGGCTGTCCAGCGCAATGGCTGCATCATGGGCAGGGTGGCGCCCCGCTATGACCATGAGGGGCGGATCTACTTCAGCAGCGACGTGTACGAGGGGGAGAAGGTGCGCCTCACCTACGCTGTCCATGACGATCTGGTGCAGGAGACAGAGATTGCCAGCGAGTATATGTGGGGCTTTGCCCCGGAGGTCATGTATCTGGTGATGTGCGGCAACCGTACCGTTTTTCTGAAGGATAAGGCCCGCCTGGAGGTGGATGCCTTTCGCCGTTTTGCCAGCAATCTCATCTGCAACTATGGCACTTCGGAAATCTACTGCCATCATGGCAGAGGGGGCATCCTGAACAGTGCCCTGATAGCTGTGGGCATGCGGGAGGGAGAGGCCTGGCTGAAGGTCTGCGCCGATACCAGCACCCATCGGGGACTCCATGATGTCATCCCCCTGTCCGAGCGTATGGCGGCCTTTCTGGATGCGGTGACTGAGGAGCTGAAGGAGAGCAATCGGGAACTGAAGGAAATGGCGGAGGCGGCAGAAGCTGCCAGCCGCGCCAAGAGCCAGTTCCTTTCCAACATGAGCCACGAAATCCGCACTCCCATCAATGCGGTGCTGGGCATGGATGAAATGATCATCCGGGAGGCCAAGGAGGAGAATATCCGGGAGTATGCGGAAAATATTCGCACGGCGGGTACGTCCTTGCTGGGCCTCATCAATGATATCCTGGACTTTTCCAAGATTGAAGCGGGGAAAATGGAGATCATTCCCGTGGAGTACACAGTGAGCTCCCTCCTCAACGACCTGGTGAATATGATTTCCCAGCGGGCGGAGAAGAAAGGGCTGGAGTTCAGAGTGGAAGCGGCAGAGGATGTGCCCAGCGTGCTGAAAGGGGACGAGATACGCCTGCGGCAGGTGGTCACCAATATTCTCACCAACGCCGTGAAATACACAGAAAAGGGCAGTGTCACCCTGCGCTTTGGCTGGGAAAAGACGGAGGAGCAGGAAATCTTTCTCTGCATTGCGGTGAAGGATACGGGCATCGGCATCAAGGCCGAGGATATCGAAAAGCTTTTCCACGCCTTCGAGCGCATCGAGGAGGAGCGGAACCGCAGCATCGAGGGCACGGGCCTGGGCATGAACATCACCCAGAGGCTGCTGGAGCTCATGGGCAGCAGGCTGGAGGTAGAGAGCCGGTATGGCGAAGGCTCCGAATTTTCCTTCAGGGTGAAGCAGCAGGTGGTGGACTGGTCCCCCATGGGTGACTATGAGCGGGCCTACTTGAACAGCATCCAGCAGAAGAAGGCCTATCGGGAGAGTTTCATTGCCCCGGAGGCAAGGCTTCTCATTGTAGATGATACCGCCATGAACCTCACAGTGGCCAAGGGGCTGCTGAAGGCCACCCGGGTGCAGATAGACACGGCTCTCAGCGGCTATGAGGCCCTGGACAAAGTCCGGGAAAAAGCATATCATCTGATCCTGCTGGACCACCGCATGCCGGGCCTTGACGGGGTGGAAACCCTGGCCCGCATGAGAGAGCTGGAAGAATCCCCCGGCTATCCCAACAAGGAAACCCCGGTCATCGTCCTCACCGCCAATGCTGTCAGCGGCGCCCGTGAAGAATACATGGCGGCAGGCTTTGACGACTATCTGACCAAGCCCATCGACAGCCAGCATCTGGAAGCCACTCTGCAGAAATACCTGCCCGGTGATTTGGTGCAGGCTGCAGAGGCTGCTCCCCCGCAGGAGGAAGAGGCTGAGCTGCCGGATTGGCTGCTGGCGGCTGGGGGCATAGATACTGAAGCGGGAGTGGCCCACTGCGGCTCAGTGGCAGCCTATATGGATGCCCTGCAGGTCTTTGCCGAATCCATCGAAGGGAACGCCCGGGAAATCGAGGGCTTCTATCAGGCGGAGGACTGGGGAAACTACACCACCAAAGTCCACGCCCTCAAGAGCACGGCCCGGGTCATTGGAGCCGGGGAACTTTCCGAGCGGGCCAGACGGCTGGAAGATGCGGGCAACAACCTCTACTGCGAGGAAATCAGGGAAGGCACGGAGCCGCTGCTGGAGCTTTACCGCAGCTTCCTCCCCAGCCTTGCCCCCCTGCTGCCCCAGGAAAAAGACGAGAGCGGCAAGCCGCCAATCAGCGGGGAAGAACTCTCCGAAGCCTGGCAGGCTATGGGTGAAGTGGTCATGAGCTTTGATTACGACAGCCTGCGTTTCATGCTGGAGGAGATGTCTTCTTACCAGCTGCCCCAGGAAGAGGCAGAAAGGCTCAGGCAGGTAAAGGAAGCCGCCCGCCTGCCGGACTGGGAGAAGCTCAAGGAAATTTTGGGTTAAGGGCCGGGGAGCAAAGGGAAAAGGCTGTTCTCTGGCGAATATTGCAAGTTAGCGGATAATGAGCGTGAATGAGGGCACAAGCCACAGTCTGGCTTGGCAGGCCATAGGAAGGATGGGAGCCATGGAGAAGAAAATACTCCTGATTCGCAAGGGCAAGTCCTTTATGCTGAATACCATAGTAAAGAACCTGACGGCGGAGGGCTATGAGCTGATTGAGTCAGAGCCCACCATGGAAGATATATGCGACCACAAGGGAGATACGGAGCTTATCCTCATGTTCCTGGGAGAATACGTGGATAGTGTCACCTCAGCCCTGGTATATCTGAAGGATATCTGCACCGAGGAAGACAAGCTCCTGGTGCTGGTGGGCACGGTGCCGGAGATTGACACCGTAACCCAGACTATACCTGCGGCTTTGGTTGCGGCTTCCTTCCCCCGCCCCTTTGACATGAAGAAGCTTACGGCGCAGCTGGACTGGCTGCTGGAGGCCAATGACGATCTGGCCAAGAGAAAGAGTATCCTGCTGGTGGATGATGACGGCACCTTCCTGAAGATGGTGAAGGACTGGCTTTCGGCCAAATACCGGGTGACCATCGTCACTTCCGGGGCCCAGGCCATGATGTACATTGCAGACAACACCCCGGACCTCATTTTGCTGGACTATGAGATGCCCGTGATTTCCGGCCCCCAGGTGCTGGAGATGATCAGGAGCGAAAGCAGGCTGGATGACCTGCCGGTGATTTTCCTCACGGGCAAGGGGGACAGGGAGAGCGTCATGAAGGTGCTGGCCCTGAAGCCTGACGGCTACCTGCTGAAATCCATGGAGCGCCCCAAGCTTATCGCGGCCATAGACGAATTCTTCGAAAAGCGGAAGTATCAGAAATTGCATGAGAGTAACGTAACCTAAAGCCCTGCCTGCCCCGTTTACGGGGAAGGGGGACCGTCGAAGACGGTGGAAGGGGGAAAGGGCATCCCCTGCACAAGAGGGGGGCATTTCCAATAAGGGAGGAAAGCTCATGATACAGGAATGCCATAAGCTGTATTGGGAGACGGACAGGCCTGCTTTCATCAGTTCGGTGAAGAAGCTCCTGCGGGAGAAGAGGGCGGAGTCCGAGGCCCGTGGTGATTCGGCAGTCTATATCCACCTGCTCTTCCGTCTCCTTTGCCAGGTGACTGCCAGCCAGACCCGGGCAGCCATTGAAGAGGTCTTTCCCGAGGCTGTGGTGACGGGCATGACGGAGACTATTTACGGCAGTTACAACGACGAGTCCATGCTCAAATTGAATATCAACTTCATGGAGTCAGCAGATGTGACCCTCCTGGAATACACCGGCTCCCCTGACCTTTATCAGGAAGCGGGAGTGGAACTGGGGCGGCGCATCCGCCGTATGCACGATGTGAAAGCTGTAGCGCTCTATTGTTCGGGGCTGTCCGTGGGGTTCTATCGTTTTGTCAGGAATCTGGCTAAGGGCAACGAGGATATTCCCATCTTCGGGGCTACCGCTGGCATGTTTGAGCTCAGTGCAGACGGCAATGCCAGGTTCAGCAATCTCTTTACCCTCAATGAAAAAAATGATGTGGAGCAGCAGTATGTCATCGGCAGCGGCATGTACCGGCAGGGCATTGTGCTGGCGGTGTTCACAGGCGTTGACCTCCATGTGAAGGCGGATTACGTCTTTGGCTGGAAGCCTTTGGGCAAGGAAATGACCATCACTGCCACCAGGGGAGAGAACTGCATTTCCCGCATCGATGACATACTCCCCGTGGAAGTCTATCACCGCTATCTGAACGTGATTCCCGATGAGAATTTCGTCTACAATATCTCCGAGTTCCCCCTGGCAATCAAGCGCAATGACTGCATCATCCCCAGAGTTCCCCCACGCTATGACGAAGATGGCTGCCTCTATTTCAGCGGTGATGTTTACATGGGGGAAAAAATCAGCCTCACCTACGCGGTGCATGATGATTTGCTGCAGGAAACGGAAGTGGCCAGCGAATATATGTGGGGCTTTGCACCGGAAGTGCTCTATATGGTGGCCTGCGGCAACCGCACTTTGTTCCTGAAGGAAAAGGCTCCCAAGGAGATTGAAAGCTATCGGCGCTTTGCCAGAAACCTCATCTGCAATTACGGCACCTCCGAGATTTACTGCTATCATGGCAAGGGGGGCATACTCAACAGTGCTCTGGTGGCAGTGGGCATGCGGGAGGGGCCGCCCAATCTGAAAATCAGCGAAAACAATATGTCCCAGCGCCAGGAACACCGCATCATCCCTCTGTCCGAGCGCATGGCTACCTTCCTGACTGCTGTCACGAAGGAACTGGCGGACAGCAATCGGGAACTGCAGGAAATGGCCCAGGCTGCCGAAGCCGCCAACACGGCCAAGAGCCAGTTCCTGTCCAATATGAGCCATGAAATCCGCACTCCTATCAACGCGGTGCTGGGCATGGACGAGATGATCCTCCGGGAGACGAAGGAGGACTTCACCCGGGAGTATGCGGAAAATATCCGTACAGCGGGCACGGCTCTCCTGGGTCTCATCAACGACATCCTGGATTTCTCCAAGATTGAGGCGGGGAAGATGGAAATCATCCCCGTGGAGTACGCCGTAAGCTCCATGCTCAATGACCTGGTGAATATGATACGCCAGCGGGCAGAGAAGAAAGGGCTGGCGCTCTTTGTGGAGGCGGCGGAGGATATGCCCAGCATCCTCAAGGGGGATGAGATACGCCTCCGGCAGGTGGTCACCAACATCCTCACCAATGCCGTGAAGTACACGGAAAGAGGCAGCGTCACCATGCGCTTTGGCTGGGAAAAGACAGGGGAGAATGAAATCTGCCTCTGCATAGCCGTGAAGGATACAGGCATCGGCATCAAGGAAAAGGACATGGAAAAGCTCTTCCATGCCTTCGAGCGCATCGAGGAGGAGCGGAATCGCAGCATCGAGGGCACGGGGCTGGGCATGAACATCACCCAGCGGCTGCTGGAGCTCATGGGCAGCCAGCTGGAAGTGAAGAGCAAGTACGGCCAGGGTTCGGAGTTCTCCTTCCAGGTGAAGCAGCAGGTGCTGAACTGGGCCCCCATGGGTGACTATGAGACGGCCTACCTCAACAGCATCAAGCAGAAGACGGCCTATCGGGAAAGCTTCATCGCTCCGGAGGCCAGGCTCCTTATCGTCGATGACACGGCCATGAATCTCACCGTGGCCAAGGGCCTGCTGAAGGCCACTCAGGTGCAGATCGACACGGCTCTGAGCGGCTATGAAGCGCTGGAGCGGGTGCAGGGCATGGAATATGACCTCATCCTGCTGGATCACCGCATGCCTGGCATGGATGGGGTGGAGACGCTTCACGCCATGAAGAAACTGGAGTATATTCCCGGCTACCCCAACAAGAACACTCCCGTCATCGTCCTCACGGCCAACGCCGTCAGCGGCGCCCGAGAGGAATACATGGAGGCAGGCTTTGACGATTACCTCAGCAAGCCCATAGATAGCCAGCAGCTGGAGGCCACCCTGCAGAAATACCTGCCCGGTGACAAGGTGCAGGCTGCAGAAGCAGCCCCGCCTCAGGAAGAGAAGTGCGAGCTGCCGGATTGGCTGCACGAGGTCAATGGCATAGACTGCAAGGCTGGCGTAGAGCACTGCGGCTCAGCTGAGGCCTATATAGATGCACTCACGGTCTTTGCCCAGTCTATCGAAGCAGCAGCCAACGAAATCGAACGCTTCTACAACCTGCAGGAGTGGGATAGCTACACCACCAAAGTCCACGCCCTCAAGAGCACGGCCAGGGTCATAGGCGCCAGCGAGCTTTCCGAAAAGGCCCTGAGGCTGGAAGATGCAGGGAACAACTGCTACTATGACGAAATCAAGGTGGGCACGCCCCCCTTGCTGGCCCTTTACAGGAGCTTCCTGCCGGAGCTTTCACCCCTGCTGCCCCAGGAGGAAGATGCAGGCAATAAGCCGCCTATTAGCCAAGAAGAACTGGCCGAGGCCTGGGAAGCCATGGGGGAAGTAGTGGGAAGCTTCGACTACGACAGCCTGAACTACATGCTGGAAGAATTATCTTCCTACCGCCTGCCTGAGGCAGAGACTGGGAAGCTGAAAGCCGTAAAAGAGGCTGCCCGTCTGCCGGATTGGGATAAGCTCAAGGAAATCTTAGGCTGAAACTTAATAAAAAGCAAAAAGTCCTGTCCTCGTGGGCAGGGCTTTACTTTTAGTGAAGAAACATAAAATTTTTTTTAAGGAAGTATTGCATAAAACCCAGCAAAGTGCTAGGCTATGACCATACCCGAAAGGAGGCACTTATCATGAATGTACTGAATGCAGAGCGCAGCGCCTGGACTGCGCGTGAAATCACCCTGACGGCCGTAATGACGGCGGCGGTGTTCCTGGCCACCTTCCTGCCCAAGATTCCCATTCCCCTGGGCTATGCCCATCTGGGAGATGCGGTCATCTTCCTGGCTCTTTGTCTGACGGCCCGTCGGGAAGCCCTCATCGCCGCCTGCCTGGGCTCCATGCTGGCCGACTTCATGGGAGGCTTCGCCCTGTGGATGGGGCCGACGCTGCTCATCAAATGGCTCATGGCCCTGACCTTCATTGAGATTGCCAATCCCAAAGCCGACCGCTTCCTCACCTCCCCCCGCACCCTCATAGCCCTGATCCTGGCCTGTCTGGTCATGGCTGCCGGCTACACCCTCTTCGGCGCCATCCTCTACAACAGCCTCACCGCAGGCCTGGCTTCAGCCCCGGGGCTGCTGGCCGAGGGCGTAGTGAACATCCTGGCCTTCTACGTTTTGGCAAAGCCGTTGGAGAAGGTGAGAGGGAAGTTCTAAAAATGGAAGCTATCCCTTACTGATTTACTTTCCCCTTAAATTTATCTATAATATAAGGGAAAAGCGAGGAGGTAAGGGGATGCGACAGTTCAATTATACAAAAATCCAGGAAATGACCTGGGATTCCGAGATTCTGGGTTATATTGCTGCCATCTACAAGGAAGCAGGGAAGCAGGAACTTTACCTAAGGCAACGGCCAGAAGAGTTGGAAAAGCTGGTGGAAATTGCCAAGATTCAAAGCACAGAGGCATCTAACGCCATTGAGGGGATAGTGACCACTAACACCCGCATCCGGCAGCTGGTGGAAGAAAAAACCACACCCAGGACCCGGGACGAGCAGGAAATAGCTGGCTATCGTGATGTGCTGAATATTATACATGAGAGCTTCGATGCCATTCCCATCACTCAGAACTTCATCCTACAGCTCCACAAGATCATGTACAGCCATATGGCAAATTCCATGGGGGGCCGTACCAAGAATGTGCAGAATTATATCAGTGCCACTTATCCGGACGGGCATACGGAAATACTGTTCACCCCGTTGACTCCCTATGAAACGCCGGAAGCGCTGGACAAAATTTGTGCAGAATACAACCGCGTGATTGGCAATGCGGAGGTAGAGCCGCTGATAGCCATTCCCATCTTCATCCACGACTTTCTCTGTATCCACCCATTCAATGATGGCAATGGGCGTATGAGCAGACTGCTGACCACCCTTCTTTTGTACCGCAGTGGGTTTTATGTTGGGAAATACATATCTCTTGAAGCTAAAATAGCCACGCGCAAAGATGGTTATTATGATGCGCTGCGGCAGTCGCAGCATGGCTGGCATGAGGGCAATGAAAATGTCGTTCCCTTCATAAAATATTTCTTGAGCACCATCATTGCTGCCTACAGGGATTTTGAAGACCGCTTTGCCCTGGTGGAGAAGAAACTCCCTGCTCTGGAAATGGTACGGAAGGCATCTATGCAGAAACTGGGACGCTTTTCCAAGCAGGATATTAGAGAGTTGTGCCCCTCCCTCAGTCTGAGTTCTGTGGAAGGTGCACTTCGCAAATTGGTTGAAGAAGGGTATTTGGACAGGGAAGGAACGGGACGGTCTACCCGGTATATACATCTAAGGTAAATGGGCTCAAGACTCCGTATAAGACGTTTTAGACATTTGATATAAGAAGCCCGGGCAGATGATTTGCCCGGGCTTTTTGAGTATGCGTGAGTTACATTGTCATACATTTCATGAGGTAGACAATTCAAGGGTTAAAGTCCCTGAGTATCTGGATTTTGCTTGGCTGGAGGGGATTGTCAATGCTGTAACTCATCGTGAGTATGCTATGAGTGGCAACTTCATAAAGGTCAGTATGTATGATGATAGGTTGGAAATAGAAAGCTCCGGCCGTCTTCCTAATCTGGTGACGTTGCAGAACATCAAGGAGACGAGATATTCTCGTAATCCACGCATTTCCAGTGTGATGACAGAATTTGGCTGGGTGCGGGAACTGAATGAAGGGGTAAATCGCATTTACAATGATATGGCAGAATTCTTTCTGGACGCCCCTGTCTATAGCGAGCCGGGAGAATCTCTAAGGCTGGTACTGAAGAATAATATAGTCATGCGTAGAATGCGCCAGGAATTATATGTGGTAAACAATGTAGGTATTTCTATGTGGAAGCAGTTGGATGATATAGAACAAGCCATTATGGCTTATATATTGAATCGTGGGACTGCTGGCCGTGCGCAGTTGGCGGCCTATGTTGGCAAGTCGGATAACACTGTCCGGACAAGGCTGAATGCCTTGATGGACAAGAATCTTATCAAGGCAAATGGCGGTACATATGATCCAAACCGTACTTATGAGGCTGGTGCGTTGCTGACAGACTGAGGCTTTTGCGAGGTTCAGATGGTCTTTTGCGAGGTTGATATGTTCTTCTGGAGATTTGCTGACATATGAAAAAATCCCGCGGGGGAGAGGGGCAGTGTTGTTGTCTTTTTCATGGTGAGCAGCCAGGGGCAGCGTGGCAGCAGGAGATATACCGAAAAAATATTAAGGGTGAAAACGGGAGATATTGGCAGTAAATGGGAGATATAAGGAGATAGGTTAAATAGACAGAATATTCGGGGAGGCAGAGCGCTTTTGGGGATTGTGGGGAAAGGTGCTTTACTATATACTGAATAATAGGTATGTCCTTTGATGACATTCATTTTTACGGAATTCACAATTGATGGATAAAGGGGAAGGAGATGAGGACACTGGGCAGGGCAGGAATGCGTATGAAATGGGGATTGTTGACTGGGCTTATGGTCATCATCAGCGCTGTGGCTTTTGTGGGATGCTCAAATAGCGGAAAAGCGCTGCAGGAGAATTTTAAGTTCAGGCATAAGATTGTGGCCTACGGCGTGATGGATCCGCAGATATCCGCTCAGCAAATCATTGCTGAGAAAAAGGGCTACTTCCGAGAGGAAGGCCTGGAGGTGGAAAACAGGCTGGTGCAGTCGGGAGGGGAGATTCCTGCACTCATCAAGAGCGGTGAGGCACAGGTGTCTTTTGAATCTCCTTACACGGTGATGACACTGGTTTCTGAAGGGGTGAAGGTCAAGGTTGTAGCTCCCATGGCAGATATTGGCGATACACAGTGCGTGGTGGCCAGAGCAGACTCAGGCATTGTAAACAGCAAGGACCTGGAGGACAAGCGCATTGGCATGGCAGATGGCTCTGGCATCCTGCTGGCCATTCGCAATATGTGTTATGAGCTCAAGGTGGATATGGACAGGATTACTTTCGTGTCCCTCAGTCCACGGGACCAGCTGCAAGCCATGGAAGCTGGCACAATTGATGCCATGGCCTGCTGGGAACCCTGGGTCAGCAACGCACAGGCAATGGGGGGGACGCTCCTGTTCAGCGGTCTGCAGTCCTATCTGGGGGACAGGCAGGGGGAGGTTGACTGGCTCAGTTTTTACACCACTATGCAGGTCACAGATGATTATTTGCATAAGCACACAGAGGACATAGAGGCCATGCTCAGGGCCCTGGACAAGGCCACAGTCTTTATCAACGAAAATCCCGAAGAAGCCGCTGATATCATCGCTATGGAGCTGAAGCTGGAAAAAGACCAGGTCAGGCGTATCATGGCGAAAAATCATTACAGTATGGCTATCGACAAGCATTTCAGATCTGCTTGTGAGGAAACGAGCAGCTTTATGCTGAAGATGGGCCAGCTGCATGATGTACCCATCTTTTGGGATTATGTGAACATTGATTATCTGAGAGCGACAAACAGGTCGCTGGTGATGATAAAATAAATGTGAGATTATGGATGTCGGACGATTGGCATATGGATAGGGCACAAAAAGTCCCGCCGTGTTGGCGGGACTTTTTTATCAAGAAAATGTTTGGGTATCTTTGGGTAAGGGGTAATCTTACTGGGGCAGATTCTCCGTGGAGAGGTCTTCGCCATTGCTTTCTATGACCTTCTTGTACCAGTAGAAGGACTTCTTGCGGGCGCGGTTCAGGGTGCCGTTGCCTTCGTTGTCCTTGTCTACATAGATGAAGCCGTAGCGCTTCTCCATTTCGCCGGTGCCGGCGGACACCAGGTCGATGGGGCCCCAGGGGCAGTAGCCCATGAGGTCTACGCCGTCTTCATCTACAGCCTTCTTCATCTCAGCGATGTGAGCCTTGAAGTAGGCGATGCGTGCGTCGTCTTCGATGAGGCCGTCGGCATTGGGGGTCTCGTGGAGGCCGATGCCGTTCTCTACGATCATCAGAGGCAGCTCATAGCGCTCCTGCAGGACGTTGAGCATATAGCGCAGGCCTACGGGGTCGATGGGCCAGCCCCAGTCGGACTCTTCGATGTAGGGGTTCTTCACGCCGTCAAAGAAGCCGCCCTGGAGGTTCTGTTTGCGCTCTGCCACGGAAGTGGTGGCATGGCTCATGTAGTAGCTGAAAGCGTAGTAGTCCACGGTGCCCTCAGCCAGAGCTTCCAGGTCTCCGTCTTCCATCTCCACCTTGTAGCCCTTGAGCTCCCACTCTTTCAGCACATAGTTGGGATAGTGGCCGCGCACCTGCACATCGCCGAAGAAGAAGCTCTTGTCCATTTCCTTGAGGGCTGCCATCTGGTCCATGGGACGGCAGGTCTCAGGATACACCGGGGTCATGGCCAGCATGCAGCCAATCTGGAAGTCCGGGTTGATCTTGTGGCCTTCGATGACGGCCTTGGCAGAAGCCACGAACTCGTGGTGTGCCACCTGGTACATGACAGCCTTCTTGTCCTCGCCCTCTTTGTAGAGCACGCCGCTGTTGGTGAAAGCGGTGAAGGGGACATTCAGCTCGCGCTGGTTGTTGATTTCGTTGAAGGTCATCCAGTACTTGACCTTATGCTTATAGCGCTCGAAGCAGACCGTGGCGAAGCGGACGAAGAAGTCCACCAGCTTGCGGTTCCTCCAGCCGCCGTACTCGGTGACCAGATGGTAAGGCATTTCGAAGTGGGACAGGGTGATGACCGGCTCCATGCCGTATTTGTGCATTTCGTCAAAGAGGTCATCGTAGAACTTCAGGCCCTCTTCATTGGGCTCGGTCTCGTCCCCTTTGGGGAAGATGCGGGTCCAGGCGATGGAGGTGCGGAAGCACTTGAAGCCCATTTCTGCCAGCAGGGCAATGTCCTCTTTATAGCGGTAGTAGAACTCGATGCCCTCATGGTTGGGGTAGTTCTTGCCGGGGAGCACGCCCTCGGTGATTTCACGGGGCACCCCGTGACGGCCTGCGGTCATAACATCGGCAACACTTACTCCTTTGCCGCCTTCCTGCCAGCCGCCTTCCAGCTGATGGGCAGCTACGGCGCCGCCCCATAAGAATCCTTTGGAAAAACTCATATTCAAATCTCCTTGTGTTGTCAAATTTATAGCCTTCCCCTTTGAGGGGAAGGCTTTGGGGTATTACTTCCCGAGTTCCTTGAACTTCTTATAGACCTCGATGAACTCCTGAGCGATGGTCTTGAAACCCTCGGCGCTCATGAGCTGATCTTCGGCGTGGAGGATCAGGAGGGAAAGGGTGCTGCCGGGGCCGCCTTCGGCTTCCTGCTGCAGCAGGCCTGCGTGGGCATTGTGGCCCTCCACGAAGACTTCGTCGCCTTCCTTGATAAGAGCCTCGGCGGCTTCAAAGTCGCCCTCCTTGGCTTTCTGGATGGCCTCGATGTAAGAGCTGCGGGCGGTGCCCACGGAGGAGATGATGTTAAATGCTACCAGTTCCAAACCTTCCACTTTTGCGTGTCCTCCTTCTTAGCCGATGAGCTTCTTGGCAGTTTCCAGCACGCCCTTGCCGTCCATGCGGCCATAGAGCTTCATGTCGATGGCTTCCACAGGGATGCCCGGGCAGGCAGCTTCCACCTTGCTCTTGGCAAAGCGGACCTGGGGGCCAAGGAGGATTACATCAGCGTCAGAAGCCTTGTCCTTGGCCTCAGCGGTGGGGTATGCGGCAATCTCGCACTCGAAATTCTCAGCGGTAGCAGCCTCCTGCATTTTCTTTACCAGCATAGAGGTGGACATACCAGCGGCGCAGAGAAGAATGATTTTTTTCATGATGATGCACTCCTTTTATACGATAAGTAACTTATGGTTTGATGGTTTTAGTTGTTCGCAGATGCGGGAGAAACGTTGCTGTCAGAGGCTTCTTCTGCTTCCTCCCCCTGTTCCTCTTTGTAGAAAGCGTTATCCTGTGCCTTCACGAAGGGGAAGTAGATGGCGGTGGCGGCGGCCAGGCCCAAAATCTGCACTACAGCACCCTGCCAGCCGTTCATGAGGAAGCCGGCGATGATGGGGGGCGTGGTCCAGGGCACCTGGATGGCGCTGAAGGGAGCCATGAAGCCGATGGCGATGGCGCCGTAGCAAATCAGCATGACAGCCAGCTGAGCCAGGCAGAAGGGAACCAGCATGTAGGGGTTGAACACGATGGGGAGACCGAAGATGATGGGCTCGTTGATGTTGAACAGGCCGGGTACGGTGCCCAGGCGGGTGATGGTCTTCATCTGCTGGGAACGTGCCACCAGGTAGCTGGCAATCAAGAGGCCGAAGGTGGCGCCGCAGCCGCCGGGTTTCATCATGGTATCGGTGATCTGGATGGTGAGGATATGAGCATCGGGGTTGCCCAGGAGGCTCAGGCCTGCATCAAGGATTTTCTGGTTATCCAGAGAGTTGGCAATCATCAGGGGGTTCAGGATGCCGCCCACCACGTTGGGGCCGTGGATGCCAGCCCAGAAGAGGACAGTCATCAGGAGGGAGAAGACGGTGCCGCCTACTACCGTATCAGACAGGCCCTGTAAAGGAGTCTGAATCACGGCGAAAATCAGCTCCGGGAAAGTGGTGGCTCCCATGAAGTGGCAGAGGCCGTAAATCACAGAAGCTGCCGTAAAGAGGATGACGCCGGGGGTCAGGGCCTCAAAAGCGCGGGCCACGCCGCCGGGAACAGCGTCCGGCATCTTGATGCCGATGTGGTTCTTCTCGCACCAGCAGAAGACTGCGGAGGTGAAGAAGGAAATCAGGATGGCGGTGATGACGCCGTTGCTGCCGCCCCAGAGCTTGGGGATGACATTATCTGCCATGCCGCCGCCTTCCACGGCCACGGAGGCAGGCATCACGATGATGAAAGCGGCCAGGGCCAGGATGGAAGCCATGATGGCGTCGCACCCTTCGGCCTCTACATATTTGTAGGTGATGGCCAGCACCGCGATGATGCCCAGGATGTTGAAAGTACCGCCGGCTACGGCGTTCAAGGGGGCAGTCCAATGGGGGCCGAACAGCCCGGCCATGAACTCGGGGTAGCCCGGGATAGGCAAATTGGCAATCAGCAGGAACAGGGAGCCGCAGATGGTGAAGGGGGTGGTCATGATAAAACCGTCCCTCAAGGCGGCTACCGCTTTGTACTCGGCGAAGCGAGCCATGAATTCGACAAATTTGTCGAACATCTCTTGTTTCGTCATTGAGGTAAGCCTCTCTTTCTCAAAAGCATTGATCCTAAATCCAAAACTATGATTTCCCTGCTCCCCCTCGCGCGCCGGGGGAGTGTTTTCCTTGGTATGGTCACAATATAGCATATAGATTTTGCATGTTCAAGGGATTCAGACAGTTCTGGAATGGCGTTTCAAAAGTAATGAAAAAATCCGAAACAGGATAAAACGCTGTTTCGGAAACCGTTTTCTTTATTGCTTTAATCTTGTTTTACTATAGAACTCCGTGAATCAAGCTCGTAGCGACGCTCTGCAAAAGCAGAGCTAGTCCCTTTAGGGAGGCGCAGTCTGAGCTTAGTGCACTATTGTTACCAGAGCCGGTCCTTGGAGTCGGGGCGGCCGATGTAACCCTCGAAGGCATCATAGAAATCCTCTATTTCCCCAAAGTGCCGGGCGATAAGCAAGCCCACCAGCACATCGAAGTAGTAGCGCACTCCCACGCTGAAGATATTGCCGCCGAAGTCCAGATACTCAAGAGAATTGGCCACATAGAGGAATTCATCGCAGAAGGCAGCGATGGGAGCATCTTTTGCCCGGGTCAGGAGGGCGGTGGGCACATGGCGCTCCTTGAGGATCTTGGCGGTGCGCATGAGCCGCTTGTTCTCCCCGGAACGGCTGATAAGGATGGCAAAGTGGCTCTTGTCGGAAATCATGGCCTGGGAGAGCTGGGTGTTCATGGCGTTGTGGGCCAGGGCCGTTTTCTTCACCTGCAGCAGATTGTAGACGGCTGTTTCCGCCAGGGCGTAGTTCTGGTCATAGGCGTAGATGTCGATGACGGAAGCTTTTTCCATCATACGGGCAATCCTCTCCAGCTGGGCTATATCCATTTCGTTGCGGGTTTCCTCTATGGCTTCTATTTCCAAAGCCGCCATCTTCCGCACGATATCCCCCACGGAATCCTTGTCCGTGATGGGGCGGCTGGCCATGGAGGAAAAGGTCTGGTCAGTGGTGGCGCGGCTCATCTCGCTCATGAAGCGTATCTTGAACTCATTGTACCCCTTCAGCCCCAGTTTCTGGCAAAGCCGGAACACTGCCGCCGGGCTGGTGAAGGTGCGCTCCGCCAGCTCTCTGATGGAACTGGTGGCTATTTCCTGGGGATTCTTCAGCATATAGTCAATGACGGACTGCTCCGTAGGGGAGAAACGCTCCGCTTCCTGCATGGCTTTCAGTAGTCGCATGGGGCCTCCTTATTTTATACGTCATATATGAAAAGGGACATTTGGCTGTGGGCCAAATGTCTCTTTGGGTGAAAGCTTTGGGAATCCCCAAAGCCTGGTCTTCTGTTTGGTGGAGACGGAGGGGATCGAACCCTTGACCCTCAGATTGCGAACCTGATGCTCTCCCAGCTGAGCTACGCCCCCATGTGCAGTACACGGGAAATATTATAGCACCCTTGCCGGGAAAATTCCAGTGAAAATCTTGAAATGTTCTAATTTTCTGTTTGAATTTCCCGCCTGCTATGATAAAATTTACTTAACGGATTGAGTGTTTTTCTTAAGGAAAGGGCGTGGGCATTATGTCGGATATGGGAATACCTGCCGGGGGAGGCTTTGGTTCTCCTTATGGGAACTACGGCGGTTACGGTGGTTATGGCAACGATATGGGCTATGGCACGGGCTATGGCAACGGTTACGGCAGGACTGAAGGTGCCGGGGGCTATGGGGCTGAGGACAGCGGTTATGCCGGCGTGGAAGACACCGCTGAGGAGAAGACCATAGACAATGGGGAGTGTGAGACCTGCAAGCGGCGCAAGTACCAGGATGGCTCGGACGAGATGGTGTCCTTCAAGGCGGCAGGGCATATAGATCCTGACAATGCGGCCTCCGTGGTCATGAGCCACGAGCAGGAGCATGTGTCCAATGCCTACCAGAAGGCCGACATGGAGGGCGGCGAAGTGGTGCGGGCAAATGTGAGACTGAAGACTGACATTTGTCCGGAGTGTGGCCGCACCTTCATATCTGGCGGTGTAACAAGCACCCAGATACGCTACGTGAACGAGACCAACCCTTACCAGCAGGATTTGAAGTCCTCGGATGTGAGCAAGTACAGGGGCGCCAATGTGGATATAGATGCAGGGTGAGGATGCGTGATGAGCCGGGGGCGGTGCCCCCGGCTTTTCTGTCAGCTTCCAACTGCAGTGGAAAATTTTCTGCGGGAAGGGCTGAAAAAGAAGGAAAATGTCTTTCTTATGGCGAAATGAGTAGAATCCCCCATAGGGGCTTATTCTGCCCTGAAGGGAATCAGCGGCAGCACCGTTTGGCTATGGAAACATAATTAAAATTTATACTGAAATTCTTTTTACATTATCTATAGCTATTTTAAAATTTTCAGTGTATAATGGAAAATAATGTGACTTATGTTGCCATGGCAACGTTTTAGCAAACAGGGTCTCTAATAGCTGATTTGAGCCATCGGTGTGGGGATCTAGCTTTTATTTTAAGGAGGTAACAAAGTGGACAAAAGGGAGAGTTTGTGGGATCTTTATCTCAGAAAAGGCATGAGCCGCCGCAGCTTCCTGAAAGCTTGCGTGGCACTCACCACCTTGATGGGCCTGACCACGGACCAGGTATCGAAGGTGGTAGAAGCTGCCGAAACGAAACCGCTGCCAGTGGTGGTCTGGATCCACGGTCATGAGTGCACGGGCTGCGATGAGTCCTTCATCCGTTCTGCAGCACCTCTGGCCAGTGATGTGGTGCTTTCCCACATTGACCTGGAGTACGACCATCTGCTTTCTGCTGCCTGCGGTGAGCCCTTCGAGCGTCATCTGGACGAGATCATCCAGAAGTACAAAGGCCAGTACATCCTGGCAGTGGAGGGTGCTGCCTGCACCAAGGACAATGGCGTTTACTGCATGTCCGGCGGGCATACCTTCACCCATCTCTTGAAGAAAGCCAGTGCCAATGCGGCAGCCGTCATAGCTTACGGCACCTGCGCTGCTTATGGCGGCATCCAGGCTGCCAAGCCAAACCCCACCGGTTCTTCCGGTATCGGGCCTTTCTGCGGCTCCACCCCGGTAGTGAATGTGCCGGGCTGCCCGCCTATCCCCGAGGTCATGACCGGCGTCATCATGCACGTGGCTATGTTTGGTACCGTACCGCCTCTTGATGGCGAGGGCCGTCCCAAGCAGTTCTTTGGCAACCGCATCCACGATACCTGCTACCGCCGTCCCTTCTTCGATGCGGCCATGTTCGCTGACTCCTACGATGATGCGGGCGCCAAGGCCGGCTGGTGTCTTTACAAGCTGGGCTGCCGCGGTCCCGAGACTTACAGCTCCTGCGGCAATATCCGCTGGTTCGAGGGCCTTTCCTATCCCATCCAGTCCGGTGCTGCCTGCATAGGCTGTGCCAACGCCACCTTCTGGGATGACGGCTCCTTCAGCGAGCGCCTGCCCCAGTATGGCAAGCTGGGCAATGCGGACAAGATCGGCGCTGTCATGGGCGCAGCAGCTGTGGTGGGCGTCGCTGCCCATGCTGCAGCCTCTGTGGTGCAGAAGAGTCAGCGTGAAGCGGCCGAGGCCGAGAAGAAAGAGAGCAGGTGAGACTGAATGAAACATGTAGTTGTAGATCCGATTACTCGTATAGAAGGACACCTTCGTGTGGAAGTCACAGTTGATGAGGGCAGCGGCAAGGTGACAGATGCCCTTTCCTCTGGTACTGCCTGGCGCGGCCTGGAACTGGTGATGAAAGACCGTGATCCCCGTGATGCCTGGGCGTATATCCAGCGTATCTGCGGCGTCTGCACCACGGCTCATGCTTTGGGTGCTGTCCGTGCAGTAGAGGATGCACTGGGCATCCGCATTCCCCGCAATGCCAACTATATCCGCAACATCATGGCTGCAACCCTTACGGTGCAGGACCATATCGTGCATTTCTACCATCTGCACGCCCTGGACTGGGTGAGCCCGGTGGATGCCCTGGCTGCTGATCCTGTGGCTACGGCTAACCTGCAGAATAACCTGCTGGCAACTTACAAGTTGCCTTTCCGTGCTCCCAATACCTACAATAGTGAGGCTTATGAGCATGATTTCCCCGCAGCTACGCCCCAGTATTTCCAGCAGATCAAGGACAAGGTAAAGAGCATCGTGGACAGCGGCCAGCTGGGCATCTTTGCCGCCCAGTGGTGGGATCATCCGGATTACAAGATCCTGCCCCCGGAGGTACATCTCCTGGCTGTGGCTCATTATCTGGAGATGCTGGACAAGCAGCGTGAGCTGGTTACCCCCCATGTCATCTTCGGCGGCAAGAACCCGCATCCCCATTATGTGGTAGGCGGCATGCCCTGCTCCATTTCCATGAATGACGGCAACGCTCCCGTGAACGCTGCCCGTCTGGCTGTGGTGGACCGTGCCATCAACCTGGGCCGCACCCTGGTCAATAACTATTACCTGCCGGATCTTCTTGCTATCGGCAACATCTATGTGAAGGCTGGCAGGGTAGACGGCGGCGGCCTGGCCAAGACCCGTGTCATGAGCTTTGGCTGCTATCCCATGGAGTCTTACACCGGTACCAGCAGCGGCGGTTACTTCGAAGGCCTCCTGGTGCGCTCCAACGGCGTGGTGGAGAACTTCGGCGCCGGCGTGGCCAATGCCAAGTTCTCCGAGATTGTGGCTGAGGACCTCACCGCTCCCGAGACCATCACCGAGGGCGTGGAACACGCCTGGTACGAATATCCTGATGCTCAGGGAAAGGATCTCCATCCCTGGGAGGGTGTCACCAAGGCCAAGTACACCGGCCCGAAAGAAGGTACCGGCACCGAGTGGAAGACCCTGGACGAAAATGGCAAGTATTCCTGGCTCAAGACGCCGAAATGGAAGGGCAAGGTCTGCGAGGTCGGTCCTCTGGCCAAGTACATCGTCATCTACACTAAGGCCAAGCAGGGGCTCCTGGGCGAGCTGACCTGGGCTGAACAGATGATGGTTGACCAGATTGAGGCAGTTTCCAAGGTACTTGGCCTGGCTCCGGAAGTCTGGCTGCCCACCATGGTGGGACGTACCGCTTGCCGTGGCCTGGATTGCCAGGTGGCTGCTGAGATCAACAAGTTCTTCTTTGACAAGCTTATTGCCAACCTCAAGGCCGGTGATACCCAGGTTGCCAACATGGAGAAGTGGGATCCCGCCAGCTGGCCGAAGGAATGCAAGGGCGTGGGCCTCTACGAGGCACCCCGTGGGGCTCTTTCCCACTGGATCCACATCAAGGACGGCAAGACGGAGAATTACCAGTGCCTGGTGCCCACCACCTGGAACTCCTGCCCCCGCGACAGCAAGGCAGGACAGGGTGCTTATGAGCTGGCTATGATGGATACCCATGTGGCCATCCCGGACAAGCCTCTGGAAATCGCCAAGGTCATCCGTTCCTTCGATCCCTGCATGGCCTGCGCTACCCATATGTACAACACCAAGGGCGAGCGCATCGCGGCTATCACCACGGACCCCTATTCCGGCACCAAGGTAGAGAACTGAGCTACCGGACAAGACCGGAGAAAGGAGTCGTGACATGAAAGAAGTAAAGCGCAAAGAGTTCTACGTGTTCAGTCCCTTCTTGCGCATATTCCATTGGATCATGGTCGTCATGATCGTGGTTCTCTTCTGCACGGGCATCATCATTGCCACCCCCATGCAGTCCATCAATCTGGAGCCTACCTACTCCGTGACTTATGTGGATTTGGTGAGAGATATTCACTTTGTAGCCGCGTTCATCTTTGCAGCCTCCTTTGTGCTGAGGATCTACGGCTTCATCATCAACAAGGGCGACCGTCTCTTCCCCCACTTCTGGAAAGGCTATTTCTATCGCCAGACCGTGGAAGTGGCTCTCCACTACATGTTCCTGAAGTTCGAGCATTCCTCTTTCCTGAGGAATCCTCTGGCCCGTGGCTCCTACGCCTTCCTCTATGTGCTGGTAGCCATTGAGTTCATCACAGGCTTTGCCATGTACTATCTGGTGAATCCCAACAGCCTCCTGGGTGCCATGAGCAACTGGGTGCTGGTGGTCTGCGGCGGTGAGATGATGATGCACATCATCCATCACTATGTGGCCTGGGCTATCATCCTCTTTGCGGTAGGCCATCTCTACATGGTCATCCGCGCAGAGTTCATGGAAGGCGAGTCCGAGGTCAGCTCCATGTTCTCGGGCTACAAGTTCCTCATCCATGAGCCGAAAGATGCCAGCGACTCCGACCAGAGCGGCGAGAAGCACCTCATCTGATATGCCCCCCAGGGGGTCGCAGGAATTGCCTTTGGGTGATAGAATTGAAGCAGTGAATGCAGTTTAGTTGAACATAGAACGGAGATGAATCCCATGTGCAAAGAATGCGGCTGCGGTGAGGCTAATGGCAACACCAGGATGCAGTTCACCGTCCACGGCTATACGGAGGACAGCGCCAAGGAGTGCGAAAAGGCTCTCCTGGGCCTGCCGGGCGTCATGTACGTCCACATCCACGCCCACGACGGGGAAACTACGGTGGATTATGCGCCGAGCAAGACAAAGCTGAAGGATATCCTCAAGGTCTTTGAGGAGAAGAATCTGGAAGCTGACATCTGATAGAAACTCAAAAGGTGAGCGCCTTCCTGCCAGCGTTGGCGGGGAGGCGCTTTTCATTGCTGTGCATACTGGAGGGGTGGCCATGCACGAAATGTCCCTGGCAGAAGGGATTCTGAAGATTGCGCTGGAATATGCCAAAGAGAATGAAGCTCAGAAGGTAGAGGAGATAGGCCTTATCATCGGCGAGATGAGCGGGGTGGTCATAGACTCCCTGGAATTCGGCTTCAAGATGCTGGCAGAGGGCACTGTAGCCGAAGGGGCGAAGCTCAAGGTGAAGGAAACGCCCCTTATGGGCCGCTGCACCAAATGCGGCGAGGAAATGCACGTGGAGCACTACGACTTCTGGTGCCCCAAATGCCGGGACGGCGTGCTGGAAATCATCTCCGGCCGGGAGATGCAGGTGGAATATCTGGAGGTAGAATAGCGAATGGAAATCCAGGTCATGAAGAATATCTTGGGCGAAAACGACAGGGTGGCAGCAGAGAATCAGGCCATGTTTGCCGAAAAAGGCGTCTATGTGCTGAATCTCATGGGCTCTCCTGGGGCAGGGAAGACTTCTCTGCTGGAAAAGACCATGGAGAAGCTCAGGGACAAAGTGAAGATGGCGGTCATTGAAGGCGACCTCTACACCAGCAAGGATGCGGAGCGCATTGACCGCTACGGCGTGCCGGTCATCCAGATCAATACCGCAGGGGGGTGCCATCTGGATGCCCCCATGGTGCAGAAGGTGGCAAAGCAGTTGGATTTAAACAGCCTTGAATTGCTCATAGTGGAAAATGTGGGGAATCTGGTATGTCCTGCGGAGTTTGCTGTGGGGGAGAATGAGAAGGCAGTGGTGCTGTCTATTACTGAAGGGGCGGACAAGCCTATGAAGTATCCGCTGATTTTCAAGGAGTCGGCTATTGCGTTGCTGAATAAAGTAGATTTGCTGCCTTATTGCGATTTTGATATGGAGGGGGCTAAGGAGGATATTGATACGCTGCATCCCGGGATGAAGGTTGTTGAGATTTCTTGTTCGAAGGGCGACGGGGTGGACGAATGGTGTCAGTGGTTGCTCTCTAAGGTTAATAAGTGAATCCTCGTTAGGTGCGTTTGTTCATTTCTTTGGCGCAAAGAAACGAACCAAAGAAACAGCGGACTGAAATCACATCCTATGATTTCCGCGTCCGCGGGGCCCATCCATGGGCCCTGGGGGTTCGGGAGTTCGTGTAGTTAGAGTGGTTTCGTGGATTATATATCTTGCCTGCCCCGTGAAACGGGGAAGGGGGACCACCGAAGGTGGTGGAAGGGGCGTTAGCATGGGTGAATTTGGTTTAACCGAAGCTGAAGTTACAGAAGAACTTGCCAAAGTCCTTCATCAATCTGATATAACAGTATTAGGCATCGGCAATGTAGTCCTGCGGGACGAGGGGTTTGGTGTTCGTGTTGCTGAATACCTTGACAAGAATTACATCTTCCCGGACAATGTGCAGATTGTGGATGGGGGCGTCCTGGGCATAGAGCTGATGCAGTTTGTCACGGATACGCAAAAGCTCCTGATCATTGATTCCATCAATGGCGGGGCAGAAGCGGGGACAACTTTCAGATTTGCCAATGATGAAGTATTGGCTCATTTCCAGGATAAGCTGTCTGCCCATGAGGTGGGCATACAGGATGTGCTGGCGGCTCTGGAGGTTACAGGGCGAAAGATTCCCGAGGTGGTGGTGATAGGGGCGCAGCCCTTTGACCTTTCTGCCGGGGTGGAGCTTTCTGCCGGTATGGCAGGGCTTTTGGAGCCTATGGCAGAGCAGGCCTTGAAGGAATTGGCTGCCTGGGGCGTGGTGCCGGAGGAGCGCTTCGGAGAGATTGAGCAGGACTTATCTGTAGTGGCAGAAGAATTAGTGAGGAAAGAGGCAGAAAAGCCTTCCCCTCAAGGGGAAGGCAAAACATAAATAATAGGGGGCGTGCGTATGTGTTTAGCTGTTCCTGCTAAACTTTTAGAAGTTGATGGTGCATTGGGCAAAGTGGAGCTTTCCGGGGTGACCCGGGAGGTGAGCCTGATGCTCCTGCCGGAGGCCAAGGTGGGGGATCATGTGCTGGTGCATGCGGGCTTTGCCATGCAGATTGTGGACGAGAAGGAATTTGAGGAAACTAATGCCCTGCTGGCAGAGATGCACGGGGGACCAAGGACGGTGAATGAGCTTGGCAGCTGAACTTAGCCGCGAGGAGCAGCGGAAACTGGCAGGGGAGCTGGTGGCTGAGATTGGGCGGCTGGCAGACAAGGCCGGGCGCCATCTGCGCTTCATGGAGGTATGCGGCACCCATACCGTCTCCATTTTCCGGGCAGGCATCCGCCAGCTGTTGCCGGAGTCCGTGGAGCTGGTGTCCGGGCCGGGCTGTCCTGTCTGCGTGACCCCGGACGAGTACATGGACAAGGCCATCGCCTATGCCTGCCGTGAGGACTGCATCATCACCACCTTCGGGGATATGCTGAAGGTGCCGGGGACGGAGTCAAGCCTGGGAGAGGCCAAAACCGCGGGGGCGGATATCCGTATTGTCTACTCCCCCCTGGACAGCCTGCAGGTGGCTCGGGAGAACCCGGACAAGAAGGTCATCTTCCTGGCCGTGGGCTTTGAGACTACCGCTCCTACGGCGGCAGCCACGGTACTGGCGGCGAAGCAGGCGGGGCTCACGAATCTCTATATGCTGTCTGCCCAAAAGTTGGTGCCCCCTGCCCTGCGGCTGCTGATTGACGACCCGGAGGTGCTGGTGGACGGCTTTATCCTGCCGGGGCATGTTTCCGTGGTGACGGGGACGGAGGTCTTTAAGTTCCTGGAAAGTGAATACCATATCCCCGGAGTGGTAACGGGCTTTGAGCCCCTGCAGATCTTGCGTTCTCTTTACCGCCTGACCAGGCAGGTGGCAGAGGGCGTGGCGAAGGTGGAAAATGAGTACGGCAGCGTGGTGAAGCCTGAGGGCAATCCAACTTCCATGGCCGTCACCAATAAAGTCTACGAGCCTGTGGCCGCCAAGTGGCGGGGCATCGGGGAAATCCCCGCCTCTGGCCTGAAGATGCGGGATGCTTACAAGTCCTTTGATATCGAGGAAGTATTGCCCCTGCCTGTGGCGGAACTGCCCCAGCCCAGGAAGACTGGCTGCCGCTGCGGCGAGGTCTTGAAGGGCATCGTGACACCCCATGAATGCCCCCTCTTTGGCAAGGCCTGCGTGCCCACCCATGCCATCGGACCCTGCATGGTGTCGGTGGAGGGTGTCTGTGCCGCCTGGTATAAATACGGGAAGGGATTATTTACTTATGGCAATAAATAGTGAACACGAATACATCACCCTGGCCCATGGTGCTGGGGGAAAAATCAGCCAGGAGCTTATGGAGGAGGTTATCCTGCCGGAGTTCGGCAACCCCATCCTCAATGAGATGCACGACGGGGCGCGTTTGAACCTTTCCGGCAAGCTGGCCTTCACCACTGATTCTTATGTGGTGCAGCCCCTGTTCTTCAACGGCGGCAATATAGGCAAGCTGGCGGTCTGCGGCACCGTAAATGACCTGGCCATGACCGGGGCTGTGCCAAAGTACATTTCTGCCGGGGTGATACTGGAGGAAGGCTTCCCCGTGGAGGACCTGCGTAAAATCGCCCATACCATGAGGGAAATGGCTGAGGAGGCGGGCATTGCCATCGTTACTGGCGACACCAAGGTGGTGGAGCGGGGCAAGTGCGACGGCATCTATATCAATACGGCAGGCATTGGGGAGCTTATCGAAGGAGTGGAGATTTCTCCCAAGAAGGTGCAGCCGGGCATGAAGGTTCTGCTCTCTGGCTTCCTGGGGGACCATGCGGCTACCATTCTGGCAGGACGCCACGGCCTTGAGCTGCCGGAGACGGTGAAGACGGACTGCGCCCCGCTGGCAGGCATGACCCAGGCCTTGCTCAAGGCTGCCCCCCGTACGGCAGTGCTCCGTGACCCCACCCGTGGCGGCGTGGCTGCAGTGCTCAACGAGATTGCCAGCGCCAGCAAATGCGGCATCATCATCGAAGAAGAAGATATACCCATACGGGAAGAAGTCCAGGGTGTCTGTGATATGCTGGGCTTTGACCCTCTCTATCTGGCCAACGAGGGCAAGTGCGTGGCCTTTGTGCCGGCTGAGGAGGCGGAGGCGGCACTCTCTGCCATGAAGGAAAGCCCCTATGGCAGGGAGGCCCGCATCATCGGCGAGACCACCGCTGAGGCACCGGGACAGGTGGCCCTGAGGACGGCTATCGGGGGCTTGCGCGTGGTGGATATGCCCTTGGGGAATCTGGTGCCCAGGATTTGCTAAGGAACAACTTTTCCTTGCTTTTTATAAGGATTCGTTGTAACATATTGTATGGGAGGCACATTGTCCTTGTGGCAATGTGTGGCAGAAGGTATAGAGGCGCGAAAGCGGGGACGTTCGGTTGTCCCCGCTTTTGTGTATTCAATTTTTCTTGTCAACATAGTATAATAGTCCTAGTGTTTGTAATTTATGAGTTGTAAGGAGCAGTATGAAGACCAGTATACTATATGCACTGATGGGCCCTAGGGGCGCAGGCAAGAGCACTTTGGTAAAGATGGCCATGGATATGGGCATAAATTATATTCCCGCCTACACTACGGAATGGCTGCACGGGAGATCACGGCGGGGGCGGCTTCTGAACCGCATGGAGCCGGAGGAGTTCAGCCGGGAGAGATTCTTTGCCCAGACAGGCTGGCGGGGGTATCAGTACGGCTGGCATAAGCAGGATATCCTTGATGCCATGGCTGAGTATCGTTGCAATCTGATTTTGCTGAATGAAGATGCTGTGCCCAGTTTCAGGGCCCTGCTCAGGAGAAATCTGGTGGTGATCCACCTGATGGCGGATTACACCGCCCTCATAGAGCGCATGACTGCTGAAAAAGTCTCCCCGGAGCAGATTCAGGAGGAACTGAGGTATATCGAGGAAAACAAAATCCTGGACGGCTGGAAGCAGGCTGATTACATCATCAAGAACATGGGCAGCAAGGAGACAGCTTTCCAGCAGCTCCTGGCTATCATGGGACTGACCCAGCCATTGCCGCAGGAAAAGTTCATAGAGCAGCTTAAGGATTAAAGGAAACACTGATTAATTCGGTCGCCCATCTTGACGCACCTTGTCTGCCCTCCCTGCGTTGACAAATCCTCGACATAGCCCCGCTATGCCTCCGGTTTGTCGCCTTGGGAAGGACAAACAATCTGCGCCAATCTGAACGACTTCATTTAATCAGCGTTTCCTAAAAAAGGGCGGGCGCACATCAGTGCGCCCGCCTTTCTCATGGTACGGAGGGAGACTCAGAACGGTTAGCAGGCAGATTTTTTGCCCGCTGATCTTTTTGGCTCCGGCAGCAGGAAGGTAGCTGCTGCACAGGCAACGGAAATCAGGAAGATCACCAACATCACGGCGGCAAGGCCGTAGTTATCTGCATACCACCCCAGGGAGGGGACGACCATGCCGCCCAGGCTGAAAGACAGCCCCAAAGTCACACCCGAGGCAAAGCCCAGGCTCTTGGCCAGATAACTCTGCCCCAGTACCACGAAGGCAGCATAGGAGCCCTGCATGGCAAAGCTCATGGGAATCAGCATGGCATATACCGCCCAGATATTTTGGGGAAATACCACCACCGCCAGGCAGGGCACCATGAGCAAGGCGCCATAGCGCACGGTGCTCACATAGCCCTTTTTGTCTGCCAGCCAGCCGCCCGCCAGGGTGGCCACGATGCCGCTGATGGAGATGATGGAGAGGGTAGCGCTGCCTACGGCATTGCTGGCGCCCAAGGCCTGTATGCAGAACAGGGGCAGGAAACTGCTGATGGAGGCATACAGGGTGGAGCGGAAAAGGATGACGATAAAGAGGCGGGAAAAAGCTGGCCAGTCATTTTCCCTGGCCGGGGCACCGGCTTCCCCTTTCCCGGTCGTGCCAGAGAGCTGGCGCTGTGATTCGCGCCTGATAGACGGGGCGGCGAGGGCAACCATGCCTGCCGTGAACAGGGAAGCAAGGGCGTAAAAAGCTGTGCCCTTCATGCCGAAACAGGTGATGAGGAAAACTGCCAGGAGTGGTCCCAGGCCAAAGCCCCCATTGCCGCCCACGCTGAAGATGCTCATGCCCTGCCCTTTTTTCTTCCCTGCAATGGCATTCACATTGCGGGCTGCTTCCGGGTGGAAGATGGCACTGCCGATGCCCATGCAGGTGACGGCGGCAAAGATGAGCCAGTAGTCAGTGACAAAGCCTGTCAGCCCAATGCCCATGCCTGCCATAAGTATGCCCAGCACCATAAACCACTGCCGCGATCCTTTATCCGCCAGATGCCCAAAGAGTGGCTGGATGACAGAGGAAAGGCAGGAAGAAGCAAACATCAGTCCCGCAACAGAAGTATAATCCATGCCATACTCAGTAACAAAGAAAGGCAGCAAAGCAGGCAGCGACCCCGAATTTATATCAACACTAAGATGCCCTGCCGAAAGCATATAGAGATATTTCTTGTTCACAAAAACTCCTTTCGCATAAATTCGAACCCAAGAACTCCCGAGCCCCGAGTTCCAAAACCCAAAAACTCCCGCCCCCCCGAACCCCAGGGCCCAAGGATGGGCCCCGCGGACGCGGAAATCACACGATGTGATTTCAGTCCGGTAAACATGCCACCGGCATGTTTACCTTTTGGTTCGTTTTCTTTGCGCCAAAGAAAATGAACAGCCGAAACTTAACAAGTAAGAAAAAAGGCTACAAAGAGCGCAAACTGCACTCTTCATAGCCCCAAGGTATTTTCCCTTAGAACAACACCTTAGCAAGGTGCGTATACTCAGGATCCAGCTTCTTCTTATTGGTAACCGCATCATGCAGATTGATGGTCACCACATGGCCCTTGCTGAAGCCGAAGACGATATCGGACAGGCCGGAAATCAGGGCCAGGGCTGCCTGCTCGCCCAGCTGGCTGGCGCGCACGCGGTCGATGACCGTGGGAGAACCCCCACGCTGGATGTGACCCAGCACGGAAACGCGGGTATCGATGCCTGTCTTCTCGGCAATGAAGGAGCCAACCTCCTGGGCATTGCCGGCACCCTCTGCCAGCACTACCAGGATGTAGCGCTTGCCTGCATCATAGGCGGCTTTCATGTCAGAGCAGATAGCATCCAGGTCGTACTTCTCCTCAGGGATGAGAATGTACTCAGCGCCACCGGAGATGCCGGCCACGGTAGCCAGCCAGCCGGAGTTGCGGCCCATAACCTCAAGGACGATGACGCGGCGGTGCGCGCTGGCGGTGTCGCGGAGCTTGTTGATGGCATCGATGATGGTGTTGGCAGCGGTGTCGCAGCCGATGGTATAGTCAGAGCCCCAGACATCGTTGTCGATGGTGCCAGGCAGGCCTACGATGGGCAGGCCCGTTTCCTCGGACAGCAGGGAAGCGCCGCGGAGCGACCCGTCACCGCCGATGACGCAGAGACCCTGGATGCCGCGGTCTACCAGATGCTGATAGCCCATCATGCGGCCCTCGGGAGTCTTCCAACGCTTGCAGCGGGCAGTGCCCAGGAAGGTGCCGCCGCGCTGGATGATGTCGCCCACGTTCTTGGACTCCATCTTGAACATATCCTCTTCCAGCAGGCCATGGTAACCGTTGTTGATACCCCAGACCTCGACACCCTCGTAGAGAGCGGTACGGACTACGGCGCGGGCGGCCGCGTTCATTCCCGGGCTGTCTCCGCCGCTGGTCATTACTGCAATACTCTTCAGCATTGAAAAAATCCCCCTCAAATCCTATAGAAAAATTAAAGAAATTTTGCTTAGCAAATGTGCGTATATGACAGGTTTGAACCCATCAGCTTTATAATATCATAAACAAAGAGGATTTACTAGGAAATAATTGGAAGGAGGAGGGAGGGTGGCCTCCCCCTTGACAGTTGGACGCTCATCATGATAAATTTTAACTATCAGCTGTGTGACTGACGGTAGGGGAATACCCCAGGGGAGCACAGCCTAAGAAGCCGACCGTCTGGGCATAGCCTGGAGTAGTGTCGGCTTTTTTGTTATCTTGCCTCCACCGCTTGCGGGGGAGGGGGACCGGCGAAGCCGGTGGAAGGGGGGCTTCGAAGCCGATATGCGACCTCTGGCCCCCCTTCCGTCAGCCTTCGGCTGCCACCTTCCCCGCAAGCGGGGCAGGCAAGGCCTTGAATTTATGAACGTTACTAAATGAGCGAGAAGGAGAGTATTATGGCACAGGAAATGGAACTCAAGTATGGCTGCAACCCTAATCAGAAACCTGCCAAGGTCTTTATGGAGAATGGGGAACTGCCCTTCAAGGTGCTCAATGGCCGTCCTGGTTACATCAACCTTTTGGACGCTCTGAACAGCTGGCAGCTGGTGCGGGAACTCAAGGAGGCTTCGGGCCTGCCTGCGGCAGCTTCCTTCAAGCATGTCAGCCCTGCCGGGGCGGCTGTGGCTGTGCCCCTTTCCCCTGAGCTGGAGAAGGCTTATTTCGTGGAAGGGGTGGAGCTGAGCCCTGTGGCTACGGCCTATATCCGTGCCCGTGGCGCTGACCGCATGTCCTCTTACGGTGACTTTGTGGCCCTTTCCGATGAGTGCGATGCCCAGACGGCTTCCTTCCTGAAGAGGGAGGTTTCCGACGGTATCATTGCGCCTTCCTACTCCGAGGAAGCGCTGGAAATCCTCAAGTCCAAGCGCAAGGGCACTTACCTGGTGCTGCAGATGGATGCAGCCTATCAGCCTGAGCCTGTGGAGCGCAAGCAGGTCTTTGGGGTGACCTTCGAGCAGGGAAGGAATGAGGTAAAGCTCACTTCCGAATGCCTGGCTGAGCGTCCCACTAAGAACAAGGAGATTCCCGCTGGGGCAGAGCGTGACCTTCTCATTGCTCTCATTACCCTCAAATACACCCAGTCCAACTCCGTCTGCTACGCCAAGGACGGCCAGGCCATCGGCATCGGCGCCGGCCAGCAGTCCCGTGTCCACTGCACCCGTCTGGCTGGCAACAAGGCTGATGTGTGGTATCTGCGCCAGGCACCTCAGGTGCAGAATCTTCCCTTCCGTGAGGATGTGCGCCGCCCGGACAGGGACAACGCCATTGATGTCTACGTGGGCGAGGAATGGCAGGACCTGCTGGAAACTGATGCCTGGAAGAATATCTTCACCGAAAAGCCTCCTGTTTTCACACGTGAGGAAAAAGCTGCCTGGCTGAAGACTCTCAAGGGTGTATCCCTGGGCTCCGATGCTTTCTTCCCCTTCGGTGACAACGTGGAGCGTGCCCACAAGAGCGGCGTGGATTACATTGCCCAGGCCGGCGGCTCCATTCGTGATGACAATGTCATCGAAACCTGCGACAAATACGGCATTGCCATGGCTATGACCCATATCCGCTTATTCCACCATTAAGATTCCTAAATGGAAGCAGGAAAACACGAATCCTTGACGAAATATACATCGTAGTACAACATAAACTGCAACAGTTTTATCAATATATCCAGTCGGCAATGGCCTGTCGGCGCAGGAGGTGCTTTAGATGTATTTTTACTGCGAGAAATGCAAAAAGAAATATCCTATCAACAGCCATTCTTACCAGTGCGAGTGTGGCGGCATGTTCAAGCTGCACAGGGACCCGGGGGAGGACTATGCGGATAAGATTTCTCTGGGCGAAGTAGTGACGCCCCTGGTTCATTTCCAGTCAGGAAAGCTTGATTTCCTGCTGAAGTTGGAGGGCACTCAGCCTACCGGTTCCTTCAAAGACCGCGGGGCAAGGCGTCTCATCAACGAAATCAACAATGTGGGCATTGAAAAGATTGCCCTGGACTCCGCTGGCAATGCCGGGGCTGCCATTGCTGCCTACGCGGCAGCAGCTGGCATGGACTGCGAGGTCTATGTGCCGGATGATACTTCCCAGGAAATCCTCCATCAGATTGAGTCCTATGGCGCTTCCATCAAGAAGGTGAAGGATGGCCGCATGCGGGCCTGCTCCGTGGTGAAGGAGAACCTGGGGGATGCCTACTATGCTTCCCATGTGTACAACCCCCTCTTCGTGGAGGGCGTGAAGTCCATGGCCAAGGAAATCTACAAGCAGCTGGGCGAGCATGTGCCTGACTATATTTTCGTGCCCGTGGGCAACGGCTCACTCTTGATGGGCCTTTACTATGGCTTCCTCGAATTGGGCCGCCTGCCCCAGATCGTGGGCGTCCAGAGCGAGAAGTGCGCGCCCATCTACGAGGCTTTCCACGGCCTGGAGCCACAGCCCAAGGCTGCTTCCATCGCCCGCGCCATCCGCATCGAGCGTCCCAAGCGGGGGCTTTCCATCCTCAAGGCGCTGAAGAACTGCCATGGCGATATGATGGCAGTGAAGGACGAGGAAATCCTGGAGGCCCAGAAGCGCCTGGGCAAGGCTGGCATCTATGTGGAGCTGTCTGCGGCTTCGGCCCTGGCTGCTGCCGAGCGTTTCTTCCAGGCTGGCAAGCCGGATAACTACCGCGTGGTGATACCCCTTACCGCCACGGGGTTGAAGAGGTAAGTCATGCTTTACGGTATCATCGACATAGGTTCCAATACCATCCGCATGGCCATCTACTTAATAGAAGGGGACCGCATCGAGTTCCTCATGAAGCAGAAGCACACGGTGGGTCTGGCGGCCTATGTCCATGACGGGGTCATGGCGCCGGAAGGCATAGGGCGTGCTATTGAGGTGCTGCAGGAATTCAAGGCTTTTCTGTACAGCTTCAATATCACCCAGGTCTACGCCTTCACCACGGCGGCCCTCAGGAATGCCAAGAACAGCGAAGCTGCGGTGGGGACTATCGAGCGGGCCGTGGGTCTGCCTATCCGGGTCATCAGCGGTGATGAGGAGGCTACCTATGATTTCGTGGGAGCTCTCCATGGCATTCCTGCCGAAGACGGTCTGCTGATTGACATCGGCGGCGGCAGCACGGAGATTGTGTCCTACAAGGCCAAGGAAATCCGCAAGAAAGTCAGTCTGCCCATTGGCTCCCTGCTGTTTCACTCCAAGTATGTGCAGGGCATCCTGCCCAATATCACCGAGTGCCTGGAAATGTATAGGGAGGCTGAAGCTACCATCGGGGCGGTGACGGCCTTTGCAGATGTCAGGGAAGCGGCCCTCATCGGCATCGGCGGTTCCTTCAAGGGCGGTTGCGCCCTCTACAACGAGCTCTTCAACCAGCCCAGGGTGAACAAGCGCATGGAAGCCCGGAGGCTTTCCACGCTGATAGGCACCTTCCTGCGGGACCACGGCATCACCCAGGAAATGGCCATCATGCTCATGAAGGCTGTGCCGGAAAGGCTGAAGACCGTCATTCCAGGGCTGATTATAGCAGACGTTCTTGCCCGCAGGTTCCAGTGCAGGGAAATCACCTACAGCGACTCCGGGGTTAGGGAAGGGTTCATCTATAGCGAGATAGTGCATAAGAATAAAAGATTTGAATAAGAAAATGCCTGTCACCCAATTGGGCGGCAGGCATTTTTCACGATTTATCTGCCCCCATGGCAAAATGCTTCAATTGATGGTATAATTAAATGCTAAGTTTTTTTAGCATGACTATGTTAGTTGATTCTTCATATATTTGATTTTGAGGTGAGAAAGTGGATTTTGGTCAAGGCAAGATTGTGCCGGTAGATCTGGGGCACCAGATGAAGACGGCCTATATCGACTACGCCATGAGCGTTATCGTGGCCCGTGCCCTGCCTGATGTCAGGGACGGCCTGAAGCCTGTGCACCGCCGTATCCTGTACGCCATGCAGGAGGCAGGCATGGGGTCAACCAAGCCCTACAAGAAATCGGCTCGTATCGTCGGTGAAGTCCTGGGTAAATATCACCCCCATGGCGACTCTTCCGTTTATGATGCCATCGTGCGCATGGCGCAGGATTTCTCCATGCGCTACATGCTGGCTGACGGCCACGGCAACTTTGGTTCCGTGGACGGTGACCCCGCTGCTGCTATGCGTTACACTGAGGTGCGCATGGCCAAGATTGCCGAGGTCATGCTTCAGGATATCGATAAGGATACCGTGGAGTTCGTGCCCAACTATGATGAATCCCTGAAGGAGCCTTCCGTGCTGCCGGCCAAGTTCCCGCAGCTCCTGGTGAACGGCACCTCCGGCATCGCCGTGGGAATGGCCACCAATATCCCGCCCCACAACTTGGGGGAGGTCATTGACGGCACCCTGATGCTCATTGACAACCCTGACGCCGAGATTGAAGAACTCATGAGCGTCATCAAGGGACCGGACTTCCCCACGGGGGGCCTGGTGCTGGGCCATGAGGGCATCCGCTCTGCTTACATGACCGGTCGTGGCATCATCAAGATGCGGGCCAAGGCTCATATCGAGACCCAGTCCAACGGCAAGCCCCGCATCATTGTGACGGAGCTGCCCTATCAGGTGAACAAGGCACGCCTCATCGAAAAGATTGCCGAGCTGGTGCGTGACAAGAGCGTGGAAGGCATCACGGCCCTCAACGATGAGTCTGACCGCAGCGGCATGCGCATTGTCATCGACCTGCGCAAGGATGCCAATGCCAATGTGGTGCTGAATCAGCTTTACAAGCACACCCAGCTCCAGGACAGCTTCGGCGTAATCATGCTGGCTTTGGTGGACGGCAAGCCTCAGGTGCTGAACCTGAAGGAAGTGCTCCACTACTATATCAAGCATCAGGAAGATGTTATCACCAGACGTACTCGCTACGAATTGGCCAAAGCCGAGGCTCGCGCTCACATTTTGGAAGGCTTGACCATCGCTCTGGACAATCTCGATGCAGTCATTACCACCATTCGCGAGAGCCGCACGGCAGAGATTGCCAAGGAAGCTCTCATGTCCGGCTTCAAGCTTTCCGACAAGCAGGCTCAGGCCATTCTTGACCTGCGTCTCCAGCGCCTCACCGGTCTGGAGCGGGAGAAGATTGAGGAGGAGTACAAGGACACCTTGAAGGCCATTGAGGAGTTCAAGGCTATCCTGGCTGACGAAAAGAAGGTCCTCGCCATCATCAAGGACGAGCTTCGCGCAGTGAAAGAGAAGTACGGCGACGAGCGCCGCACCAAGCTCACAGTGGACACCTCCGAGATTGATGTGGAAGACCTGATTGCCGAGGAAGATGTGGTCATCACCCTTTCCCACAATGACTACATTAAGCGCATGCCCCTGGCCACTTACAAGAACCAGAAGCGCGGCGGTGTGGGCATCAAGGGCATGGCCACCAAGGAAGCGGATTTTGTGGAGGATATCCTCATCACCACCACCCACCACACCATCCTCTTCTTCACCAGCCGTGGCCGGGTGTTCCAGCTGAAGGCTTATGAGATTCCCGAGTCCAGCCGTCAGGCCAAGGGCACGGCTCTCATCAACCTGCTGCAGTTGGAGAGTGAGGAGAAAATCCAGGCCATCATCCAGGTGAAGGGTGTAGGCGATGACCAGTTCCTCTTCATGGCTACCCGCAAGGGCATCGTGAAGAAGACTGCTGTGTCCGAGTTTGCCAATATTCGCAAGGTGGGCCTCATTGCCCTGAAGCTGGATGACGATGATGTGCTCATCGGCGTGAAAGCTACGGATGGGGAAAGCAACCTAATGCTGGGCACCAAGCAGGGCCTGGCTATCTCCTTCTCCGAGGATGATGTGCGTGCTATGGGCCGCGCAGCCCGGGGCGTGAAGGGCATCAGCCTGCGTGAGGGTGATGAGGTGGTAGGCATGGATCTTCTGCGCCGCAATGCAGAAGTCCTCACCGTCACCCAGGAAGGCTTCGGCAAGCGCACCAGCGTGGACGAGTACCGTACCCAGACCCGCGGCGGCAAGGGCCTCATCAACCTCAAGGTCACGGACAAGACCGGCCCGGTGGTGGGCATCAAGGTGGTCCATGACCAGCAGGAGCTCATGCTCATTACGGCAGGCGGCATTGTCATCCGCATGAACGTTTCTGATATCTCCGTGTACGGCAGAAGTTCCCAGGGCGTGAAGCTCATGTCCACGGGCGAAGAGGACCAGGTGGTTTCTCTGGCTACGGTGGAGCAGAAAAACGAATAAATGGTAAAGTTAAGGGTCTGTTGCATAAGTGATGAAGCACTCATGCAACAGACCCCTTTTGCTATGCAGTGAAGCTTGCTCTATGCGGCTTCATGGTCTATACTCGTTTAACGATAATCAGGAGATTGCAAGGGACTGATGGTGGTGTTCCGGGATGGGATAGTGGTTGGCACCGCAAGCAAGTATAGAGAAATTTTAGAATAGCAGGAATTGCCGAAGAAGTGTAGAATTTAATAAACCAATATAGTGTTGGTAGCTGTTGCGACCGCACATTGACTTATGTTTGGTGCTTCTTTGATGTTTTTCGTATTTGAAATGAGAAAGAGGCTTGACAACCATGCCGTATAGAGCTATTCTTTGCACAGCACAGCACAGCACAGCACAGCACAGCACAGCACAGCACAGCACAGCACAGCACAGCACAGCACAGGTTAACTGCGCTCTTTTTTCCTGCAATAAAACCGCATATAACATTCGCGATGGATAACCGTCGGGCTTGACAGGGACTGCTATGCCCTCTGTCAGGTTCGGCGGTTTTGTTATTGTCTATGGGGAGGCGATTACGACAGGCTGGGGGGGACGCAAAAAGTCGAAAGACTGCGGCATAGAAAACGATATGCTAAAGGATATTTTGAAACTGAGGAAGGAGGGAAAGAGATGAAGAAATTTTTAACATTAACAATGATTTTTAGTGTTATGGTCTTTAGTCTGGCGGTATGCACTAAAGCATCCGCAGCTGCTTCAGCTGCTCCCGATTATTCCCAAAAGGCCAGCTGGTGCAGGTTGCCCAATATCATTACCAAGGATATTGACACGTTCTACATTTACTCGACATCGTATGTCGAAACCAGCTTCAAGGAGGGCGCTCCCGATTATGCGTCCCTTGATACTCCGGAGATGGTGGAACGGGCACAGAGTGAATACGTGGCTCATGCCACCGTATATGAGGACTCCACCAACGTGTTTGCCCCGTACTATCGCCAAGCCGGCATGCGGTATGCCGGGGAAGTCGCTGCTAAGAGCGGAAACGGCGAGGCAGCACTTTTAGGCATGCCCTATGAGGATATTACCGCCGCTCTCGACTATTACTTTGAGAACTACAACGAGGGACGTCCCTTCATCATCGCCGGACACAGCCAAGGATCGACCATGACTTTGCTGGTACTGAAGAAATACTTCAAGGAGCATCCCGATTACTATAAGCGTATGGTGGCAGCCTACGCCATCGGCTACGCCGTTACGAAAGATTACCTTGCGGCTAACCCTCATCTGAAGTTTGCCACTGGCGAGAGTGATACAGGCGTTATTGTCAGTTGGAATACCGAAGGCAAGCAGAATGTGGAGGAAAACGCCAAAAACGTCGTGGTGTTGCCGGGCGCAATCAGCATCAACCCGCTGAACTGGAAGCTCGACGAAACATACGCTCCAGCAAGTGAGAACCTGGGTTCTCTTATAGAGAATGAGAAAACCGGCATGGGAAAGATCGGCGACATTGGAGCTGACGCACAGATCAATCTCGCCCGTGGCGTGATTGTGACCAACGCCAAAGCCGCCCCCGTCCCCGCCCCTCTGACCGCGTTCTTCGGACCGGCCAGCTTCCATGACAATGACTACACTTTCTATTATAACAACATCAAGGACAACGTGGCCAAACGCATTGCCGCCTATAAGGCAGGCCACTGATGACGGCAAGGCGATACATACTGCTGTGGTGAAAAATAAGGAGGTATGGTGAATGAACAGATATTTTTTCAGGAAAGCACTTTTGGCGTTTCTGGCAGGCGTGCTGATTACACTCATTGCATCAGGTGCAAATGCAGTTTCTGCCGCATCGAAGTTTTCCCAGGAAGAGCTGGCATACATGCCTGCGGTACAGCTCATAGAACTGTTCCAAAAAGGTGAAACAACGCCTAGCGAAGTCCTGGAAGCACAGATCAGCCGTGTAAAGAAGTACAATGGCGAATACAACGTATCACGCCGGGATTTGGTAAATGAGCTTGACACGTTCAATGCCGGCAAGGTCAATGCCATCACCTTCGACAACTTTGACGAGGCCAGAAAACTGGCAAAGGAGGCCGACGAACGCTACCGGAACGGCTCTGCACGCAGGCTTGAAGGGATTACCGTCGGCATCAAGGACGAGAATGAAGTCAAGGGATGGCGCGTTGATGCCGCATCCATTATCCTGAAGGATCGCGAGCCCAGCGACGCTGACGGAGCCATGATTCAGAAACTCCGCAAAGAGGGTGCGATATTTGTCTTCCAGACGACGGTACCCGAGCAGTACCTCAGCCCCATGACCTGGTCGCGCCTCTACGGCGTCAGCCGCAATCCGTGGAATCTCTACTACGGTACCGGCGGATCTTCTGGTGGTTCGGGCGCAGCACTGGCTGCTGGCTTCTGCACCCTGGCCACCGGCTCCGACATGGGCGGCTCCATCCGCATTCCCTCTTCCATGAACGGGGTGTACGGCTTCAAGCCGCCCTTTGGCCGCGTCTCTACGTCGGAAAACGTTTATGAAACCTTAGGACCCATGGCTCGCACTTTTGCCGACATGACGCTCATGCAGGATGTCATTGCCGGTCCCAGCCCGAAGATTCATTCCTCGATTCGCCCCAAGCTGGACTATCCCCAGAAATACGCTCCGATTCAGGGGCAGAAGGTTGCCGTCGCTTACTGCAAGAACTGGCTCCCCGGCGGCCTGAGCCAGGAATCCAACCATGCCATGGATGCTACGGTCACGGCGCTGAAGAAGGCCGGCGCCCAGGTTGAACTGGTAGAACTCGACATCAATGCCGAAGGTTTCATGCCCACCTACTTCAAGGGGCTCATGTCCACAAGCATGTACGCCATCTTTGACGGTTTGGATCAGCATCGCGACAAGTTCAGCTCCTACGTGAAGAATCTGGAGGCGTATGCAGGCAAGCTGACTCCCCAGGATCAGGTTAACGCAGAAATGATGCTTGTGAAGCTGCACCAGGACGTTCAGCAGAAGGTCTTCGAGAAGGGCTGCATCGCTCTGGTCATGCCCACCCTGGCAACGCCTCATTTTCCCGCTGACCTTGAAGCGACACCTGATAAAGTTGCCCAGGTGAACGGGAAAACCTATTCCAGCACCAACCTTATGCTGACACCGATTTGGAATCTTGCCAGCAGATACCCGGTTGTGGATATGCCAGTGGAACTGTCCGACAAAAACGTTCCCGTGGGCGTGCAGATTGTTGGAAACACCTATGATGATCTGAATGCCTTCCGTGTGGCATACGCCCTGTCAAAAACTATTGCTCCTCTCTATAAGGATGGACGTTTCCCGGACTTCAGGAATGAAAAATAGTATTGCTCTCTTGTCAGGTTTGTTGATTATGGCCTTTGCCACAGTATGTTATGCCGAGTCCTGCCAAATGGCTTACTAGGTAAAATTGTCACAAAATAACAGGCATAAGAAAAGCTCCCGTTGCCGGGAGCTTTTCTTATGCCGCGAACTGGTAGTATAGGGAGACGAGGAAGAGCGCTACGGCAATGCCGATGGTGACGAGGCCGACGCGGGCCACGTAGACCATTTTCTCTTCGCTGATTTTGGCATGGCGCTGGACGTAGTTGCAGCTCATGCTGATGCCCAGCAGGATGTACATGGCGCGGCTGATATTGTTCATGTAGTCCCAGCCGAAGGCGGTCATGACGATGATGAAGGCGATGACAGCCAGCAGCAGGTAATCCTTGCCTACGGGCTTCTCCTTGGGAGCGGTCTTCTTTTCTTTGGGATGGAGCTTCTGCTGAAGTTTCTTGTATTGTTTGGACATAGTTTACCCCTTCCTGTGGTTAGTCTGTCAATTACATAATATATATCATATCATACTTTGTTGGCAAGGCTTGCATTTTCCTCTCAATGTGAGAAAATAGTATAGATTGTTTCCTCTATTGTGAAGGAGGCGTAGTATGATTAAGTTAGTAGTGACTGATCTGGACGGGACTCTGCTGCCTACGGGCACAGAGATATCCCCTGAAAATATCGAGGCGGCAAAAAAAGCCGTGGAAGCTGGCGTGACGGTTACTATCGCAACGGGGCGCATGTATCGTGCGGCTCTGCCGGTGGCTAAGAACCTTGGGGTAGATGCTCCCATCATCACCTATAATGGTGCTCTTATCCGCACTGTATCCGGCAAGACCCTGTACTCCAGCTACCTGGCCCCGGAGCTTATCCGGGAGGTGCTGGAATTTGTGGAAGCGCAGGGCTGGTATATCCAGACTTACTCTGAGGACAAGCTTTACTATCCTGAGAAGTGCGTTTACTCCGACCGCTATGAGGCGGCCCAGCTGGTGCAGGGTGAGGCCGTGGGCTGGCAGGGGCTGAAGGAGCGCACTGAGGAAGTGACGAAGCTCCTCTGCGTTACTGACAGCGGAGACGAAACGGAGGCGCGCATTGCCATCCTCAGGGAGCGTTTCGGTGACAGGCTGGCCATCGTGCGTTCCAATGCCAATTATGCTGAAATCGTCAACAAGGGCGTGTCCAAGGGTGAGGGGCTGAAGAAACTGGCAGAGCTTCTGGGGGTGACTATCCCTGAGACCATGGCCCTGGGGGATGCGGAGAATGACCTTTCCATCTTGAAGGAAGCAGGCCTTTCCGTGGCTATGGGCAATGCGGTGCCGGCGGTGAAGGAACTCTGCGATGTGGAAACCGGCACCTGTGAGGAAAACGGCTGGGCGCAGGCTGTTGATGAATACGTTTTGAAGGGGCGGTGAGACTCATGGCTGACGAGGAAAAGATGCTGGAGGAAAAACTGGAAACAGAGCCGGGCAAGGACACGAAAGCGGCAGATTTCCGCTTCGTGATTGTCACGGGCATGAGCGGCGGCGGCAAGACCCAGGCCTGCCGCTATCTGGAGGATCTGGGCTACTTTGTCATCGACAACCTTCCTCCTGTCTTCATCCCTAAATTCGTGGAGCTGGCCAAGCAGTCCGGGGGACATGTGGGCAAGGTGGTGCTGGTGGTGGATACCCGCAGCCGGGAGTTCTTTGACCAGTTTGTCCATATCCTGGACGATATGGACAAGGACGACCTGCCCTACGAGGTGCTTTTCATGGATGCGTCGGATGCCTGCATCATCCGCAGGTACAAGGAGACCCGCCGCCGTCACCCCATGGCCCCTTCCTCCCGCATCAGCGAGGGCATTGCCAAGGAAAGGGAAAGGCTGGCGCCCATCAGGGCCAAGGCCACCTTTGTCATAGATACCAGCGAGCTGAAGAAGGTGGAGCTGCGCGATAAGGTGCACCGCCTTTTCGGGGCCGGGGAAAGCGGGGAAATGAATATCAACGTGCTTTCCTTCGGCTTCAAATTCGGCATGCCCCTGGATGCGGATATGGTACTGGATGTGCGCTTCCTGCCCAATCCCTTCTACCTTGACTCCATGCGCCACAAGAGTGGCGCTGTGCCTGAGGTGGCTGATTATATTGCGGGCTTCCCTGTGACACAGGAGTTCATGGCCAAGCTTGACGATATGGTGGAATTCCTGGTGCCCCAGTACCAGAAAGAGGGCAAGGGCCAGCTGGTCATAGCTATCGGCTGCACCGGCGGCATGCACAGGAGCGTCTTCATCGCCAAACATATCTATGATTTGCTGACGGAGAAGGGATTGCCTGCCCGTCTGGAGCACAGGGACCTGATGAAAAACGATGTGCGTGAGCACGTGCGTGAGGAGTGCTGACCATGCATTTACTGAAATGGCTGTACCCCGGCATGCGCTTCAAGCGCTGGCTGGCCTTGTTCGCCGGCGGGGTCATGCTTGTCAGCCTGGGACTGGCCCTGGTGTTCAACTACAAGTATCTGGATGCCGTGGAAGAAGCCATCTTCCGGGCTGTGTACTTCTGGCGGGGCAGCTATAATTATGCTTTTACCACTTTGATTGGCCTGGCGGTGGTGACCATAGGCTTTGTGCTGATGCTCTTTGCCACCCGGCACCTCATCCGCTCGGTCATCATGGTGCTGCTGCCGGACAGCAGTGAGCGTCTGGTGGATATCATCTATGAGAAACGCCGTCTGGGCAAAGGGCCCAATGTGGCGGTGGTGGGGGGCGGTCATGGCCTGTCTGTGCTCCTGCGGGGCATGAAGGGGCTTACCAGCAATGTCACCGCCGTGGTGACGGTGGCTGATGATGGCGGCTCCTCCGGACGCCTCAGAGAAGATCTGGGCATTGTGCCCCCGGGGGATTTGCGCAACTGCCTGGTGGCTCTGGCGGATACGGAGCCGTTGATGGAAAAACTCTTCCAGTATCGCTTCAAGGGCAAGAGCGAGCTGGCAGGCCATTCCTTCGGCAACCTTTTTATCGCTGCCATGAATGAAGTGACGGGAGATATCGAGCAGGCCCTCAAGGAATCCTCCAAGGTCCTGGCGGTGAAGGGCAATGTCCTGCCTGCTTCCACTGCCCATGTAAGGCTGGATGCCGTCATGGAAGATGGCACAGTAGTGGAAGGGGAGTCCAATATCCCCGAGGCGCACAAGCGCATCAAGCGGGTGCGGCTCTTCCCGGAACACGTGGCCCCGGTGGAATCCTCCCTGGAGGCACTGAAGAAAGCCGATGCCATCATCCTGGGCCCCGGTTCCCTCTACACCAGCATCATGCCCAACCTGCTGGTGGATGAGGTGGCGGAGACCATCAGGAAAAGCAAGGCCATCAAGATTTACATCTGCAATGTCATGACCCAGCCCGGTGAGACTGATGGCTACACAGCCTCCATGCACGCCAAGGCCATCATTGACCATGCAGGCCCGGGCATCATTGACTACATGATAGTCAACGACACGGAGATTTCCGAAGAGATGCTGGGTGAGTACGCCCAGCAGGGTGCTTTCCCCGTGGAAGTAGACGGGGAAGCTATCAACGCCCTGGGAATAGGCTATGACAGAGCAGACATCATCAATGAGGCTGATGTGATAAGGCACAATCCCGAAAAACTCAGCCACGCGGTGATGAAACTGATATACGAAATGACGGGAAGGTAAGATGCCATCATTTGCAACTGAAGTAAAAAATGAGCTGGCCCGTCTCAACTACGATACTTCCTGCTGCCGCACGGCAGAGCTGGCGGCCCTCCTGCGCATGGGCTCCAATCTGACCTTTGGTCTGCGCCGCACCTTCGGGCTGAATTTCACCACGGAGAATGCGGCGGTGGCCCGCAAAGTGCTGCAGCTTCTGAAGGCCGAGGGGGGCGGCATCAAGACGGAAATCACCGTCAGCCGCTCCAAAAGGCTCAAGAAGAACAACAGCTACACAGTGCTGGTGCCTCCTGCGCCGGAGGTGGCGGGACTGCTGGAACATCTGGGCTTTCTCCACGAGGAGAGCCTGAACATGGACACGGATATCGCCATCCTGAAGAAGAACTGCTGCCGCATAGCTTACCTCAGAGGAGCTTTTTTGGGAGGCGGCAGTGTCAACCGGCCCGAGTCAGCCTATCATCTGGAACTGGTGACAGGCAGCTTTGCTCTGGCACAGCTGCTTTTCCAGCTATTGAAAAAGATGGATTTTCCCGTGGGTCTTACAGACAGGAAGGACAGCTACATCATCTACCTCAAGGAAGGCGATGCGGTGATAGACTTCCTGGGCCTGCTGGAGGCAGAGGACGCGGTGGAGGCCTTCGAGGTGGCCCGCAATGTCAAGGAAGTCCGGGAGCAGGTGAACCGTCTGGTGAACTGCGAGACGGCGAATCTGCAAAAGGCAGTGGATGCTGCCGGCCGTCAGCTGGCAGAAATTGAAGGGCTGAAGCAGGGAGGTATGTGGGAGAAGCTGCCGAAGAAGCTCAAAGAGGCGGCAGAGGCAAGGCTTGCCAATCCTGAGGCGAGCCTTGCCGAACTGGCAGAAATCATGGGCATCACCAAGTCAGGAGCCAGCCATCGCATGAGAAAACTAAGGGAATTGGCCAGTGCCATAGAAAATAACGAGGATGATTGAGGTTTGAAGATAGCAAGATATGAGAAAAAGCCCAGCCTGGGCGCAAGAGTTCTCAAGGCTTTTAAGAGGGCGTTCCTTGTCCTTTGCCTGGGGGCGGGACTTTTGGCAGGCTGGCTTTATCTGCAGCCGGCCCCGGAGGGATTTCCCATCCTGGAATATCACATGATAAAGGACAAGGCTGCAGCTGATGAATACGAGTATGCTGTGCCGGTGGAGGATTTCAAAGCGCAGCTGGATTATCTGAAGGCAGAAGGCTATGAGACCATCACCCTGCAGGAGTACATGAGGGCCAGGAAGGGGAAGGTTGTCCTGCCCAAGAAGCCCATTGTGCTGACCTTTGATGATGGCTATGAGGATAACTACACCACCTTGCTGCCTATGCTGGAGGAGCGGGGCATGAAGGGGACTGTCTATATGGTCACCAATGATATAGGCCGCCCGGGGTATCTCACCTGGGACCAGCTGCGTGACATGCAGAACCGCTGCATAGAGCTGGGCAGCCATACAGCCAACCATCAGCCTATGACGGAGCTTTCTGCCCAGATGAGGCAGGACGAACTGCGCCTGTCCAAGCTTTTGATGGAGTGGAACGGCCTCAAGACCATCTATGCCTTTTCCTATCCCAATGGGGCTTACGATGATGAGCTGCCGGGCCTCTTGAAGGAGAATGAGTATCTGACAGCTGTCACTGGAGATGCAGGCCTCAACGATATGAAGACCAATCCCTATTTGCTGCACAGGATCAATATTCCTCATCCCAGGCTGGGGTTGTGGGAGTTCAAGGCAAGGCTGCTCAAGGGGGAGATTTTAGCCCGGCTGGGATGGAACAAGCATATAGAGTAAGAGACTGAGAGTTAGAAAGAAAGGGCAAGATTCAGAAATGACCTTGAAGGGTAAGATTCTGGCAGGGCTGCTTTGCTGTGCGCTGGCAGGCCTGCCTATGGGGGCAGAGGCGCGCCATCACAAGGCGGAGAAGAATACTACGGTAGTGCGTACCGAGCGCACTCTTCCTGCCAAAGACTGGCGCCAGGAGGTAATCATGGAAAAGATGCGGGCAGGGACTCCTGCGGGGGCAGAGAAGTCACGAGAGGAAGCTCCCAGGGCGGTGAAACGCTCCAATACCATGCACCGGTGGGAGGTAACTTCCAAAGACAGCGGGGGCACCCTGCTGTTTTCCGACAGCCCGGAGTATGTGGACAGGCCGGGCATCCTTTACCAGGATACAGTACAGGGGAGAGTCCGGGTGCTTTACTATCATCTGAACAATACCCAGGTGCCTCAGAAGGTGGCTGTGGTGCTGGAGAATGCCAACCACAAGGAGAAGGCCAATACTGTGCGGGTGACCCGCGGGGGCACTGCATGGCCCAGCCAGGACTACCTCTGGGTGGGCAAGACTACCCAGACCCAGTATTTTGGGGAAGCCAGGGATGACCTGATCCTGGTGATGAAGGATAAGAAGCGTCTTTTGCAGTCCAGCATGGATGAGATTGTCCTGCAGCCCGGACAACTGGTGTACGGGGTGTATGACTTCACGGCCGATCATCCCGTGAAGACCTCTGTCATCATGTATCCTGCCAATGTGAATCCCCTTACCTTCATAGACCGCGCCAAAGTCCTGCCCAGGGACTCTGTGGCCCTGCGTGGCACCTTCCAGGGCATGGACAGGGAGATTACCTCTGCCAGGGAGTATGACCCGGAGAGGGATGGCAATGTGTATGTCATGCTGGCCGACAACAAGCTGGATACGTACAAAGTGGGCGTGGATGCCACTGACGGTGCCAAGACGGTGAATTACGGCAATTATGGCGTGCTCTATAAGATAGCTATACCTGTGAAAGGGGAGTCCTCCAGGGTGCAGTATTACCTGTCGCCCTTAGGGGGCACTTATGCCGGTGCCGTGACTGTGCGCCGCGACCACAGCCCCCGTACGAAGCTTATAGAGACGCCTAAGGGGCGCACATACTTTGGTGACCAGACCCAGCCTGAGCCCGAGCAGGTTTCCAAGGCCCGGGAGGAAGGTCTGGCTATCTTTGGCAGCAATATGGAACTGGCAGATCTGGGCAGATACGACAATAGCGTGCCCACCTACTTCGAGTTCTCTCCCCCTGGAGCGTCCAATCTCCCCGCCTGCCTTATCCTGGTACCCGGTGAGAAATAGCAGAATCAGCAGAGCTTTTTCTTGTGAGGAAAGGCTCTTTTTCTATCTCTGCAAAAAAACAAAACTTTTTTCAAAAAAGGTGTTGACATATCCTCCAACTGCGTGTATCATAATACAAGTCGCTGACAGAGAGCGCAAGCGTAGAAATGAGCTTCTTAAGTTTTGAAAGCCTTGACTGGCGGATAACAAAAACTTGAAAAAGAAATTCAAAAAAGTGCTTGACAGCCTGAAAGAGACAAGATATAATAAACAAGTCGCTTCGGTGAGGCGGCCTTGAGAAAACAAGTTGTTCCTTGAAAACTAAACAATGCAAAATGAATCATGCAACATGATTCAAGCCAGATGTTAGTTAAACCTTTTGGTTTGAAATAAAACATCGATTGGTATGAACAACATAGCAATCGGCAATTTCTTTAACAAATGAGAGCTTGATTAAGTTCTTCAATATTTATTGGAGAGTTTGATCCTGGCTCAGGACGAACGCTGGCGGCGTGCTTAACACATGCAAGTCGAACGGGACTGATTGAAAGCTTGCTTTTGAAAAGTCTAGTGGCAAACGGGTGAGTAACGCGTAGGCAACCTGCCTCTAAGATGGGGACAACAGTCCGAAAGGACTGCTAATACCGAATGTTGTGAGTTTTTCGCATGAAAGACTCATTAAAGATGGCCTCTACTTGTAAGCTATCACTTAGAGATGGGCCTGCGTCTGATTAGCTAGTTGGCGGGGTAACGGCCCACCAAGGCGACGATCAGTAGCCGGTCTGAGAGGATGAACGGCCACATTGGGACTGAGACACGGCCCAGACTCCTACGGGAGGCAGCAGTGGGGAATCTTCCGCAATGGGCGAAAGCCTGACGGAGCAACGCCGCGTGAGTGAAGAAGGTCTTCGGATCGTAAAGCTCTGTCGAAGGGGACGAACGTGGGTTCTATCAACAACGGAACCTAATGACGGTACCTTTCAAGAAAGCCACGGCTAACTACGTGCCAGCAGCCGCGGTAATACGTAGGTGGCGAGCGTTGTCCGGAATCATTGGGCGTAAAGGGAGCGCAGGCGGGAAATCAAGTCCATCTTAAAAGTTCGGGGCTCAACCCCGTGATGGGATGGAAACTGGTTTTCTTGAGTGCAGGAGAGGAAAGCGGAATTCCTAGTGTAGCGGTGAAATGCGTAGATATTAGGAGGAACACCAGTGGCGAAGGCGGCTTTCTGGACTGTAACTGACGCTGAGGCTCGAAAGCGTGGGGAGCGAACAGGATTAGATACCCTGGTAGTCCACGCCGTAAACGATGAGTGCTAGGTGTAGGAGGTATCGACCCCTCCTGTGCCGGAGTTAACGCAATAAGCACTCCGCCTGGGGAGTACGGTCGCAAGACTGAAACTCAAAGGAATTGACGGGGGCCCGCACAAGCGGTGGAGTATGTGGTTTAATTCGACGCAACGCGAAGAACCTTACCAGGGCTTGACATTGAGTGAAAGGGCTAGAGATAGCTCCCTCTCTTCGGAGACACGAAAACAGGTGGTGCATGGCTGTCGTCAGCTCGTGTCGTGAGATGTTGGGTTAAGTCCCGCAACGAGCGCAACCCCTATCATTTGTTGCCAGCACGTCAAGGTGGGAACTCAAATGAGACTGCCGCGGACAACGCGGAGGAAGGCGGGGATGACGTCAAGTCATCATGCCCCTTATGTCCTGGGCTACACACGTACTACAATGGGATGGACAGAGAGCAGCGAACCCGCGAGGGCAAGCGAACCCCATAAACCATCTCCCAGTTCGGATTGCAGGCTGCAACCCGCCTGCATGAAGTCGGAATCGCTAGTAATCGCTGGTCAGCATACAGCGGTGAATACGTTCCCGGGCCTTGTACACACCGCCCGTCACACCACGGAAGTCATTCACACCCGAAGCCGGTGGGTTAACCGCAAGGAAACAGCCGTCTAAGGTGGGGGCGATGACTGGGGTGAAGTCGTAACAAGGTAGCCGTATCGGAAGGTGCGGCTGGATCACCTCCTTTCTAAGGATTACAATTCCTAGGTCGTGGCATTTGGCTTTTGCATTGTCTAGTTTTGAAGGTACAACCTTCAAACTTAATAACCATAATGGGGGCGTAGCTCAGCTGGGAGAGCACCTGCCTTGCAAGCAGGGGGTCAGGAGTTCGATTCTCCTCGTCTCCACCATTATGGGCCTATAGCTCAGCTGGTTAGAGCGCACGCCTGATAAGCGTGAGGTCAGTAGTTCAAGTCTACTTAGGCCCACCATTAAAATTGATCTTTGAAAACTACACAGAAGAATGAAATGTATCAATTTCAACCAAGGTAACAATTGGTTTGAACGAACATTTTAGGATTCAAAAGCATAGACATCTGAAACAGATGAACTTAGTTGCTTTTAACTTTTAAGTTAAGCTACCAAGGGCATATGGTGGATGCCTAGGCGTTCCGAGTCGATGAAGGACGCGATAAGCTGCGATAAGCTGAGGCGAGCTGCAAGTAAGCTTTGACCCTCAGATTTCCGAATGGGGCAACCCAGTGCGAGTTATGTTGCACTATCCGAAAGGAAGACACACCTGGTGAACTGAAACATCTAAGTAGCCAGAGGAAAAGTAATCAAAAGAGATTCCCCCAGTAGCGGCGAGCGAAAAGGGAAGAGCCCAAACCGGGAGACTTCGGTCACCCGGGGTTGAGGACCGGCATCAAGGGAAGAATTTCTAGCTGAAGCTTCTGGGAAGGAGCGGCACAGAAGGTGAAACCCCCGTAAGTGAAAGAGA
>NZ_JNIO01000002.1:600000-835000 GCF_000702545.1 Selenomonas sp. AB3002 | reverse complement strand
AGGTATGAAGCTAACTACTACTAATATGTCGAGGGCTTAACTTAATCTAAGATGTTCAACGCAAAGTAATTCTTCTGTATAGTTTTGAAAGAGCAATCTTTCAACTGAATATCTGGTGGCGATGCCTGAATGGATCCACCTGTTCCCATTCCGAACACAGTAGTTAAGCATTCAGAGGCCGAAAGTACTTGCCTGGAGACGGGCTGGGAGGATAGGAAGCTGCCAGTTTGATTCCTCGATAGCTCAGTCGGTAGAGCGTCTGACTGTTAATCAGAATGTCACAGGTTCGAGTCCTGTTCGAGGAGCCAATTTTAAAAATAATCTGGGGAGCCCCCCATAACTAATTGGGGTATCGCCAAGTGGTTAAGGCACGGGACTTTGACTCCCGCACCGCTGGTTCGAATCCAGCTACCCCAGCCATGTTGGTTCACTAGCTCAGTTGGTAGAGCACCTGACTTTTAATCAGGTTGTCCCGGGTTCGACCCCCGGGTGAGCCACCAATATAGATAGTATTCCCCTTTTATCATGACTCACTAGCTCAACTGGCAGAGCAACTGACTCTTAATCAGTAGGTTCACGGTTCGATTCCGTGGTGGGTCACCATTTATGGGCGATTAGCTCAGCTGGGAGAGCGCTTGCCTTACAAGCAAGATGTCGGCAGTTCGATCCTGTCATCGCCCACCATATTATGGCCCCATAGTTTAGTTGGTTAGAACGCCGCCCTGTCACGGCGGAGGTCAGGAGTTCAAGTCTCCTTGGGGTCGCCACTTGATTATAACGCGAAAGCGTTTATAATATAAATTTTCAACTTGTTTTGATGAAATGCCTCGGTAGCTCAGTTGGTAGAGCAGGGGACTGAAAATCCCCGTGTCAGTGGTTCGATTCCGCTCTGAGGCACCATTTATCAAGCTGGTGTAGCTCAATTGGTAGAGCAGCTGACTTGTAATCAGCAGGTTGGGGGTTCAATTCCTCTCGCCAGCTCCACTTAGCTTTTACGCGGGTGTAGCTCAATGGTAGAGCTCCAGCCTTCCAAGCTGATCACGTGGGTTCGATTCCCATCACCCGCTCCACTTTATTGAATAAGCTGCCGGGGTGGCGGAACTGGCAGACGCAACGGACTTAAAATCCGTCGGTTGGAGACAACCGTACCGGTTCGATTCCGGTCCTCGGCACCATTTTCCCTTATTTCGCTAAAAATTATATATTGCGGTCGTGGCGGAATTGGCAGACGCGCTACTTTGAGGGGGTAGTGTTCACAAGACGTATGGGTTCAAGTCCCATCGACCGCACCATCTCTTGACAAATCCATATAATTGATATATAATACAAACATGCGGTCGTGGCGGAATGGCAGACGCGCTAGCTTCAGGCGCTAGTGGTAGCAATACCGTGGAGGTTCAAGTCCTCTCGACCGCACCATTTTTTTATCTAAATGAAATTCATGATACGCGGTTGTGGCGGAATTGGCAGACGCGCTACTTTGAGGGGGTAGTGTTCACAAGACGTATGGGTTCAAGTCCCATCAACCGCACCAGTTGAACTTACAGCTCAAGCTTAACGGCTTGGGCTTTTCTTGTTTTTGAAGGAGGATTAGGAATGAATTTGAAAAGGATATGTGCATCGCTATTGCTGGGCTCTATAGTCATGCTGAGTGCCTTTTCGGCAGAGGCTGGCAGCGGCCGTTTTGGCGTTGAAGCTGCTCCTGGCTACTGGCTTTCACGTACTACCCATGCCCAGGAAGTTATCCTGACACCGGAGCAGATTTCTGCCCAGAATCAGGACTTGCAGCTGCGGGATACCTCTCTTATAGACCTCACAGCCTCTCCTGACCGTTTGCCGGGGCGGGAGGTAAGGCAGCATATCATGGCTGCCATGCAGGACTTTTGGCAGGAGAAGCTGCCTGAGGAGTATGTGGGAGGAGAATTGCTTACCTGGGACAGCTGGCAGCAGGCCCGCAGGAACTGCAAGCTGGTTGATTTGCCAGAGGAGGCAGAGGCAGAGTATGCTGTCACCGTCCAGCGGGCTGCTCTGCGCTTGTTGCCTGTGTCTGAGGCTTGGAATGACGAGCCTGATGAGCATTATGACGACCTGCAGGGCACGGTGCTGGACCCGGCGGAGGCGGTGCTGATCTGGCACAGAAGCCTTGATGGAAAGTTTGCTTTCGTGCAGGCAGAGGATTACCAGGGCTGGGTGAGCCTGGACAGCCTGGCTCTGGCTGAAAGAGAGGACTGGCTGAGATATGCAGCTCCCGCTCAGGTGGCTGTTGTCACCCAAAATCGCAAGACTTTGGAAGCGGGGGGCATTTCCCAGCTCTATCAGCTGGGGGCAGCGATTCCTCTGGGCAAGGTCCATGGCAGCACCGGCAGCCTGGAAGCGGGGACGAGGGGCCTGCTGCTTCCTCAGCGGGACGCTGAAGGCTGGCTTTATATAGACAACTGCCCTGCTGATTTTGATGAAACCCTCCACGAGGGCTATCTGCCCTGCACCCGCGGTAATTTCATCGCCATGGCCTTCAAATGCCTTGGCGATACCTACGGCTGGGGTGGGCAGGATAATAGCGTGGATTGCTCCTCCTTTGTGCAGGATGTTTATCACACCATGGGCCTGAAGATTCCCCGGGATGCCGATCATCAGGAACTGGCACTCTTGAAGCAGGTGAAAATGGGCGGCCTCTCCACAGAGGCACGTTATGCAGCGCTGCGACAGCAGGCTGAGCCGGGAGACCTGCTTTTCAAACCCGGCCATGTGATGATGTATCTGGGCACGGATGCCAGCGGCACACCGCTCTGCATCCACAGCACCAGCGGTTATTTCATCAATGAAGGCACTGGCCAGTATGTGCAGGGAGTGCTGGTGTCGGATCTGACCTATCATAACTCAGCTGGGGAGGAGGCCATAGATGGTCTGACGAGTTTTGCAGGGGTGTGGCATTGAGGCGTGTTGATAAATTTCCTTATAAGGTGTATACTGTAAACTTGTAAACGTTCTTTACCAGAATACAGTTAGCAAAGGGGATATGTCAAAGTGTTCAAGCCACATAAATTAGCCATCATTGGGCTGGGCCATGTGGGCTCTGCTGTACTGGCCCGTGCCATTGCCTGCCAGCTGGCAGCAGATATCGTCTGCATTGATATCAAGAAGGAAGTGGCCCATGGGGAGGCAGTGGATGCGGTGCATTCCCTGTCCTGCGATTACGTGCCTGGGATTCGCGTCCATTCCGGCGGTTTCGAGGAGTGCGCTGATGCAGATGTGATTATCTGCGATGCCGGTCCCAGCATCCTGCCAGGGCAGAAGATGGACAGGTTGACCCTGGCCAAGGAAAACATCGGCGTTATCCGTGAGATCATGGGCGAAGTCACGAAATACACCCGCGAGGCTGTCTTTATCATGATTACCAATCCTCTGGATATCACTACCTATGTGGCAGCCACGGAGTTTGGCTATCCCGAAGGACGGCTTTTTGGCACTGGCACCACCCTTGAAACCATGCGCCTCAAGAGCATCATCGGCAGGCACTACAAGGTGGATGCTTCCTCTGTCCAGGGCTATATGATGGGGGAACACGGCAACTCTGCCTTCCCTGCCTGGAGCACTGTCAGCATCGGCGGCGTGCCCCTCTCGCAGCTTGACGAGTTTTACGACCATGAAGGCAAGCTGGATTTGGAAGAAATCGGCCAGGAAGTTGTGAACACTGCCTATGATGTAGTGCAGTCCAAGGGCTGGACCAACACGGGCATCGCCATGGGAGCCTGCCGCCTGGCCAAGGCTGTGCTCTTTGACGAGCGTGCCGTCTGCCCGGTGTCAATGCCTCTCCACGGGGAGTATGGCCTCCATGAGGTGGCCCTTTCCATGCCAAGCATCATTGGCCGTCACGGCGTAGAGAAGCGCATCCCCCTGCATCTGCCTGCTGAGGAAGAAGAGATGATGAAAAAGAGCGCTGAGAGCGTCAAGGCCGTGATGAGGGCCAATGGGGTAATTGATTGACGAATGTTTTTTGAGCCTTCCCTCCCCAGGGGAAGGTTTTTTATTGCAAAAAAAGCCCCGGCAGGGCCATGCCTTGCCGGGTTGAGAGAATTGAAAGAAAGGAGAAAATGAGAATTAGGGAAATATGGTAATTGGAGGACGGCTTAGTATTGGAACTTGTGCAGGGAATCCTGCAAGTTCTGGGCCAGTTCTGCCAGAGCCTTGGAGGCACTGGCAATCTCGCCAGCAGAAGCGCTCTGCTCTTCGGAAGCGGCAGAGACGCTTTCCATTTCCTCGGCCACCTGGCGGCCCTTGGAGGAAATGCTGCCAGATTTCTCGCTGATATTGCTGGCATCTTCGGCCACAGTCTGCAAATCGTTGATCATGCGCTGGGCGCTGGAAACCACGCTGCCGGAAGCTGTGCGGATGGCCTGGAAGGCATCACGCAGCTGCTCCACAGAGGCTGAACCTTCCCGCACTGCCGTACTGCCCTTCTTCATGGAGCTGACGGCGTCGTCGGTATCTTTCTGAATACCTGCAATGAGGGTTGTAATCTGCTGGGCGGCAGTCTGGCTGGCTTCAGCCAGCTTCCTGACCTCGTCTGCCACTACGGCGAAGCCGCGGCCATGCTCGCCTGCCCGGGCTGCCTCGATGGCGGCATTCAGGGCCAGCAGGTTGGTCTGTTCGGCAATGCCGGAAATGGTTTCCACAATCTGGCCGATTTCCTGGGAACTCTGGCCCAGTTTGTCCACCGTGGCGGCAGATTCACTGACAATCTCCTCTACAGAGAGAATCTGGGATACGGCGTTCTCGATGGACTTGGCACCGGACTCGGCTTCGTCATTGGAGGACTGAGCCTGGCGGGCCACGTCATTGGCAGCTGCGCCCAAAGTGTCTACGGCCTGGCTGGAATGGTCTACAGATTCCTGCATGACAGCCAGGAGCTGCTGCTGTTCCACCACGGCTCCTGCGGAGCTGGTGACGTTCTGGGCCACCTGCTCGGCGGCCTGGGCAGACTGGCCGGAGGAAGCATTGAGCTCCTCGGCGGCAGCTGCCAGCTGCTCGGCAATGCGGCCGGTGTTCTTCATCATGGCATTGAGGGCTACGCGCACGCCCGCCACGGCATCGGCCATTTCACCGAATTCGTCACCACGGATAATCGAGCGTTCCCTGTCGCGGAAATCACCTTCCTTGAGGCGTTCGCAGGCGCCGATGGTCTGGCGCAGGGGATTTACCACTTCGCGGGTGATCCAGAGGGCGGAAACCACGAGGACGATCAGGGCTATGATGCACTCTGCCAGCATCTTGAACTTGGCAGCTTCGCTGTCCTCATCGTTCTTGGTATTCAGGGCCTCAGCTGACTTGGTGGCGGCATCAGCCAGCTCCTCCAGGTCCTTGGCTACCTTGGTGGCCTCGTTGGCATGCTGGTTGTAGACATTCATGCCCTCGTCCTGCTGTCCCGAGAGGGATAGACTGGTGGACTTCTGCAGACTGGCTTTCATGCTGTTCCAGTCCGTCAGGGTTTCTTCGAACTTCGCCTGCACATCTGTGTTGCCGGCGGAAACTTCCTTGAATTTGGCCAAAGCTTCATCGGTGCCCTTCACACCTGCTTCGAACTTGCCGGCCAGATCTTTCATGCGCTCGGGCGTGACGGTTTTGTTGGTCATGATGACCGTCATGGTCTGGGCAGAGCGCATACCCTGGCGGGCATCGCCCAGATGGCTGAGACTGCGCACATCCACCATATACATTTTTTCCATGTCTATCTGGGCTTCCAGGATAGCGGAGTAACCTGAGAAGCCGATAAAGGCCATGCCGACGAAAGCGATGACGGCCAATATCAGCAGTTTGTAGGCTACTTTGAGATTGTCCATGAAACGCATTTAAAATCCCCCTTTTACGTCTATTTATTTTGTAATAGACATATTCGTCAAAGGGGGATTTTTTCCTGCTATATAGTTTTTTTCTATCGGACTATTTTATTTGGTAATGTAGAGGCCTACTTTCTTGCGTGCCTTGGTGAGGGTGCGGCTGGAAATCTTCGTGGCAATCTCTGCTCCCTGCTTCATGAGACGCTCAAGCTCAGCCTTGTCGCCCATGAGTTCATTGAAGCGCTCACGCACGGGGCGCAGCTCCTCAGCTACGGCTTCACCCACAGCGGCCTTGAAGTCGCCGTAGCCTTTGCCTGCAAATTCGCTGGTGATGCCGTCGAGACTCTTGCCCGTGATGGCAGAGTAAATAGTCATAAGGTTGTTGATGCCGTCCTTGCCCTCACGGAAGACCACTTCCATCTCGCTGTCGGTGACAGCCCGCTTGAACTTCTTGATGATGACATTTTCTTCATCGAGAATGGAGATGGTAGCGTTGGGGTTGGTGTCGGACTTGCTCATCTTGGAGGTAGGCTCCTGCAGGCTCATGACCCTGGCACCGAGCTTGGGGAAGTAGCCCTCAGGCAGCTTGAAAGTCTCCCCGTAAACATGGTTGAAGCGGGTGGCGATGTCACGGGTGAATTCCAGGTGCTGGGTCTGGTCAGCCCCTACCGGCACATAGTCTGCCTGATAGAGCAGGATATCCCCTGCCATGAGGGAAGGATAGGTGAAAAGGCCCGCATTGATATTCTCCGGGTGCTTGGCGCTCTTGTCCTTGAACTGGGTCATGCGGCTAAGCTCACCGAACTGTGAGCAGCAGGCCAGGATCCAGCCCATTTCTGCATGGGTGGGCACATGGCTCTGGACGAAAATAAGGCTCTTTTCCGGGTCGATGCCGCAGGCCAGGAGCAGGGCAAAGGCCTGCAGGGACTGCTGTTTCCTGAGTTTCGGGTCAATGTGTACCGTCAGGGAATGAAGGTCGGCGATGAAATAATAGCATTGATAGTCTTCCTGCATCTGCTGCCAGTTTTTCACTGCTCCCAGGTAGTTGCCAAGGGTGAAGACGCCCGTGGGCTGGATGCCGCTGAGGATGATTTTTTTCTTTTCCTGTGCTTCTGACATAGCAATTGCTCCTAACTATCAATAATATATGAATTCAAATAAACTAAAGTCTAGCATAGTCTATTGTCGTTAATTTGTCAATAAAACTGAAAAGTGCAAATAGAGGTGTAACAGGTGGAAGGACGGGGCAGGATATGGTAGAATGGGGAAGTGTCTTATATTAGTTGAGTAGTGAATTTTTCCATTCGGGAGATTTACGCTTCTAGCAGACCTTACCTCCACCGCTTGCGGGGGAGGGGGACCGTCGAAGACGGTGGAAGGGGGATTATATATGAAAAGCGGAAAAATAATGGCTGCCCTGCTGGCGGCAGCTGTGCTGGCGGCACCGGGGAATTTCGCTCTGGCTGAGGAGGCGACACCTGCTGTTTCGGCAGAGACTGAAGCAGGGCAGGGGCGTCTGTATGAGAGCCAGGGGCTGAAGCTGCGGATTCCTGAGGAATACGATGAGCTGCTGCTGAAAGATACTACCGCCCCGGAGGGCAGCTTCTTTGCCGTTTCTGAGAAGGCTTCTGTGGAAGCTGCCCAAAAGGCAGGGGAGACTGAGTCAGGCGCTGGCTGGATTTTCAGCCTGGGTAGGTTGACGGCAGAGCAGCTCCACGAGAAACTTCGCCATGATATGTCCGGGGCTGAGCTGATTGCCAAAGATTCAGAGGGCGGGTACTACATTTACTACCACCCCACTGATGTGCGCTATGTGCGTGAAAGCCAGGAGGATATGGTGCGTGACCAAAGGCAGTGGACCAAGCTGAATGCCTGGGGTTGGGATTATGTGCACGGTGATTTCATCAAAGACAACGGCCTTACGCCTGTGACTGCTGATAACAGCAATATTGGCATCTATCTGGCCAATTTCATCTACGGCCAGCCGGAGGCCTATACTCTGGGCAAGAATGGTGAGGCTCCCTCCACGGCAGATGGTTTTTCTCCGCTGCCCTACGTTGAGAAACTCCTTTACGGGGCCAGCTACAGGAGCGCCAAAGATATTCAGATGCGCAAGTTCAAATACTACACCCTGGTGCTGCCCAGGGAGGGTGTGCGGCTGGATTTCTTCACCGGCAAGGACGGGGAAAACTATGTGCAGGAAGTGCATGAAGGATGGACCAACTACCTTTACCATGCCACTTATCAGGACAAGAGCTTGAAGGCCTATAATGTGATGGCAAAGTGGCTGGAGGACCTGAAGGCCTATCACGAAAAGACCGGTACGGCAGCTACCCTGGAAGCTGCGAGTGCCTGGGGAGAACCAAAGAAAAATAAAAAATAAAAAGAGAGGGAAATGCTTCGGTGTGAAACATTTCCCTCTCTTTTTAGCTTTCCAGTGGGCAGCCTGCAGCCTTTGGGGGAAATTCTCCCCGGCTGGCTGTATGCTGGCCCTCAAAGAGTGCCTGGCTCATGCGGCGGGCCAGTTCCTCCTCCTCAGCGGCAGCAGAGAATACCAGCCCTGCTTCAGCGGGAAGCAGCTGGTTGAGTTCTCCGGCTTCCGTGATAGCCAGCTGCAATCTGTGCTCCTTGTCCTTGCGGAAGGAGTACTTGCGGCGGGTGGCCAGCCATTCAGTAATCATTTCGATGTTCTGGAAGGAGGCGTTCTTGTTGTAGTCCTTGTAGACCTCTGCAGCCAGAGCAGCTGCCTGCTGCTTGTCCTCGGTGATGCCAAGCAGGGAAAAGGTCTGACGGCCTTCTTCGGTAATCAGGGAATTCACTATATAAAACATGGAATCTTCCTTTCTTTTAGCGTATACATTTATTGTAGCAAACTGATTAATCATGTCAATAAGGGGAATATATCAGATGTATACACTCTGTGGACATTGTGGTCGAATGTCCTTATTGATATACATGATTACAAAAGCAAAAAAAACTTTGTTTTATTTTCAGGACCATGTTCACAGAGAATGAACACCAAAGGCACAATCAACTTTTTATAATCCATACTTGATGCACATTTGTGCATAATATATAGAGAAGATAGGCCCAAAAGCCCAATATTAACAGTCTTTACAGTCACTTGGCCTTTTATTGTGCGTAAGAATATGGTAAAATGTCCATCAGTGTGATACATATTAGATTCCGGGAGGAGCAAGACACTCCCGCAGAGAGATTGGAGTTTTACTTATGTCAGATGCACATCCTATTAACAGGAAGAGCGCATTCAATATGCTGTTCTTCATAGAGTTCTGGGAGCGCTTTGGCTACTACGGCCTGCAGGCCGTGCTGGCTATGTTCTTCGTGAAAGCGCTGAACATGGGGGACGCGCAGTCCTTCATCGTCTTCGGTGCTTTCTCCGCCATGGTGTACGGCTATGTGTCCATCGGCGGCTATATCGGTGACAAGGTGCTGGGCACCCAGCGCACTATCGCCCTGGGGGCTATTGTCCTCATGATTGGTTATGCCATTATGGCTTTTGCTGCCAGTGGCGACCAGGTTGAGGAGTACCTGGTATTCGTGGCTCTTGGTGCCATTGCCTGCGGCAACGGTATCTTCAAGGCTAACCCTTCCTCCTTGCTGTCCAAGATTTATGAGGGTGATGAGCAGCATCTTGATTCTGCTTTCACCATGTACTATATGGCCGTGAATATCGGCTCCTTCTGCTCCATGCTGCTGGTGCCTATCGTCGGCTCCATGTATGGACTTTCCCTGGGTTTCTCCATCTGTGCCATGGGCCTGGTGGTGGCTATCGGCGGTTTCTTCAGCTTCCGCTATCTGGTGAAGGGCGTTGATTCCCCCGCTGGCAAGGCACCTTTGTCCGCTACGAAAATGGCTCTGGTGGTAGCCGGTGTCATTGTCATGACCTTCGTTTCTGCCTGGATGCTGAGCCATCTGGAAGTGGCTCATGTGCTGCTGTGGGGCATTGCTGCTCTGGTGTACGGCGTGTTCTTCAAGATGATTTTCCAGTCCCGTGGGGCTGAGCGCAGCAAGATGATTGCCGCCCTGATCCTCATTGTGGAGGCTATTGTCTTCTTCACCCTGTATCAGCAGATGCCTACTTCTCTGAATTTCTTCGCTATCAACAACGTGGAGCACAGCATCATGGGCATTGAGATTCCCGATGCACAGGTGTTCCAGACGCTGAACCCCTTCTGGATCATGCTGGCCAGCCCCATCCTTGCCTGGATGTACAGCCACTTCGGCGATAAGGGCACTGACCTTTCCATGCCCGCCAAGTTCGCCCTGGGCATGTTGCTGACGGCAGGTTCCTTCCTGGTGGTTGGCTTCTCTGCCAAGTTTGCCAGCGAGGCCGGCATTGTGTCTGCCTGGTGGCTGGTTGGTTCCTACTTCCTGTCCTCCATTGGCGAGCTCCTGATTTCCGGCCTGGGCCTGTCCATGATTTCCAAGCTGGTGCCCCAGCGCCTGCTGGGCTTCCTCATGGGGGCCTGGTTCCTCACCACCGCCATTGCAGCTGTGCTGGGCGGCAAGGTAGCAGCTCTCACCGCTGTGCCAGAGGGCATGACGAATTCCGTGGAGACTCTCGGCATCTACACCGGCGTCTTCACCGATATCGGCCTGGTGACTCTGGGCGTGACGGTAGTCATGGCCTTCATGGTGCCTGTGCTGAACAAGCTCATCAACAAGACTGATGAGGCAGAAGAAATTCTTGCCACGAACAACTAAAATATCATACAGAAGCATGCGAAAGCCCCCGGATTTGTTTTTCCGGGGGCTTTCAGCGCTCTTTATTGTAATTACGCTTCCTTCAAATTGTGCTCGACAGAGGCTTCGTCTACTGTCCTGAACCTGTCCACAATGGTGGCGCAGGCAGCGTCGCCGGTGATGTTCACGGCGGTGCGCAGCATGTCGAAGATGCGGTCAACACCGAAGAGGATGGGCAGGGCATCGATGGGGATGCCGCCGGCTACCAGGACGGCCACTACCAGAAGCGTGGGGCCGGGAACGCCTGCCTGGCCCACAGCGCCCAGGGTGCTGGTGACGATGATGGCGATGTACTGGGGCAGGGAAAGCTCCATGCCGTACATCTGGGCGATGAAAGTGGCGGCCATGGCGTAATAGGCGGCGTTGCCGTTCATGTTGATGGTGGCGCCCAGAGGCAGGGCAAAGGAAGTGGTTTCTTTGGATACACCAAGTTCTTCACGTACCGTGTTCATGTTCAGCGGCAGGGTGGCGATGGAAGAAGCGGTGGAGAAAGCAAAGACCTGCACTTTCCACATGCTCTTGAAGAACTGCTTGTAGTTGGTGCACTTGGAGAACATGGCCACAGTCCCGCCAATCATGCCGTAGGTGACGATGGCCAGCACTGCCACGTACAGCACGATGAGGTATAGAATCTTGGTGAGCACCGCATAGCCGAAGGTGCCCGTGGCGTCAGCCATGAGGCAGAAGACGCCGATAGGTGCGGCATACATGATGCCGGTCATGACCTTGATGAAGAGCTCAGTGAGGTAGTTGAAGAAACTCAGCACGAAATTCTTCTTGCTTTCCTCAAGATGGGTGGCGGCAAAGCCCATGAACAGAGCAAAGACGATAATCTGCAGGATATTGCCTTCCACCAGAGCCTGGAAGGGATTGGTAGGCACGAAGCCCAGCACCGTATCCCAGAAGCCGGGAATATGAGTGCTTTCTTCCATGTGTTCCACCTGGATGGCAGCCTCAGAGAGTGCTGCCATCTCGATACCGCGGCCCGGCTGGAAAATCTCGCTGGCAGCAAGGCCCAAAGCCACTGCCACAGCCGTGGTGATGCCGTAGTAGCCAAAGGTCAGAAGACCTATCTTCCCGGCGCTGCTGGAGTTTCCCAGAGAGGCAGCCCCGCCAATCAGGGAAAAGAGCACCAGGGGTACAACCACCATCTTGATGAGGCGCATGAAGAGGTCGCCCATAGGCGCGAACATATGGGCGTTCGGCCCCATGATGAGGCCCACCACAGCGCCCAGCACCGTGGCGATGATAATCCATAGCCCCAGCTTGTCAAGGTTGGTTTTCGTTTTTTCTGACATGAAATTCCCTCCCAAATTTTTCTCGAAACCCGTTCTTACGCACGAAGCCGCATACATATCCTATGGGACATATATGCGGCTCCTTTGCGCGGTTTCTATGTTTACATTTTAACACTTTCGGTTTAAGATGTCTACTACTGAGAGAATTTTTTGAATGTATACATATAAGATGGACTTTTTCAGCAAATTACCATTTCCGTCAGGAAAACCACGGCACAGCAGGCCGCAGCTACCTTGAAAAGGCTGGCGCCCCACCAGGCGAGAAGCAACCCTGAGAGCAGGGCGAGAGTGCCGCTGACGGGGCTCTGGGTGGCCTGAGTCATGGCAGGGAAGGTCATGACGGCCAGGGTCACATAGGGGACATAGTAAAGGAAGGATTTCAAAAAGGGGCTTTTTACCTCTCCCCGAATCAAGGTCAGGGGCAGGATGCGGATGGCCAGAGTCACGGCGCTCATGACCAGAAGATATGTGAATATGCTTGGCTCCATCATGCAGCCTCCTTGTGGGGGAAGAAATAAGCGGCCAGGCCTGCAATAAGCACCGTGAGGATAATGGTGCGGGTGCCGGCGGACAGGTCAGAAATCATAGGGGCAAGGCTGGCCCCGAGGCTCATCAGCATGCTGATGACGATGAGGACGGCGATGATGCGGTCATTTTTCCCTTGGGGTACGATGACCCAGATAAACATGCCGTAGAGGGCCACAGACAGGGCCGATACAGCTGACAGGGGCAGCACAGAGCCTGCCATGATGCCCAGGGCTGTGCCCACGGACCATCCGGGCAGGGCCACCAGCATGGCCCCGTAGTTGTAGTAGGGATTCAGCGGACCGGGCCGGGCAATGGTGATGCCGAAAATCTCGTCCGTCACATCAAAGGCCACCAGGATGCGGTGGTAAAGGGGCAGGTTTTCCGGGCATTTCTGGGACAGCACAGTGCTCATAAGCATATAGCGGGCATTGGCCACCAGGGTGAGCACTGCCATAGTGAGGAGCGTCCCCCCCGAGGCGATGACGGTAAAACCAGCGTATTCCCCCGCCGAGGCATTGTTGAACAGGCTGGCAAAGAAGCCTTCCAAAGCGTTCAAGCCAGCATTCTTGGCGGCAATGCCCAGGGTAAAGGAAACCACGAAATACCCCAAAGCAATAGGCAGTCCGTCCCGCATGCCCTCCAAAAGCACCTGCCGACGGTTGATAGTCCATTCCGGCTGCATTAAAAATCACTTCCGTTTGTAAAATTTACAATATATTATCCTAGTATAGAGTAAAGAAGCGCCCTTAGCAAGAGCGCTTCCTTACATTGTATTATTTTCCGGGGAAGAACAGGGCGAGAGTTTCTTCCTTGGTGGGCTTCCCCTTATATGCTCCGATAATGAAGCAAATCAGGGAAACCGCCAGTCCCAGCACAATCCTGTGCAGGCCGAAGGGGGACCAGTTCAGGGCTTCGGCAAAGGCGGTTGCCCATTCGGCTGAGGTGAGGAGCAGGAGCATCTTGCCCAGCATGGGCAGGACGTAGATGAAAGTGCCTCCTGCCATGGCGAGAATTGCTCCGGCTTTGTTGGCTTTGCGCCAGAAGAGGCCCAGGAGCAGTACCCAGAAGAAGGCTGTCTCCAGTCCGCCGAAGGCGAACATGTTGATGATCCAGATGAGGGAGGGCGGGGTAACGGCGATGAAGAACACCAGCACGCCGATGACGCCTGTAGCTGCCATGGACAGCAGCCTCAGTTTCTTATCCGAGACCCTTTCCCCATTGGCCTTCTTGGCATGGAGGTAGACGTCCTTGATGATGGCGGAGGAGGCCACTATCAGGAGGCCTGAGATGGTGGAGATGGAGGCCGCCAGGGGGCCGATGATGGCAAAGCCTACGAGAGAAGGCGGCATGGCGGTGACAATGGTCTTGGGGATGATGTTGTCCACGCCGCCGTAACTTTCCAGGGGGCCTGTCAGCACTCCGTGAGCCAGGATTCCCGTGAAGTTGATGCCGATATTCATGAAGCCCACGACAACAGTGCCAATGAGCATGGCCTGATGGAGGCCCTTGGTGTCCTTGTAGCTGATGCCGCGCACCACGGACTGGGGCAAGGCGATGGTACAGATGCCCACCAGAATCCACTGGGTGAGGTAGAGGGTCAAAGGCATGTGGCCTGCCGACAGAGGCTCGAACATCTCCGGATGGTCAGCGTGGAGAGTGTTCATGATGTTTTCATAGCCGCCGCCTGCCTGCAGCACATAGTAGAGCAGCAGCACGATGCCCACCATCATGACAATGGCGCAGCAGGTGTCCGTGAGGGCCACGGCCCGGAAGCCGCCGATGGCTGTGTAGAGTACCACTGTGAGGCCGAAAAGCAAGAGCCCCATCTCATAGCTGTACCCTGTGACGGCGGCAAAGAGCTTGGCTCCGCCCACGAACTGGGCTGTCATGGTGGCGCAGAAGAAGAGCACGATGATGAAGGCCGCAAGGCCTGCCAGCCTGTCGGAGTTAAACCGCGCCCTGATGATGTCCACCACGGTGACGGCCTCCAGCCGCCGGGACAACAGGGCCACCCGCTTGCCGTAGACACCCAGTACCAGGAAGATGGCTGTCACCTGTACTACCGCCATGTAAATCCAGCCAAAGCCTATCTGCCAGGCCATGCCCGGACCTCCCACGAAGGAGGAGACGGAGCTGTAGGTGGCTACGGTGGTCATGGCCAGCACGAAGCCGCCCAGATTATGATTGCCGATAAAATAATTTTTTACAAAGCCCGTGCCGGAGCGGGAGCCTTCCCGCCGCACATAGAAGCCGATGCCGATCATCACGCCCATGAAAATCAGCAAGGGCAGCAAGGCAGATAGATTTCCCACTGCAGTCACTCCTTAGTCTCTTTCTCAATATAATTCTTGTCAAAGGGCTGTGAAAGGGCCATGTCCTTGAAGATGAATTTCACCAGTATAAAGGTGAGGAAGATTGCCAGCAGCCATATCCCAACGGTGCCGGCCACCGCCCACAGGGGCAGTCCGAAAATCAGCGTATCGGAGCCAGAAAGTCCAAAACCCAGCACGCACCACATGATGATGAGCAAGAGCAGCACCAGCCCCGTGGCGCCCGCCTCCCGGCAAATCTGCCTGTATTTTTCTTTAGGGGTCATAATTGCCTCCTTATGAAATTAAGTCAGGGGCAGGCAGGAGGCAAAAGCGTAACGTGTGAAATTTTGCCGCCTGCCTGCCCCGAACGCTTCAGCATGAAAAAAGCGCCTCATAGGCGCTTTATATTTTAACCCAAATGTCCTTTTTTTTCCACATTTATTCCCCAACGTTGAAGAATAACTCTATTTCCACCGCATGCCCTGTGCCGACGCGGCGGAAGTTCAGGGAGCCACCCATCAGCTCTGCCAGGTGCTTGGCGAAGGGGAGATCCAGCGAAGGCATCTGTCCCTCAACTTCGATATTGGCATGAGAGACCAGGGAGGCTCCCAGAGGGTCGAAAAGATGCTCGCTTTCGGGCAGGTCGAAGTCTGTGACGCTGTCGGAAATCTGCAGCCAGGTGACCACGCGCCCTTCTCCTGAGCGGATGGCTTCGGCGGTGAAGTTGATGGTGCACCCTTCTGGCAGATAGCTGGCAATGCCGTGGGCCAGATGCCCAAGCATGGAACAGAATTTACCCCGGTCCACGATGATGTTCTGCTCGTGCCAGCTGTTGATATCCAGCAGCAGATGCTGGTGGCTGGAGGAAAAGAAAGCGCGCATGGTGCTGATGGCTTCTTCCAGCAGTTGGCGGCTGGACACAGACTCCTGCTTCAGGGTCAGTTCCCCCAGCTCCAGATCGGCAAAATCTTTTAGATTGGCAATGGACTTCAGCAACAGGCGGCTTCGGGCTTCCAGACGGCTGGCTGCTGCATGGGCCGAGTTTATATCCTTGCTTTGGGAAATTTTCTCCGTCAGCTCATTGATGTCTTTGGTGGGAGCTTCCAGATATCTCACATAGCGGGAAATGAAAAAATGCTGCCTTTTGATGACCTGCCTGGCCGTTTCAGAGCGCACACGACTGGCCCGGCTTTGCTCAGAGAGCACTGCCAGGCGCTGGCCTCTGCGCCACCGCTTGTAAAAAATGACGGCAGCCAGACAAAAAGCTGTGTTGGTAACTATCAGTAGAATGATGATAAGCGTAGCTGCAAAGTCCATAGGCATTACCTGACCTCAATCCTTGTCTGCATTTTTTTCCTTGCTGGTCCCTTCCGGGGAGGGGGCTTCTTTGGCTACATAGCAGTTGCGGCCATTTTCCTTGGCCTCGTAAAGGGCCTGGTCAGCCCGGTCGTAGGCGGTGAGGAAGTCGTCGAAGGTGTGGAGCATGGTGGCACCAATGCTGATGGTCACAGGGGCTTCGATGCCCTCGGAGGCAGCTGCCACCGTGACGCTGCTGTTCAGCCGCGAGCAGAGGCCGTTCAAAAAGCCGATGCTGGAAAGTCCCGGCAGGTAGGCGCAGAATTCATCACCGCCCAGACGGCCAATCACATCATTTACCCGCAGACTTTCCCTCAGTACTCTGGCCACAATGCGCAGCACCTGGTCTCCGGTCTGGTGGCCGTAGAGGTCGTTGAATTTCTTGAAATTGTCGATATCCAGAATCAGGAAAGCTCCCAGGTCGTACTCATTGAAGTCCGACATGGAGTCGGACAGCAGCCGCCGGACGGTGCCGCTGTTGTAGACATGGGTGAGGCCGTCGATTTGGGCATGGAGAGCCAGATGCTCCTCCCGGCGGGCTTCCTGGGTGACATCTGTGAGAATGCCGATGATGTAGTCGATTTCTTCATTCTTTGTATAGTAGATGCGGTTGGTGACCCGGTAGGTGCCGGAGGCACCGTTGGGCTGGGTTAGCTGCATACGCTGCTGGTCAGCTTCCGGGGTCATGGCCTCCAGAAGCGTTTGGTAGGAAGTTTTCTGACCGCTTTCTTCATGGCAGGCCTCCGTGAAATTGTCAATGAGCTCCGGCAATCCCAGGAGTTTTGCACAGGCGGCGGAAAGCCTCATGGTGTCCTTGCGCATATCAAAGACAAAAGTGCAGAGGTCGGTAAAGGTTAGAAGATGCCCCATGCCTTCCTTGAGTTTCCGCTCCCGTTGGATTACCCGATGGAAATAATATACCGTGCCCAGCAGGGAAAGCCCCCAGAGAATCATGATAAGGAAGATGAGCAAAGGTATATGGATTTCTGTAGGCATCATGTGCATACCTTCCTTCTTGGGAGACATCCTGCAAAATCCATTCACGTGCATATTCGTCAAAAATCGGCCTTTTCCTGCCCGTTTCTTCCTTTTTATTTCTTTGAGGGATAGATGCGTTCATGGAGGTGGCTGGACCGCAGCACATCATCCATGGCTTCTTTGGCCATGTTGAAAGCAGTGCCCATGGCAGAGCTTTCGTCGTCATAGAAGCGGGAAGCACCTTTTTTCACCACTTCATCGGTGCGGGCATCGTAGACATAGAGCATCACCGAGGCGTAGCTGTGGTAGATCGTGCCCCTGTGCCAGCTCATGCGCTGCCATTCCTGGTAGCCGTCCAGTATGGGCAGGACCACCATGTCGGCCTTCAGCCGGGCGGCCAGGGGGCGGAGCAGTTCCTTGTCTTTGGCTTTTGCCCCCATTTCCTGCCGGACAGCCCTCATGGCAGAAAACAGTTCCTCCTCCGGTAGGTACTCCACCGTCTTGAGGTAGCCGTTAAGGGGCACATGGGTGGCCCGTGAAACCTGCGAATTGAGAGTCATCAGCACATCGGCAGGACACCAGGCCCGGTCGATGACTGGATATTGTGCCAGCCGCAGGGGGGCGGCGGAGGCGAGGGAGGAAAGGCTTATGAGAAGCGTAACAAGTAACGGTAAAATGAAACGTACCTTTTTCATGATGAACACCTCGACTTAGTGGATAGCCTTCTTCTTGAAGCGCCCGCCTATAATGTCATGGACGGCGTTGATGGTGACGAAGGCATTTTCGTCTTTTTCAAGCACGATTTCCTTCAATTTGTCAACTTCCAGCCGCGTCACCACGCAGTAGAGCACTTCCTTGCTCTCCCCGGTGTATCCCCCTGCTCCGTGGAGCAAAGTGACGCCGCGGCCCAGGCGGTCATTGAGGGCTGAGGTGATGTCATCATGACTGTTGGTGACGATCATCACCGCGTAGGACTCGTCCAGACCTTTGATGACCACGTCAATCATCTTGGAAATGACGAAGTAGGCCACCAGTGAGTACATGGCCTTGTCCCAGCCGTACAAGAGGCCTGCGCTGGAAAGGATGAAAAGGTTGATGAACATGACCACTTCGCCCACGGAGAAGACGGATTTCTTGTCCATGATGATGGCTACAATCTCCGTGCCGTCCAGGCTGCCGCCTGCCCGGATGATGAGGCCCACCCCCAGGCCGTCTATGATGCCGCCGAAGATGGCAGCCAGGAAGGGGTCAGTGGTTAGGGGAGGGATGGGTTCCATGACCTTCGACCAACCGGACAGGAAGAGGATGGCCACCAGAGTGGCGATGGCGAAGTTCTGGCCTATCTGCTTGTAGCCTAAATAGAGGAAGGGCAGGTTGAATAGGATGAGGAAGATGCCGATGCTGAAACCGGAAAGGGTCTGAGCCATGATGGATAGGCCCACCACGCCGCCGTCAATGACTTCGTTGGGGATGAGGAAAATCTCCAGCCCTACGGAGGCAATGAGGGCGCCTATGAAGATGGTGAGGTACTTCTTGAAGTAAAAGGAGGCTTTGCGGTGCTGTACTATCTTTGGCTTGGATTCGGTCATAGGGTCACGCTCCGTTCTGTAAAAGGTTTTCTTCTATAATACATTATACCCTAAAATGTTACGTTTCGGCCTTACTTTTTCTTTGGCGCAAAGAAAAAGTAACAAAAAGAAAACCGGACCTGAATAACTTCACGTTATTCAAAGGTCCGCGGGCGCCCATCCGTGGGCGCCAGGGGCGTGGGGAGCACCAGCAGGGACTCTGGACGTTTTTTGGATGAGGATGGTTGATTTTGCTTGTATGTAATCGTTTATACCAAAATTTTGCTTGCTTTCTCACGGTTTTGATTGACTTTGCTTATGTTTAGCTATATGATATTAATAACAAAATACATTAAAGGGGGGAAACTTATGCTCACGGAAGAGCGTTATGCAGCTATCCTGCGACTGCTCACAGAAAAGAAGGCTGTGACAGTCACGGAGCTCACTCGCCTTCTCAACACATCGGAATCCACCGTGCGGCGTGACCTCACCAGCCTGCACAAGAGCGGCAGGCTCTACAAGGTCTACGGAGGCGCCACCGCCATCGACAATCGCTACTCCGCTTCGGAGGAGGATATGCGCACCAAGAGTTCCCTCTTTACGGAGGAAAAGGTGGGCATTGCACGTCTGGCGGCAGGGCTGGTGAAGCGCCGGGATTTTGTCTATCTGGACGCAGGCTCCACCACCCTCCAGATGATTGATTTCCTGACGGAAAAGGGAGCCACTTACGTCACCAACGGCCTGCCCCATGCCTCCAAACTTTCCGCCAGAGGCTTCAAGGTCTTTATCCTGGGAGGGGCCATGAAAGCTACCACGGAAGCAGTGGTGGGCAGCGGGGCTATCAGAAGCCTGGAGGCGTACAATTTCACTAAGGGGTTTTTCGGCACCAACGGCATCAGCACCCAGTCCGGTTACAGCACGCCGGATGCAGACGAGGGTGAGGTTAAAGGGGAAGCCCTGAAGCGCTGCAAGCACGCCTATGTGCTGGCAGACCGTTCCAAGTTCAACAGGATTGCTCCCATTACCTTTGGCAGCATTTCCAGCGCCACCATCATCACAGGGAAGCTGGAAGACAAGAAATACCGGGACTTCACCACGGTCCTGGAAGATGGGGAGTAAATCGAGGAGGAAGCATAAATGATTTATACAGTTACTTTCAATCCGGCACTTGACTACATCGTGCGCTTGGATTCCTTTGCCGCAGGGCAGATCAACCGGGTGAACTACGAGCAGGTCCTGGGGGGCGGCAAGGGCATCAACGTGTCCATCGTCCTGGGCAACATGGGCATCAAGTCCACGGCTCTGGGCTTCCTGGCAGGCTTCACCGGCGAGGAAATCAAGCGCCAGCTGGAGGGCTTCGGCGTGGCTCATGACTTCGTGCAGCTTCCCGAGGGTTTCTCCCGCATCAACGTGAAGGTCAAGGCCGACAAGGAGACGGAAATCAACGGCCAGGGCCCCAAAATCAGCGAGGAGGCACAGGCAGAGCTCTTTGCCAAGCTGGACAAGCTGGTGGAAGGCGACACCCTGGTGCTGGCTGGTTCTATCCCCAACACCCTGCCGGATGACATTTATGAGCGCATCATGAGCCGCCTGGACGGCAAGGGTATCCGCGTGGTGGTTGATGCCGAGAAAGGTTTGCTCTTAAAGGTTCTTAAGTATCATCCTTTCCTCATCAAGCCCAACAATCACGAGCTGGGTGATATGTTCGGCGTGAAGCTCACCACTGACGAGGAAATCGTCACCTACGCCAAGAAGCTCCAGGAGCAGGGGGCCCGCAACGTGCTCATCTCCATGGCTGGCGACGGCGCTATCCTCCTGACCGAGGACGGCCGCCACTTCAAGAGCCCGGCCCCCAAGGGCAAGCTGGTGAACTCCGTAGGCGCAGGCGATTCCATGGTGGCAGGCTTCATCACCGGCTGCCATGAGAAGCCGGAAGACTTTGAGCACGCCTTCTACATGGGCGTAGCCACCGGCTCCGCCTCCGCTTTCAGCGAGAACCTGGCCACCAGGGAAGAAGCTGAGGCCCTCTACAAGAGCATCCGCAGCTGATTGTAGAAGAAGCAATGAAAGGGTTGACCATACCTCCACCGCTTGCGGGGGAGGTGGCAGCCCGAAGGGCTGACGGAAGGGGGAATCGAAGCCGAAGCGTTGCTTGCTCTCGTCCCCCCTTCCACCACCTTCGGTGGTCCCCACACCAGGGAGCCCACCGGGCTCCCGCGCTTACGCGCCCCCGCAAGCGGGGCAGGTAAGGCCTGCTACTGCGTTTCTTTACTAAACTTCAAGTTTCCTCATTATTATGTTCTCATATATTTTTTAACAAAGGAGAGATATCATGCGTATCACTGACCTGCTCAAGAGCGAGTCTATCCTCCTCGGAGCACAGCCGGCTGATAAGAATGCAGCCATCCGGCAGCTGACCGACCTGATGGAAAAGGGCGGCAACCTCACTGACAAGGAACAGTACATGAAAGATGTGCTGGCCCGCGAGGCTTCTGGCACCACCGGCCTGGGAGACGGCATCGCCACTCCCCATGCCAAGAGCGCTGGCGTCAAGGCCGCAGGCCTTTCGGCCATGACCGTGCCCGCAGGCATGGACTTCGAGTCCATGGACGGCCTGCCCTCCCGCCTGTTCTTCCAGATTGCCGCTCCGGACTCTGCCAATGACGAGCACATGGCCATCCTGTCCAAGCTGGCTACCATGATCATGGATGCTGACTTCAAGGAAGCCCTCATTGCCGCCAAGTCCAAGGACGAGTTCCTGAAGCTCATTGACGACAAGGAAGACGGCAAGTTCGTGGCTGCCGGAGCTGAGCCTGTGGCAACAGCTCCCAAGGCTGACCACATCCAGGTGCTGGCTGTCACTGCCTGCCCCACCGGCATCGCCCATACCTTCATGGCTGCCGAGTCCCTGGAGCAGCACGCCAAGAAGCGCGGCATCTCCATCAAGGTTGAGACCAACGGCTCCGGCGGCGCCAAGAACGTCCTCACTGTTGAGGAAATCGCCGCTGCTGATGCCATCATCGTGGCTGCTGACAAGAACGTGGCTATGGCCCGCTTCGACGGCAAGCCCACCATCATCACCAAGGTAGCCGACGGCATAAACAAGGCTGACGAGCTCCTGGACAAGGCTATGAGCGGCAAGGCTCCTGTGTACCATGCCACCGGCAGCGACGAGGCTGAGGGTGCAGCAGATACCGCAGGCGAGTCTTTGGGTCGTCAGGCATACAAGCACCTCATGAACGGCGTCAGCCACATGCTCCCCTTCGTGGTGGGCGGCGGTGTGCTCATCGCTTTGGCTTTCCTCTTTGATGCTCCTGAGCCGGCTGCTTCCTTCGGCAGCAACACCCCCTTCGCCAAGTTCTTCATGAGCGTTGGTGGCGCAGCCTTCGGCTTCATGCTGCCGGTATTGGCTGGTTTCATCTCCATGTCCATTGCTGACCGTCCTGGTCTGGCTGTGGGCTTCGTGGGTGGCGCTCTGGCTGGTACCACCGGTTCCGGCTTCCTTGGTGCCCTCCTGGCCGGCTTCCTGGGCGGCTGGATCGTGAACCTCCTCAAGAAGGCTTTCGCTAATATCCCCGCCAGCCTGGACGGCGTGAAGCCCGTCCTCCTCTATCCCTTCTTCGGCATCCTCATCATGGGCTTCATCTCCATGTACATCATTGCGCCTCCTGTCAGCGCCATCAACACCTGGCTCACTGACACCCTGGCCAACATGGATCCCTCTGCCCGTATCCTCATGGGCATCGTAGTGGCCGGCATGATGGCTATCGACATGGGCGGCCCCATCAACAAGGCTGCTTACGTCACCGGTACCGGCCTCCTGGCTTCCGGCGAATACCATGTGATGGCTGCTGTCATGGCAGGCGGCATGGTTCCTCCTCTGGCCATCGCTCTCTGCACCACCTTCTTCAAGAACCGTTTCACCGAAAGTGAGCAGAAGGCCGGTGTCGTGAACTACGTCATGGGTATGTCCTTCATCACTGAAGGTGCTATTCCTTTCGCAGCTGGTGACCCGATTCGCGTGATTCCCTCCTGCGTCATCGGCTCCGCTGTGGCAGGCGCCCTGACCATGGCCTTCGACTGCACCCTCCGTGCTCCCCACGGCGGCATCTTCGTAGTCCCCACCATCGGCAACCCGGTGATGTACCTCGTCGCCATCCTCATTGGCGCCGTAGTCGGCTGCGCAGTGCTCTCCGTGCTGAAGAAGCCCCTGAACAAATAATTTGATACCTTGAAAGCAAAGCCTTGCGAGACTATGAACTCGCAAGGCTTTTTTTCGTTCAGGGCAGGATAATGGGGAGGGGGAGCGAAATATTTCATCTGTGTTGGTTAGGAACTTTGCAGGATAGGGGAGATGATTCACATGCCGTTAGTTAATAAAATCATCAAAGACCGCATCTGTTTTGTGACCATGCAGAACGGGAAGCATTACAACTGTCTCAGCGAAGAGATGTGTGAGGGGATTGCGGAGGCGCTGCTGTTTGCCTATAACAGCGAATGTGTGGGCATTGTGCTGCAGGCAGAGGTGAACAAGGGCGTGTGGAGTGCGGGCCACGATATGCACGAACTGCCCCAGGATGGCAGCGACCCCCTGGCCTTTGAAGTTCCCATGGAGAGATTGCTGCGGGATGTGCAGGATGTGCCTATTCCCGTGATTGCCTGCGTGGATGGCACGGTGTGGGGAGGAGCCTGCGACCTCTGCCTGTCCTGCGATATGATTGTCAGCTCCAAGAATGCCACCTTTGCCATCACCCCGGCCAAGATTGGCATTCCTTACAATGCCTCAGGTCTCTTGCACTTCATCAATCAGCTGGGCATGAACAAGGCCCGGGAGATGTTCTTCCTGGGGATGCCCATCGAAGCGGAAGATGCACTGAACGTGGGCCTGATAAACCGCGTGACTGAAAAAGACGAGCTGGAAGAGGTGCTGGAAGAACAGTTCCTCAAGCCCCTGCGCCGCAACAGCGTCCTGTCCATCAGCGCCATCAAGCGCCAGTTCCGCATCCTGAGCCGTGCTTCCACGGTCATCAGCGCAGAAAGCTTCGAGCGCATCAACGCCTATCGCCACAAGGTCTATGGCGGCGAGGATTACAAAGAGGGCATCAATTCCTTCTTTGAGAAACGGGAGCCGAAATACAAGGGAAAAGCATCGGACCTTGATTGACATACAGAATAAATTCAGTTTGCAGGGCAGGAAAATGCTGTGGAGGGGGAGAAGTATTCCCTATTGTGAATTATTTTCTAAAATTAACAGCCCAACTGAATGAGAAAATGGGAAATTATGCAGCACTTTGCAACAATCGATTTGCATAAGCAGCAGGGAGGTTCGCAGATGAAATCTTACAGGAAACATGCAAAAGCAGCAGTGATGACACTTATCCTATGCAGCATCTGGGGGACGGCTTCGGCTGAGAGGCTGGACATGACCCTTGAGGATGGGGTGCAGATGGCGCTGGAACGCAACTATGACATCGAGGAAAGCGCAGCGGATCTGGACAACGCATACTGGGCGCTGAGGGAAGCCCGCAGGAAGACCGGCCCGACTTTGTCCTGGGCCTTTGAAGGGGATGCCGTAGGGGGCAAGGCCTATGAAGACTGGAAGAACCGCCTTTTCACCAATCAGGGACAGGTCAGCATGCCCATCTATAGCGGCGGCAAACTGGAAAACAACATCAAGGCAGCCAGGATGGGCCTGTCCGGGGCAGAGCTGACTCTGGAACGCACCAGGCAGAGCATCCGGGACACGGTGGCTCAGGATTATTATGAAATCTTGAAATGCAGGAGCCAGGTTGGAGTCTACGAAGAATCTGTAGGCAACCTGCAGGCCCACCTGGAAAATGTCAACAACAAATATGAGGCCGGTACAGTGGCTATGGCAGATGTGCTGAGTTCAGAAGTGAATCTGGCCCAGGGCCGGCAGAAGCTGGTATCGGCGCTGAGTGATTATAAAGTGGCTGTAGCTACCTTCAACAAGGAAGTGGGACTGCCTCCAGAGACAGATACCAACGCCCTTGACAAGCTCACTTATGAGCGCTTCCTCCAGGAACTGCCGGAATGCGAGGCTTATGCCCTGTTGCACCGCCCGGATCTCTTCCAGAAGGAATACAATTTCTTGGAAAAAAAGGCCTACAAGGAGGCCGCCAAGTCAGGCTACAGGCCCACGGTGGATGCAAGCGCCAGCCGCAGCATTGCGGGGGATGGCCCTTTCAAAAGCAATCGGGACAGCTCTGACAGCTGGAAGGCCGGCATTTCTGTCAATTGGAATATCTTTGACAATCAGGTCACCAAGGCCCAGGTGAAGCAGAAAGAGGCCTCTGTGCGTCGCGCTGAAGCAGAGCTTCAGGACAAGCTCAGTGATGTGAAGCTGGAAGTCCGTGAGGCTTATGTGAAGCTCAAGGCTGCCGAGGAAAATATCAATATCATGGCAGATGTGGTGAACAAGGCTGAGGAAGATTACCATATCGAAGAAGCACGTTATGCCGCAGGTGTGGGCACGAACCTGGAGCTCATGGATGCCCAGAACAAGCTGGTGGAGGCCAAAGGTGAGTACATCAATGCCCTCTACAGCTATAATGTCAACAAATCCAGCCTGGAAAAAGCTATGGGCGTGAAAGTGGAGCTGGATGTGGAGCCTTATCGGCAGGCACTTTACGAGAATAGCGAGAAGGGAGACAAGAAGTGATGGTAGCATATGGGAAAAAATCCGCAGCCTTGCTAAGCTCAGTGGTGCTGGCAGCCAGCCTTTTCCTGACGGGCTGCGGAGAGGAACAGGCACCGCCGCAAAGCAAGGCGTCAGTCAAGGCCATGAAGGTCATGAAGCAGGATACGCCGGTTTCCTATGCTTATCCGGGGCAGCTGGAGGGCACGGATGAAGTAGAGGTCCATGCCCGGGTGTCCGGCAGCGTCATGGAGAAATATTTCCAGGGAGGGGCCGAGGTGCATGCAGGCCAGCCTCTGTACCGTCTGGATTCCCGCCAGTACGAGTCTGCTGTGCTGGAAGCTCAGGCCAGCCTGCACAAGTCACAGGCCACTCTGAGAAATGCCCAGGAAGATCTGGCACGTGATGAGATGCTCTGGGCCAAAAAGGCCGTTTCTGAGCAGACCCTCACCAGCCAGAGGGCTACGGTGGCAGAGTATGAGGCAGAAGTGGAATCTGAGCGGGCAGCGGTGAGGAAGGCCCAGGAAAATCTCGACGATACCATTGTCTATGCCCCCATGGACGGCAGGCTGTCTGTGGATGATGTGGCAGTGGGCACTTATGCTACCGCTGGCGGCACCACGCTGGTGACCCTGGGCTCCATAGACCCCATCTATGCCAAGTTCAGCATCAGTGAGACTGAGTACCTGAACCTCCTGGCCAAGGCCATGGAAAAAGACGGCGACCCCGATGCATCTGACGAGCCGATGCCAAAAGTCAAAATCACTCTTTCCAACGGCCAGGTGTATCCTCTGGAAGGCGATATCATCGCGGCTGACAAGGGATTTTCCAACAATTCTGGCTCCCTTACCGTCAAGGCTCTTTTCCCGAATCCTCATGGTGTGATGCTGTCCGGCATGTTTGTCCGTGTGGGGCTTGTGGGCGTGACGGCAAAAGACGCTATCCTTGTGCCCCAGCGGGCCGTGCAGCAGTTGCTGGACGAGACCTTTGTGCTGGTGGTGGGAGATGATGGCAAATCTGTCTCCAAGAAAGTGGAACTGGGAGAGAAAGTTGGCAGCTACTATATTGTGAAGAAGGGCGTTACCACTGATGATACGGTGATTGTCGATGGCCTGACCAACCTTCAGTCAGGCAGGGAACTGGATGTCACTATGGTGACGGCAGAGGATATGGGCTTCTCCCTGACTGAATCTGCTGACATCGTAGACAAGTCATAAAGGGGGGCGGCAATCGTGGCACGATTTTTTATACATCGTCCTATTTTCGCCATTGTTATCGCCTTGATCATCGTCATCCTGGGCGTTGTGTCCGGCCTTAGCCTGCCAATCGCCCAGTACCCTCAGATCAGTCAGCCCACCATAAACGTGAGCACCACCTATACCGGGGCGAATGCTGACGTCATCAACCAGACAGTGGCCCAGGTCATCGAGCAGCAGGTCAACGGTACCCAGGGGATGGACTACATGAACTCCACTTCCGACGACAGCGGCAGCTACAGTCTGGATGTGAAGTTTGAGCTGGGTACGAATTCGGACATGGACACAGTGCTGGTGCAGAACAATGTGTCCATTGCCCAATCCAGCCTGCCGTCGGATGTGCAGACCACCGGCGTCACTACGAAAAAATCTTCCAGCGATATGGCATATATGTTCACCATGCTTTCTCCGAACGGCACCTTCGACCGCACGTTCCTGATGAATTATGCCAACATCTATATCGTGGATAACCTCAAGCGCATCAAGGGTGTGGGCGACATCAGCACCTTTGGCTCCACGTATTCCATGCGTATCTGGCTGAATCCTGATAGATTGTCTGAGCTGGGACTGACCATCTCTGATGTGAAAAACGCCATCAGGGAGCAGAATGTCCAGGCACCGGCAGGCACCATCGGCCAGCTGCCTGCGCCGAAAAACCAGGAGAAGCAGTATACAGGCAGTGTGGAAGGCCAGCTGGTCACGCCGGAGCAATTTGCCGACATCATCCTGACGGCGAACAGCAACGGCTCCTATGTGCGTATCAGGGATGTAGGCCGGGTGGAAACGGGCGCCAAGTCCTCTGCCATGATTTCTGATGCCAACGGCGCTCCCAGTGCCGGTTTTGGTGTCAAGCTGACGGACGATGCCAATGCCCTGGAAACCATAGGCCAGGTTGAAAAAGTGCTGGAGGAAGCCTCCAAGAATTTCCCCGATGATATGGAATACCGGGCTGTCATTGATAACAGCGAGTTCATCAATGAGTCCATCAGCGAAGTGGTGCAGACCTTCAAGGAAGCGCTGATGCTGGTTATTGTCATCGTGTTCTTGTTCCTGCAGAGCTGGCGGGCCACGCTGATTCCCGTGCTGGCCATCCCTGTGTCTCTGGTAGGTACCCTGGCCAGCTTCATACTGTTGGGCTTTACTATCAACACTCTGACCCTTTTTGCCATGGTGTTGGCCATCGGCCTGGTGGTTGACGATGCCATCGTGGTGATTGAGAACGTGGAATCCCACATGAAGAGGGACGGCCTTGGGCCGGTGGAAGCAACTGAAAAAGCCATGGACGAGGTGCAGGGGCCTGTAGTGGCCATCGCCTTCGTGCTGGCGGCCGTGTTTATCCCCGTTGCGTTCCTTTCCGGCACCACCGGCGTGCTGTACCGTCAGTTCGCCCTGACCATTGCCGTATCCATGGGTCTTTCCGCCTTTGTGGCTCTGTCCCTTACCCCGGCGCTTTGCGCTTTGCTGATGAAGCCACATGACCCCAATGCCAAGAAGGGACCCCTTGATAAGTTCTTTGATGCCTTCAACGACTGGTTTGACCGCACGCAGAACCGCTATACCGGCATCGTAGGCTGGTTTATCGGCCATGCCAAGGTGGGGGCAGCCTCCCTTTTGGTGATATGCGTTCTGGCAGGCTTCTTCTACAGCAAGCTGCCGTCAACCTTCGTCCCGGACGAGGACCAGGGGTATTTCATCGCCGCGGTGTCGATGCCGGATGGCACTTCCCTGAACCGTACCTATGACACTATGACTGCCCTGGAAAAGGAAATAGGCAACCTTACCGGCGTGAAGAATGTCATGAAGATTTCCGGTTATGATATGCTTTCCAGCGGTACCAAATCAAATGGCGGTACTTTTTTCGTGGGCCTGGAAAACTGGGATAAGCGTACCACGGAAGATCTTTCACTGGAAGGCATCGTCGGCAAGGTGAATGAACTGGGCAAGAACCATCCCGAGGCCAGTGTCATGGCTATTGTCCCCCCAAGCTTGCCAGGTGTGGGCATGGTGGGCGGCATCTCCATGGAGCTTCAGGACATGACGGGTCACACGGACAAGGAACTTGATGCCATCACCAAGGAAATCCTGGCGGCTGCCAACCAGCGGCCGGAACTGACGATGGCCTATACCACCTTTTCTGTGGATTCCCCCATTTGCAAGTTCGAGGTGGACCGTGAGAAAGTCAAGCAGCTTGGCGTGGAGCTCTCTGATGTGTTCACGGCGCTGCAGGTGAATTACGGCGGTGCCTATGTCAATGACTTCGTGCGGTTCGGCCGCAGCTATTACGTCATGCTGCAGTCCGATGCCCAGTACAGGAACGAGAGCGAGGCTCTGAAATTCTGCTATGTGAAAAATATCTATGGGACCATGGTGCCCCTGGACAGCCTCCTGATTCCCAAATTCTCAACTTCCACTTCCGTTATCTCCCGTTTCAACGGGGTGCGCAGCATCAGCATCAATGGCATTGCAGCGGAGGGTTACAGCTCCGGTCAGGCCATGGCTGCCATGGAGGAAGTGGTGAAGGAGAAGGCCGGCAGCAGTTTCGCTGTTGAATGGTCCGGTCAGACCCGCGAGGAGAAAAAGTCCGCCGGTACCACCGGCAAGGTCCTGGCCCTTTCGGTTGTCTTCGTATTCCTCTGCCTGGCAGCTCTTTACGAGAGCTGGAGCGTGCCTTTCGCCGTGCTGCTGACTGTGCCGACGGGCATTTTCGGGGCGTTCTTCGTCCTGTTCAGTTTGCTGATGATCGGCGGCATGCGCGGTCATGCGAACATGGGACTTTTGAACAGCGTCTATGTGCAGATCGGTGTCATCATGCTCATGGGTCTGGCAGCCAAGAATGCCATCCTCATCGTGGAGTTCGCCAAGGCCAGAGTTGATGCCGGCATGGAGCCGGTGAAGGCTACCATCGAGGCAGCTGGCCTGAGACTCAGACCTATCATCATGACCTCCCTGGCTTTCATCATCGGCTGCCTGCCTTTGGCCATGGCCTCTGGCGCAGGTTCTGCAGCCAGAAACGGCATGGGCACGGCAGTGGTAGGCGGCATGCTTTTCGCTACCTCCCTGGGTATCTTCCTTATCCCCGTAATGTATTGCATCGTCGTCTGGCTGACGAACAAGCTGAAAGGAAATAAGGAAGCTGCTGCCCAGACGTCTAAATAATCGGGAACAGAAATTCATAGAAAAAGGGCCTCCCTGTGCCAGGCTTTTGGCATAGGGAGGCTTTTGGCATAATCAGCAAAGGCCTTGTACGTCACATAGAGGCCCTGCAGATCGAAGAGGGGCTGGCCTGTGCACAGGGTTTCCATGTCGATGAGCATGAGGTCTTCATGGCAGAATAGCACATTCTTCATCTGGAAATCACCATGCACCACATGCAGGTCATCAGGCAGGGCCTTTCCCGGAAAGTCCTGTGCGCTTCAACAACTTTGGTGAGTCCTGTCATTTCCAGGATATCATATACTTCCCTGGAGGTTCTGATAATGGTAACAGGCTCATGATGTTGCACCTTTTCTTCTTTGATTACTTGCAGGAGAATACGCAGTCCTGCCGAGGAAACGAAGGTCAGGTTCTGGGCATCGAAAACCAGCTTCCTATGCTTTTGGGCGTTCCGCTGTCGGGCAATCTCCTGTCCTACAGCCATCGCATTGAGGGTATTGATCTGGCCCTCAAGAGGAATGATCAGCATGGATTCATCCATAAAAATACCCCCTTCCAATGCTGGTCTGTCTTAAGTAGGTTCTACCCGGTTTGGCATAATTCCTGCTTTGGGTTGTGTGGAAAGGAATCAGGAGGCTGTTCGCCAGGAATTTTATGGACTATTTAAGGGAACAGGAGGAAATCTGAGCAGGAAGGTAGAAGTTAGTAGCTGGGATAAAGCTGAAATTTGGTTGGCTGGCTTGGGAGCAGGAGGGTTCACGGCCAGGAAGATAAAGGAGGCAATGGAAATGGCTGTGAAGTGGAATCTGAAGAAGGCTGCCGGGGTGCTCATGGGATGCATGCTGGCGGGGGCTGTGCTGGCTGGTTGCGGGTCTGCCGGGGACAGTGGCAAGAGTTCGGCAGAAGGGCCGGTGAAGCTGGGCATGCTGGCAAACATGAATATCAGCGAGCAGCAGCAGGCGGAACTCCTGAAGCAGATAGGCGAGAAGGGCAATTTCCCTGTCAAGATGAGGTATGACGTCACCTATTATGACAGCTTGAATGCTCTGCAGATGGGGATAGAATCAGGCAGCGTCAAGGAAATGAGCACGTATCAGAGTGTGGCGGATTACCTCAAGGCCAAGAACGGCAAGTTTGATGAGACGGACTTTGGCCAGATGAAGATGGCAGACAGTTTCTGCCTGCTGCTGCGGAATGAAGATAAGGAACTGCTGGAAAAAATAAACGATAATATCAAATATATGACTGAGGATGGCACTCTGCATCTCTTCGCCCAGAAGTACATCGAGGGTGTGAAGGCAGGCCAGGAGCCTCCCTCTGTGCCTATGGAAAAGGTGGAGGGGCGCCCCACCCTCAAGGTAGGAGTCACAGGCGACCTGCCGCCCATTGACCTGGTCCTGGCCAACGGACAGCCTGCGGGCTACAATACGGCTGTGTTGGCAGAACTGGGCAAGCGTTTGAAGATGAATATCGAAATAGTGCAAGTGGAGAGCGGCGCCAGGGCGGCTGCTCTTTCGGGCAAGACTGTTGACGCTATTTTCTGGGCAGTGATTCCTGCTGATGATTTCAGCATCCGTAACAAGGACTTTGACCGCCCCAAGGGAACGGTCACCAGCGACCCCTATTTCAAGGATGAGATTGTCCACCTCGATATGAAGAAGTAATATTGGGCACACTAGATATCTGCCGGGTGGCTGCCGCCCGGCAGATGCTGATTAAAGGGGAGTCTGGCATGGGGCGCAAAAGCTATGAATTTTCAAAAGCCAGTTACTCAGACACCATGAAATGGCTGGAGGAAAGCCTGTCGGAAATGAAGGTGTCCCAGCAGGAAATCCTGGTGGCAGAACTGCTGCTGGAAGAAACTTTCCTGCGGCTGGAAGAAGCTTCGGCGCATCCGGAGGAATTTTTCGGAGAGGTGACCCTGAGGAAGCGCCTGGGTGATGTCAGCTTATATTTTTCTGCCAAAGGAGAAGCATGCAATCCCGTTGTGGGACTGGAGGAAGTTCCGGAGGATAAGGAAAAGTTTTATAACATGGCTATCCTGAAAGCCCATAGGGAAGATATGAGCTATTCCCGGAGGAACGGGAAGAATATCGTCTGTATCCGTGTGCATGCGTTCAGCGGCAAGGCTGCTCTGTACACTATGGCCGGCATGGCGGCTGGTTGCCTGATAGGGGTCTTGCTGAAGCAGCTGCTGGCGCCTGAGGCCTGTTCGTGGCTGGTGGCAAATATCTTTTCCCCTGTGGAGAACATGTTCATCCATGCCCTGATGATGCTGCTGGCTCCCATGATCTTTTTCTCGGTGATGTCGGGACTGGTCAGCATGTCTGACGCCACGGAAATTGGGCGGCTGGGGGGCGAGCTCATAGCTGTATCCCTAGTTAAGCTGGCAGCCAGCATAGCCATAGCTATAGGTTTTGGCATATGGCTGGGGGCACTGCCGGAGCTTGGGGCTATGGTGGGCTCTGTAGCTGCTGATAGCACAGCGACACTTTCGGTCAGGGATGTGATTGTGGGCATCATACCGGAAAACATAGTTTCTCCCTTTTCCTCCGGCAATCTGCTGCAGGTCCTTTTCCTTTCCTGTTTCTTCGGTCTGTTCCTGGTGAAGTCTGGCGAGCGGGCCGCTGTGGTAAGGGGGGGCATCGAGTTCCTCAATAGGTTCATCAATGATATCATGAAGGCGGTCATGGTTTTCATGCCTCTGGCGGTGGTAGCTTCCATGGCCAAGATGATGCTGAATACGGATTTTTCCATGCTTTGGGACTATGGCAGGGTCATTGGGGTGAATTATATAGCACAGGCACTGGTGCTGCTGGTGTTGTGTGTGTTTGTGTCTGCGGTGGGCAGGTGCTCGTTTGTGCCTTTCCTTAAGAAGATAGTAGTTTTCCTGGTGCTGCCTTTTTCCATTCGCAGTTCCAGTGCCTGCATGCCGGAAATGATGAAATTTTGTTCCGAGAAACTGGGCATAGAGGAAAAACTCCCCATGTTCTCCCTGCCTTTGGGCTTGCAGATAAATATGACCGGCAGCGCTGCCTATATCGTCATTCTGGCGCTGTCCATGCGGCTGACCTTCGGGCTGCCCCTGGATGCGGAGTTCCTGCTTTCATTCTTCTTTGCAACGCTGCTGCTGACCTTTGCCTTTCCCAGTGCGCCTGGGTCGGCTGTTATTCTGCTGGCCTCCGTCTTTGAGATGGTAGGGGTGCCGGAGGCGGCTATCATGCTTTTCGTAGGCATTGACCCCATCCTGGATTGCATGCGTTCGGCTATCAATGTGGCAGGCAATATTTCCTCATCTTTCATGCTGGCACGGCTGGAGGACAAGGTGGATGAAAAAATTTATCAAGGGAGTTGAGACAGCATGAAAACTAGTAAGATTGTGGTAAGCAGCAAGGGCAGCGGCATGGCAGCAGCCCTGGATGAAGTAGAGGCCTTCAGCAAGGAGATGGGCTTTGACAAGCGCAGCACTCTGCGTGCGCGGCTGCTGGCTGAGGAAACCATGAGCATGGTCAGGGCTATAGTGGAGGATTTTGAGGCGGATTTCTGGGTGGAAAGCACAGAGGGCTGCAGCTGCGAAATGCACCTGCTGGCTGTGGCTGAGCTGGATTACAAGAAAAGGCAGGACCTCATTGATGCCTCCACAGAGCATCGCAACGAAGCGTCCGTAGGCATCATGGGAAAAGTCAAGGACTTCATAGAGGGATGCATGTTCTACCTGGGCAGCGGCAGGACGGAGCCTTTGGGAGATTATCATCTGACAGGATGTGTGAGCTATGAAGAGATACAGATGTGGTCCTTGCAGCAATACCGCCTGTGCCTGGAGCAGGGGCAGTATGAGGGGGACGATGCAGATGAACTGCTGGATGAACTGGAAAAATCCCTGGTAGCTAACATTGCCGATGATGTGCGGGTGTCTGTGCAGGATAACAAGGTAGAAATGGTCATCCGCAAGAACTTTTGAATTGCCTGGATTATGCGGAGGTGCAGAGCGGCAAGTAGAAATAGATGCCTGCCGCAGCATTATAAACAAAGCTGGTGTCCCATCAAGGAAAGGAAAATCCTGCATGAAAAAGCTATTGCTGGTTGTCATATCATTGCTTCTTATGAGCACCTGCCTGGCTGCACCTTTGACTACAGAGGATGAGGTGGCCCATGGGCGCATTGGCACCTGGCCGGGGGCCATGGCGGAGGAATGTGCCCGGGCGAGGTTCCCGGAGGCTGAGATAGTTTATTTTGAAACTGTGGCAGATATGGCCCAGAACCTCAGGCAGAAAAAGATAGAGGCCTTTGCCATGAACCGCATTTTTGTGGACGAGTTGATGGCTTCCGGGCAAAATGACGTGGAAATTTTGGGGGATTCCCTGGGCAGGACCGGCTTCGGCTTTGTATTTCCCAACTCGGAAAAGGGCGGCAAGCTCTGCCGTGAGTTCAATGCTTTCCTGCAGGAAAGCCGGGATAACGGCAATCTCTACGCCTGGCAGAACAAGTGGCTGGCCGGGGAGGGGGAAGGCCGGGCGTTGGAGGATATTCCTCTGACCGGGGAGAATGGCAGTCTGAATATCGTGATGAACCCGATTTTTCCTCCCATGCTCTATATGCAGGACAATAAGATCTCAGGCTACGAGATGGAGCTGTGCATGCACTTCTGCGCGAAGTACGGCTATGACTGCAAGGTCACCGTGGCAGCCTTTGAGACGGGCATGGCAGGGGTGAGCACGGGGCAGTTTGACCTGGGGATCAGCGCCGTGGAATGCCGGCCGGAGAGGGAGGAACACTTCCACTTCTCGGACAAGACCTGTGAGGCCGACTGCGTGCTGGCAGTCCGCTCCGACGGAGGCGCGGGGTCGGGGTTCCTGGCCGGTCTCAAGAAGAAGCTCCACGACACCTTCATGCGGGAGAGCAGGTGGAAGCTTTTTGCCAACGGCCTGGTCACCACTGTAGTCATTACCTTTGCCTCTGTCCTCATAGGCACGGTGCTGGGTTTTGGGGAGTGCTTCGCCTATCGGGAGAAGAAGCCATGGCTGAACAAGGGGCTGGATTTCCTCTCCGGTCTCTTTGCGGGGATGCCCACGGTGGTTTTGCTGATGATTTTCTACTACATCGTCTTTGGCGGCTGGGATGTGAGCGGCACTATTGTGGCTATCGCGGCCTTCTCTCTGCTCTTTGGCTTCTCCGTCTTTGAAATGCTGAAAAATGCTGCAGCCAATATTCCCAGGGGGCAGACAGAGGGGGCTCTGGCTCTGGGCTTTTCGGAGCGGCAGACCTTTGTGAAATTCATTATCCCTCAGGCGGTGCGCCATGCTTTTCCCACTTATCAGGCGGAAATCGTGGGGCTTTTGAAATCCACCGCCATTGTGGGATATATTGCGGTGCAGGATCTCACCAAGATGGCGGATATCGTCAGGGCCCAGACCTTTGATGCCTTTGCGCCGCTGATTGTCATCACTGTCCTGTATCTGGCCTTTGTGTGGCTGCTGCAGAAAGTCACGGGCATGATCCTGGGGAAACTCAATCCCAAGTCCCGCACCAAAGAAGAAATCCTGCGGGGGGTGACACCATGAGTGAGAGCCTGCTGAGAATCGAGCATTTGCAAAAAGCCTATAGCAATGTAACTCCCCTGAAGGATGTGAATCTGACGGTAAGCCCTGGGGAGGTCATCTCTATCATAGGCCCCTCTGGCACAGGCAAGTCCACCTTGCTGCGCATGATCAACCGGCTGGAAGAAGTTACCGCCGGGAAAATCTATCTGCAGGGGGAGGATATCACTTTGCCTGGCTGCGATATGAGCCGGGTGCGCCAGAGAATCGGCATGATTTTCCAGTCTTTCAATCTCTTTCCCCACCTGACAGTGGTGGAGAATATCATGGCAGCTCCCCTTGATTTGAAGAAAATGTCCAGGCAGGAGGCCTATGACAAGGCGAAAGAACTGCTGGCAAGTGTGGCCCTGGGGAGCAAGGCCTTCAATTACCCTGATGAACTTTCCGGCGGCCAGCAGCAGCGGGTGGCCATCGTCCGGGCTCTGGCTATGGAGCCTGAGCTCTTGCTGCTGGATGAGCCCACTTCGGCGCTGGACCCCACCATGACAGGGGAGGTGGAGGCCGTTATCCGCAAGGTAGCCTCCTCCGGCGTCACCATGATGATGGTGACCCACAGCATGGAACTGGCTCAGAGAGTGTCCAGCCGCATCCTCTATCTGGATGAAGGGGGCATCTACGAGGAGGGCACCCCGGAGGAAATCTTCGGCAATCCACAAAAAGAGCGCACCCGCCAGTTCGTAGGGCGGATGAAGGTGCTGGAAATCCACGTCGACTCCCAGGACTTCGATTTTTACGGCTGCAATGAGAGCATTGCCTTCTTCTGCCGGAAGAATGACATTCCTTTGGGCATGAACTACTCCATGCTGCTGCTGTTCGAAGAAATATGCGTGCAGATTTTGCTTAAGCGTATTTTGATGCCTGACATCAGATGGGTGGCAGAATACTCAGAAGCTGAAGAGCAGGTAATGGTCAGGATTGACTACAATGGAAAGCCCTTCGATATCAGGTTCAGCGATAACGTTCTGTCACTGGGACTTATCCGCAGCATGGCAGATATTGTGGAGTATGAGTTCAGGGAAGGGGAGCCCTTGGGCAACCGCTTGTTATTGGCGGTCAGGAAAAGGTGAAGGATGGATATGCCAGGCGTATGTGAGCGGCTTTGAAGGGCTGGTACTGGAAGTGGATAACTTGATGAAAAGGCTTGAGGTTGGCATGGAAGAAAAGAAGAAAAAGCTCATATCGCTGCTGGAAAGCTACGGCAGCGCAGCCGTGGCCCTGTCCGGGGGCGTGGACAGCATGACTTTGGCCAGGGCGGCTTATATGGCCCTGGGGGACAGGGCTGTGGCGGTGACGGCGGCGTCTGAGCTGCTGTCAGAGGAGGAGCGCAGGGATGCCCGGGCTGGGGCTGAGGCTGTTGGCATCCGTCATGTCATATTGGAAGCAGATGACCTTGCCCTGCAGGAAATCAGGCGCAATGACAGGGAGAGGTGCTATTTCTGCAAGCGGCACCGCATGGAGAAGATGCTCTCTTGGGCGAAGCAGGCAGGCTTTGCCGTGGTGGCGGACGGCTCCAATGTGTCGGACAGGAGCGACTACCGGCCCGGGGCCCGGGCGTTGCAGGAGCTGGGCATTCGCTCCCCTCTGGCAGAGTGCGGCTTCAATAAGGAGGATATTCGCAAGTTGGCGAAGGAGTGGGGGCTGGCTGTCTGGGACAAGCCCAGTGCCGCCTGCCTGGCCTCCCGGGTGGCCTATGGCCTTGAGCTGACGCCGGAGCGCCTGCAGCGCATTGATATGGCAGAAACCTTCCTCAGAGAGCTGGGGGTCAAAGGGCAGCTGAGAGTGAGGGACCACGGGGATCTGGCACGGATAGAGGTGGCAGAGGAAGCCTTTGGCCTGGTGGCAGAGCAGAGAGCAGGGATTGCTGGCAGGCTGAAGGAATTGGGCTTTGCCTATGTGACTTTGGATATGACAGGCTACCGCATGGGCAGCCAGAATATTAGCCTCCCTTGAAAAGGGGAGGCTAGTTCATTTTTGCTGACATTTATCCTTTATTCTGGATTGTTTGTTATTTTTAAGGGCTGTAAAATATATATAACCTAAGAAACAATAGGCATTCGGAATGGAGGAGAGGTCAATGAGTGTTGCCATTACGGCAGACAAAGTGGTGAAGCGGTACGGGGACCTGACCATCATCCCCCAGCTTACAGAGGGGATCAAAAACGGGGAATTCTTTACTTTGCTGGGACCTTCTGGCTGCGGCAAGACCACCCTGTTGCGCATGATTGCGGGGTTCAATACCATCGAGGGCGGGCAGATTCGCTTCAATGAGCAGGTCATCAATGATATCCCTGCCCACAAGCGCAATATCGGCATGGTGTTCCAGAGCTACGCCATCTTCCCTCATCTCACCGTGCGTCAGAATGTGGAGTATGGCCTGAAACTGCGGGGCATCCCCAAGGATGAGATGAAGGAAAAGGTGGACAAGATCCTGGATGTGGTGCAGATTACCGAGTACCAGGACAGGCTGCCGGAAAGGCTCTCTGGCGGACAGCAGCAGCGTGTGGCTCTGGCCCGCGCCATCGTCATCCATCCCAGCGTGCTGCTGATGGATGAGCCCCTTTCCAATCTGGATGCCAAGCTGCGTGTGGAAATGCGCTCGGCTATCCGTGAAGTTCAGAAGCAGGTGGGCATCACCACCGTTTACGTCACTCACGATCAGGAGGAGGCTTTGGCTATCTCGGATCGCATCGCCGTTATGAAGAAGGGCGTGATCCAGCAGACTGCCTCCCCTCATACCATCTACACCAGACCTTATAATGTGTTCGTGGCTACCTTCATCGGCCACTCCAACCTGTTCAAGGGACGCATCGAGGAGCAGGGGGGCGGCAAGGCTGTGGTCTTTGCCGACGGCTTTGTGCTGCCCATGACGAACCTTTCCCAGGAAGCCAAGGTGGGGGACGATGTGACCATCGCCGTGCGCCCCGAAGAATTTGCCATCTGCGGCGAGGGTGAGGGCGTGAAATGCACCATCAAGACCAAAGTCTTCTTGGGCAAGTACATCACCTACGGACTGGAGTTCCCGGAGGATATGCTCGTCCCTGACCAGCCTGCCATCGAGTTCAGTCAGGACCTGGGCCATGCGGAAAAGGTATTGGAGAAGGGAGATATAGTCTATCTGAAGCCCAATGCTGCCAAGATCAATGTCTTCAGAGCTGACGGCACCAAGAGCCTGATGGAAGGTGTGGTGGAGCATGAATAAGAAATTCCAGTGGGACTTCTGGGCATGGATTACCCTGCTGTCCATCGTGGTTTTCGGCCTGTTCCTCATGTATCCCCTGTTTTCCCTGTTTGCCAGCGCCTTCCAGGACGCTATGACCGGGGAATTCACCATGTCCAACTTCGGCCTTTTCTTTGAGCGGAAGTATTACTACCAGTCCATGATCAACAGCTTCAGTGTCACCACCTGCGTGACGCTCCTGGCGGTAATCATCGGTACGGCTCTGGCCTATTTCATGACCTTGTTCAAGGTGAAGGGCAAGAGCATCGTGGAAATCTGCATCATCATTTCCCTGCTGTCACCGCCCTTCATCGGGGCATATTCCTGGATTTTGATTGGCGGCCGCAGCGGCATCCTGACCCAGTGGCTGGCCAGTATCGGCATCGACTTCCCCTCCATTTACGGCTTTGCGGGAATCCTGCTGGTGCTGACTCTGAAGCTCTATCCGTTCATCTACCTCTATGTGGCTGGGGCCATGAAGAATATCGACTCGGCCCTTATCGAGGCGGCGGAAAGCCTGGGCTGCAGCGGCATCAAGAAGGTGGTCACCATCATGCTGCCGCTCATCACCCCGACTATCCTGGCTGGTTCCCTGATGGTCTTCATGAACGCCATGGCAGACTTCGGTACCCCCATGCTCATAGGCGAGGGCTTCAACGTCATGCCGGTCATGATTTACTCCGAGTTCATCAACGAAGTCGGTGACCAGGCCAACTTCGCGGCGGCCATGGCTGCCATCATGGTGCTGATCACTTCTACTATATTCATGCTGCAGAAGTATGTGGTGAATAAGAAGTCCTTTACCATGAGCTCCTTGAGGCCTCTGCCTGTGGGGGAGATGACGGGCATCAAGAACGTCATTATGCATGTGGCTATTTACCTCTTAGTGGCGTTGTCTATGATTCCCCAGCTGGTGGTCATCTACACTTCGTTCCTGAAGACCAACGGCTCCATTTTCGTGGAGGGCTACTCTCTGGACAGCTACCGCACCATCTTTGAGTCCCTGGGCACGGCTGTCAGCAACACCTACGCTTACAGTACGGCGGCTATGCTGATGATTGTCTTCCTGGGCATGACGGTGGCTTATCTCACTACCCGCAAGAAGAGCTGGCTCACGGATGTCATTGACACCCTGACCATGTTCCCCTATATCATCCCCGGTTCTGTCCTGGGTATCACTTTGCTTTTGGCTTTCAATGAGGAGCCCATGCTGCTGTCCGGTACGGCCATCATCATCATCATTTCCCTGGTGATACGCCGCCTGCCCTACACCCTGCGCTCCAGCTCCGCTATCCTTTATCAGCTGAGCCCCAGCCTTGAAGAGGCATCCATAAGCCTGGGGGCATCTCCTGTGAAGACCTTCTTCAAGATCACGGCAGTCATGATGCTGCCCGGGGTCATGAGCGGGGCCATCATTTCCTGGATTACCGCCATCAATGAGCTGAGTTCCTCGGTAATCCTCTTTACAGGGGCCACCAAGACCATGTCCGTAGCCATCTACACGGAGGTCATCCGGGCCAGCTACGGCACGGCGGCAGCCCTTTCTACCATCCTTACGGCAACAACCATCCTGGCCATGGTGATCTTCTTCAAAGTCTCCGGCCGCCGGGATGTGACGTTGTGAGTTGCAACTCATTATATCCTATTAACAGCTGTTCAATTAAGGAGGTTTCATCATGAAGCTGAAAAAGATCCTGGCAAGCCTGTTGGGCGCCGCCATGCTCACCACCTGCTTTGCAGGCTGTGGCGGCGGCGGGGACAAGGCAGCGTCCTCTACCTCTGCCACCGCTGACAGCGGGGAGAACAAAGTAGTTATCTACTGCCCGCACCCCCTGGCCTTCATCAATCCCCTCGTGGAAGAGTTTGAGAAGCAGAGCGGTGTGAAGGTGGAAGTAGTGGCAGCCGGTACCGGCGAGCTCTTGAAGCGCGTGGAATCCGAGAAGGCCAACCCCCTGGCAGATATCTTCTGGGGCGGTTCCCTCTCCACCATGAAGCCTAAGGCAGCCCTCTTTGAGGAATATCGTTCCGTCAACGAAGACCATGTGCAGCCGGACTTCAAGAACGTGGAAGGCTCCATCACCCGTTTCACGGATATCCCCAGCGTCATCATGGTGAACACCAACCTCATCGGTGATGTGAAGGTGGAAGGCTATGAGGACCTGCTGAATCCTGCTCTCAAGGGCAAGATTGCCTTTGCAGATCCCTCCAAGTCCTCCTCTTCCTATGAGCACATCATCAATATGCTCTACGCCATGGGCAATGGCAACCCGGACAACGGCTGGGATTATGTGGAGAAGCTGGCCAAGAACCTGGATGGCAAGCTCCTCTCCGGTTCCTCCGCTGTATACAAAGGTGTGGCTGACGGCGAGTATGCCGTGGGACTGACCTTCGAGGAAGGCGGCGCCAAGTACGTGGCTGACGGCGCTCCCGTGAAGCTGGTCTACATGAAGGAAGGCGTCATCTCCAAGCCGGACGGCATCTACATCATCAAGAATGCCAAGCACATGGAAAATGCCAAGAAGTTCATCGACTTCATCACCAGCAAAGAGGCTCAGACCCTCATCACCCAGAAGCTCCATCGCCGCAGCGTCCGCGATGATGTGGATGCACCCGTAGGGCTCCTGCCGAAGGCTGAGATCAAGTCCATCACTGATGATGAGGAAGTAGTGAACAAGAACAAGAAGGCATGGCTGGATAAGTTCAAGGATATCTTCACCAGCGTGCAGTGAGCAAGTTTTTGCAGGGCGGGGGTCATTTGGCCCCCGTTTTTCTGTTATACTAGGGATAGAGATTTAGGAAGGGAGCTCCGTTCATGCACCGTTATTTTGAATCACGCTTTCATAGGGCGCTGGCCTGGTATGCTTTGGTGCCTGTGCTGGTTATGACTGTGCTGGGGTCGGCGTTGATGCTTATCAGCTGGCAGTATTCTGTGGTGCGGGTCAGTGATACTTCCAGGGAGTTGGCGGCGGCTGTGCTGACGGATGTCAGTCAGGAATTTCTCTGGTATTCGGCAGAGGAAGCGGAGTTCTTTGGGCAGGAGAAGGACTTTTCTAGTTGGGGCAAAGTCCCCGCGAAGCGGGCGGAGGCCTATGGGCAGCTCTATAGGGATACGGGGCACAGGAAGATTGACTTCTACCTGCTGGACAGGCAGGGCCAGCTGGTGCTGGGCAGCCGGGATTACCTGCCGGACTATCTGCTCCATGTGGGGCAGGGGTGGGGCATTGCCTCCAGGCTTGAAAAGGAGCCGGGGCTGCCAAGGCAGGAGTTCCTGCAGGAAGCGGAGGGCAGCCCCTGCGATTTGGTCTGCGGTCAGGCGGTGGAGCATGGCGGACAGGTGGCAGGCTACCTCTTCTACGTCCTGCCTGAAGCTTATCTCAGCCAGCTGGCAGGGGACGGCCAGGCGGATATCTTTCTGGTGGACGAGCTGGATAACGCCCGCCTTTTGCGCGGCAATGAGCAGCTGACGGATTTCCGCAAGCTGAGAGGGGAATTCCTGGACCAGGAAAACGGGCTGGTGTTTTTGGAGAAAAACATCTACTACGAAACCAGCAAGCCCGTGAATTTTGCCGGGGGCAGGTACAGGGTCTATGTTATTTCCAACGTGTCTGACCTTTTCGTGCGTTATGCCATCGGTGCAGGGGCGCTGCTCTTGGCGGTGTTGCTGATGATTCCCCTGCTCCTCAGGAGCATTGCCCGGGAGAGCCGCCTGACGGCCCAGGCGGTGGACAACCTTACGGCCATTGCAGAACTCAAGGAGCTGGAATCTCAGTTCAATCCCCATTTCCTGTTCAACACTTTGGAAAACATCAAGTTCATGGTGCGCCTGGACCCCGCGGCGGCGGTGGAGATGATTATGGCTCTGTCGTCGCTGCTCCGCTACAGCATTGGCAGCGGGGGGCGGCAGGCTGAGTTCCGGGAAGACCTGAAGTATCTGGAAAGCTATATGAAGATCCAGCAGTACCGCTTCGGCAGCCGTCTGGATTTCCAACGCTATATTGACCCCAGAGCCATGGATTTTGCCATTCCCAAGCTGCTGTTCCAGCCTTTGCTGGAAAACGCCATCAAGTATGGAGAGGACGAGGAAGGGAAGCTGGCGATTTCCTTCAAGGTCAGCGTCACAGACAATCAGTTGATGATACTGGTCAAGGACAAGGGCAGGGGCATGGAGGCAGGGAAGCTGCAGGAGCTCCTGGAACTGCTGCAGTCCCAGTCCAATGAGACTGACCACAGAGGTTTGTTCAATGTGCAGCGCAGGGTGCAGCTGCTGTATGGGGAAGAATACGGGCTGCAGATTGCCTGCCCCCCGGAGGGCGGCACGGAGATTTCCCTGAGATTGCCGGGAGTTTTGAAAAAGAAGGATGAGGTAGAAGAAGATGGGTAAATTCACAGGCAAACTTATCATTTCTGACTTGGACGGAACCCTGATTCCCCGCGGAGGGAAGATTTCCGTGGAGAACCGAGAGGCCATCAGGCATTTCGTCAGCGAGGGCGGCCTCTTCGCCATTGCCACAGGCCGCACCCCTGAGGCGGCTGCGGGCTATGTGGAGGGCCTGCCCATCAATGCCCCCGGAGTGTTCTTCAACGGGGCCATGCTCTACGACTGGCAGGGGCAGAAAGTGCTGAAGACCCTGCCCCTGACTGCAGGAGATGAGGAGAATCGCTGGCCTGCCTTTGCCAGGGAATGTCTCAAGCGCTTTCCCGAGGCCTGCCTGGAGGTCTACACGGCGGACAACTGCCATGTGGTGACCCCGGAGGCCAACGATGACCCCCGGCTGCCCTTCGAATACTACCGCTATGACCACACAGAGCTGGAAACTCTGGTGGATACGAAGAAAACCCCCTGGCTGAAATTCTTTGCCTGCGACAAGCATGAGCATCTGGAGGAGTATGTGAAGCTGGCAGAGGAAATGGGGGTGGCACAGCTGGCCAACGGCTTCTATTCCGAGGACAATTACTACGAGTTCGTGGCCAGGGAGGTGTCCAAAGGCTCTATGCTCTCCCATGTGAGGGAAATGCTCCCCGGCATTGAGATCATCGCTTGCGGTGACTACCTCAACGACAAGGAAATGCTGGAAGCGGCGGACATTTCCGTGGCACCGGAGAATGCTCACGCAGAGATAAGAAAAGCTGCCAAACTGAAAGGGCCAGCCGTGGAAGACCATCTTATTGCATGGCTGGTGGAAAAATTGTGAGGGGAAGAAAGTCATGCTTGACTTGGTAATAGTAGAAGACGAAGAAATCATTCGCCGGGGCCTGGTCTGCACCATTGACTGGCTGAAACTGGGGGCCAGGGTGGTGGGAGATGCAGGCAACGGGAAGGAGGCACTGGCCCTTATCCGGGAGAAACAGCCTGATGTGGTGCTGACGGATATCAAGATGCCCGTCATGGACGGCATTGCCCTGACGGAAGCTCTGAAGGCTGAGGGCAATAAGGCTAAAATCATCTACCTCACCAGCTATGCCGACTTTTCCTATGCCCAGCAGGCTTTGAGGCTGGAAGTCAGTGACTACCTGCTGAAGCCTGTCAATGAAGAGGACCTGGCCAAGGCCCTGCAGAAAATTGAAAAACAGCCCGCAGCTCCCCAGCAGGAGGAGCTCTCCTGGGATGAGGGCCTGCGGGCTGCCTACCACACGGGCAATCCTTACGTCCAGTCCGTCCTCAAACGGATTGAGGGGGGGTATCAGAAGCGTCTGAGCAGCGAGGCGCTGGCTGATGAACTGGGCGTTTCTGCCAGCTACCTTTCCCGCAAGCTGAAGGAGGAAACAGGCCAGACCTTCGGCAGCCTGCTGGCCCAGTACCGCCTGCAGAAAGCCATTGAGATGCTGCAGGCGGGCACCTGGAAGGTCTACGAGATAGCCGAGGAAACAGGCTTTGGTGACTACAAGAATTTCTCCCAGGTATTCAAGAAATACCTGCATACCACCCCCAAGGCCTTCATGCAGGAGATTACCGGGGGATTGAAGCTGGAGTGAAAGTACAATCAGCCTGCCCTTTGGAGTGCTCCTGGTCCTAGTTTTAGGATTTGTGGCAGGAGACCGGTAATTGCTGGCGAATATTTGTCATATTGGGATTACGCCCATTATAGGCAGGGATAGCGCAGGTTTTTCCGAAGGAGCACCAGAATGAGAAAATCAAAAAAATTGGCAATCATGGCAGCCATGACAGCAGGGGTGGCTTTTGGCAGCCCTGTTGAAGCCTTTGAGCCTGATAGTGTAGATTTTGGCGGCAGGCAATTTATTGACTTTGCCTTTTTAAATACAGGGGAAAAGATTTCAACGATAACTGATGATTCAGGGTCGGGGTACGCACTGCCACTGAGTCTCAGGGACGCGACAAAATCTGCCACCTCCTACTGGTCAGAAATGCTGGGGCCCAGGTCGAGATTCACCTCTCCCTGGCAGATTATAGTTGTAACTCAGGACAACTACCAAAATGCCAATGCTATCACAGCTTCAATTAAAGACGGAAATACGGTTCATGATAACTATGTTGCCCAAATGTTGCAGGGAAAAATAAAGCTTGATTACCTGGATATTGAAAAATTGAAAACGAATAGTACCGATGAGGTGGGCACCTATGCTTTTTCAACCATCAGCATAGGACAGCATTTCGGCGCCAATCGTGACGGCGCTCCTGAGGGGTGGTGGGTAGATTCGGACACGGTGCTTCCCACCAATGAACAAGCCGCTGATTTTGTCGGCTGCTTCCGTCATGAACTGGTACATGCCCTGGGGGTGAGTGCCAGCATAGAGTATTGTGACTGGAACGGAAAGGAAGCAACGGAGAAGGTTACCTATGTCGATGGCGTCAGCAGGCTGGCCTTGGTCAGATTTACAAATACCGAAGACAAGGAATTTTGGAATCGCCATCTGGTGGACCAGAACGGAAATCATGGCAAGCCAGGTATGATGATCGTGTCTACTGAAGGTTTTAAACTCTTAAAGGCAAAGAATCCAGACCTTAAGGAATCTGATTGCTTTATTGTAGACCCTGGGAATTTTGCCTATTTTGTAGGGGACAATGTAACGGATGCTCTGGCAGGGGCAACCTTCAACGGCGTTTCCGGCATACCTACCAATGCTTTTGAAATGAAAAGAAATGGCAGCGCCTATAAGGAAGATTTTGAAGGCTCCCACTTCCAGACAGCAGGTGTGCAAAGCCATCGTTCGTATACCAACTATACCGCCTTTATGGAGGTGGAGTTGGCGGCCCTGCAGGATTTGGGCTATGATTTCGACAGAAAGGCGTATTTTGGGCGTTCTGTTTATGGAAACGGTTTGACAATCGACAATACCCAGGGATATTCTGCGAGAAATTCTAATGGCACGGCTTATCTTGAAAATACTTACAGTCAGGTTCCTCTGGGAATTGGTCTTCACGTCTACGGAACGAATAACAATATCACCCAGTCCGCAGATATTTTGACGCAAGGCGCTGGAGCAACAGGCATCCGGGTGGACGGCGAAGGGAATACGATAAATGTACCCGCATCAACTGAAATCCATGGGGACGGTTATAGAGGGAAGGGCATCTTATTTGCCTATGGATGCCATCAAAATCTCAATTTGGCGGGAAATGTGACGGCCAATGGAGCAGGCGGCAATGCGGTGGAATTCAACTTTGGCTCGAGCTCCAATGGAGCTCTTGATGAGTACCGTGGCTCCTACATTCGCTACAGTCGTGGGGTCAGTGCCTACACTGGCGAAATCACCAAGGCTGAAAATAAAGTTCTGAACGATATGAACAGCAACACTTACAATGCCTCTGCCGATGAATTGAAGGGAGAATTGATTACAGACTTCAATTTGTCCGGCAAAATTTCCGGCAGGGAAAATGCAATCTATATCGGCAGAAATGCCTTTGTCAAAAATATCAACGTGAAAAAAGGGGCAGAAATAAGCGGCGCTATCACTTCTGATTGGAAGCATTTTTCTGAAGAACAGGGAATTTTCGATACTGAAAAAAACACCACCTATCAGGAAAAAAATAGAGATACCAATGAAGTGGAGACAAAGAACGGAATCATCAAGCCCCTGATGATTCAATATAACGGAGGCGAGTACGCTTATGCCGACTATATCCCCGACTTGGTGACTAACTTGAACTTTGATATGCAAGACGGGGCCATGCTCTATCAAGGAAATGTCAGTGGCTCCGACAATATGAAGATGAACGTGAAGAGTGGCGATCTGGTATATACGGGAACGGCAGATGTTGTTAATGTAAATGTTTCAAAAGGAGCCGGGCTTTTCGGTGGAACATATACAGTAAATGATATGACCTCACGCATGGCAGATGGCTTTTCAGATGATACCACGGGCAAGTTCATTAACCACGGCACCATTGGCGCATACTCTGGCGATACCAGCATGTCCATTAAGGGAAATCTCGTTTCTGATGGTACTTTGAGCGCTTACGGCGGCGGTTCTCAGGGTCATATCTCCGTCAGTAGTACAGCTAAGGTGGATGGCTCCACGATTTCTGCCACTAATGCCCTGCCTGACGAAACCTTGACCGTGCTGAAGGCAGGGGCGGTAACAGGTACCTTGGCAAATCCTGACGGAAAGCTCTACGCCGCCACGGGGATGCTCTCGACAACGGGGGCCATAGAAGGAAACACCGTGAAGGTAAGGACATATTCGGCCAACAATCTTGGAGAACTGACGGCAGAGCAGGCTGAGGTCTATGATGCCATGGAAACTATGCAGAAGAGCCTCCTGGGTGATGCCCGGAGAAATGAGATGCGCAGCCTTTACAGTCTTAGTCCATCAGCTGCCAAACGTGCCTTCACGGAAATCAGTTCATCCAGCGCCCCGCAGATGGCCTCCCTTGTCCAGCAGAGCACTGTTGCCAGCCGCGTGATTTCCGACCGCCTGAGCACAGCCTTCTCCACCCGGCCTGTAGAGGTGACCTTTCCGGTGAGTCATTTTGCGGATGGAGGAGAAGAGAAGGGCATCAAGATGCGTGCGGAGCTCCCCCTGGCACAGGATAATAATGCCTGGGTAAAGTTCACCAAGAATTGGGGCGACCTCAGGGGCGGAGCAAACTATCATGGGAGCGCCGTATCAGGAGGATATGACCGCATGCTGAACGAAAACTGGCGGGGGGGCGTATTCCTGAGCTATCAGACCATGGGACTTGGCGCCCCGTCCAGCAGGAGCGATATCTACGATACCAGGTTTGGCGTTTACGCGGGCTACCACAAGGATGCCGCCGATGCCTATCTCTATGCGGATTATGGCTGGACCCGGAACAAGCTGCGTCGTGGCGTAGGCTTGTATGGCCTTGGAGCAGAGGCCAGGTACAACTCCCGTCTGGTAGAAATCGGAGGAGAGTATAAGTATGACCTCCATGCAAATGATGGCAGGACCTGGCATGTCAGCCCCTACGTCAACCTCCAGCTTTCCTGGCTGAACCAGAAAGCCTACGCGGAAAACGGAGCGGGCATCTTCAACCAGCATGTCGCAGGGAAGCACAACACCTATTTTGCGGGACAGCTGGGGGTGGAATTGAAGCGTTATCTGAAGCGTGGCAGCTACGGCATGCGCCTTGGAGTGAAGCATGCCTTTGTCGGAGCAGATCCTGAGCTTTCCTTCAGTTATGAGGGCAATGACGACCGGTTCTATACCCTCAGAAACAATCAGGATAAGACCCACTTCATTTTCTCCCTGTCCGGAGAGACCGAATTTGCCAAGGGCTGGTTCCTGAATGGCGAAGCCCAACTCCAGAAGGGGGCCCATGACAAGGACATCTTCGCGTCTGTACAGTTCAAGCGTGTGTGGTGAGGGCGATAGGGAGTGTCAATCCGGTAGAATCACCAAATAATAAATCCCCGGATTGACTGGCAGCCTGGACCATAAGCGTCTGTTGGTAAAATCAACGTAAGGAGTTTTCAAGCTATGAAGAAAATCTTATTTGTCTGCCATGGCAGCATACGAACTTGAACTCTCCAACCCTTGATATTACAGGTTTCGTGAGCAGGGCATACTTGTATTTACAACTTTTTTACAACTTTTGGAAGCGAAGAGCCTTGGCTATGGCATACTGAACAATTGTGGTATAATCGTAGGTAAGAAGTGAGGTGCCAACAATTGGGCGACAAGGATTCTGTAACCAAAGAGTACATGAAGCAGCCTGACCGCTTTGCGGACCTGTTCAATGGCTTCTGCTATGGCGGGGAGCAGCGTATTCAGCCGGGAAAACTGAGGGATATGGACACTGCAAGCATTGTCCTGCCTTATGGTTCTGCTGGAGCGGTACTGCCTGAGCAGAAGGCCAGGGATGTGCTGAAGCTGGCTTTGAAAACAGACGGCAGGGTGGCCTATTGCATACTGGGCGTGGAAAACCAGTCCAAAATCCATCTGGCAATGCCAGTGAGAAACATGCTTTACGATGCTATGACTTTGACGGAGCAGGTTGCAGCCACGGCCAGTTCCCATAAAAAGGCGCGTGACCACGGCAGGGATGAGGCTGAGTATCTGAGCGGCTTCCACCGTGACGATAAAATCTTGCCAGTCATAACCATAGTGGTATACTGGGGCGCAGAGGCATGGGATGCGCCAACTACCTTGCGGGAGATGTATCCTGAGGGGATAGACGAGAGTGTACTGAGGTACGCCAATGACTATAAGGTGAATTTGGTTGCTCCGGCCATGATGACAGACCAGCAGTTGGATATTTTCAAGTCTGACTTGAAGGATGTGCTGAAGTTCATCAAGCACTCCGTCAGCAAGGCGGAGCTGGCCCAGCTGGTAAATGGCAACAAAGCTTATAGATCACTGGATAGACTGGCAGCCCAGATTATAAGCGTCTGTGCTGGCCTGAATTTCAACCTTCCCGTGGGAGAGGAGAGGATTGATATGTGCAAGGCGATAGATGATATGCTTACTGATGCCCTAAATGAAGGAATGGACAAGGGGCGTAAGGAGGCTACCAATGAGGGAATGCTCAATGTCATAGCTATGGCAAGAGACTATAATCTTGGCAAGGAGGCGGCCGTACAGCAACTGGCAAAGCGATATCCTTTATCTCAGGATGATGCGATGTCTTTTGTAAACCAGAACTGGTAAGTGGCAATGAGTAAAATGTGCAAGGCATTGGAAGATATGATTACCGATGCCCGTGATGAGGGGATTAGTAAGGGATACAACGCGGGTATTGATGAAGGACGCAACGAGGCTACTAATGAGGGGATGCTCAATGTCGTCGCTACTGTAAGAGATCTTAATTTCGGCAAGGATGTAGCTATACAGCAACTGGCAAAGAGATATACCTTGTCTCAGGATGATGCTATGTCTTTTGTAAATCAGAATTGGTGATTGGTAATGAGCAAAATGTGCAAGGCAATAGAAGATATGCTCACCGATGCCCGTAACGAAGGTCGAAATATAGCCATCAACGAGGGAAGGCTCAATATCATAGCCATGCTAAGAGAACTCAACTTCAGTAAAGACGTAGCGGTTCAAGAGCTGTCTAAGCGGTATAATATGCCTCTGGAAGAGGCTGCGTCCTTTGTGGACAACAACTGGTGAATTATTCTAAAGGAAAGTGGTGCCCCGAACCTAAGGCTGGTTCGGGGCATTGCTTTTTTATGATGCTATATTTTGCTCTGCTCCCGGATGTAACGCTGGATGCTTTCCCTGGGGATTTTCCAAATCCTGCCTATGCGGAAGCCCTTTATCTGATTTGAAGCCAGCAAGCTGTAAGCAGCATTACGACCTATCATCAGCTCCTCGCAAAGCTCGTCTACGGTGATTAAGGATTCGCTGTTGTTTTCCATGATTTGATGCCCCCTAATTTTAATGCTTTATAGTCATGTCTGCAGAAATAAAGAAAATTACTACAAAGTCTGGAAGGGCAGATTTCATCTTGAGAAATCATTGTTGCTCATACGGGAGGCAACATAATCTTTGATGCTGGATTCAGGTATACGCCAAGGACGGCCCTCTGCGTCTTTGAAGGCTCTTAGAGACTTGGTATGGATTAGACGGTACACATTATATGCGCTGCATGAGAGAACGCATGCTGCTTCGGAAACCGTTAATATGTTCTTTTCTATGTTCATTATCTAACACCCTTTCATGGTTTCTGGAATTGCTTACTATTATGTTAGTTTCCGTAGCGTTACCTTTGATTACCAGTGAGGCGAAGCAGAAAGCAATGAGGGGAAGAGACAAAGAATTTAGGCTCTCCCCCTCTGAGCTAAGATGTATAAAAGTGAAAATCATTAAAAGGGGAGAGCCTAAATTCTGTGGCTCTCCCCGAATTGCTATTTAGGTTGGTACAGCTTTAGGGCCGGAAGGGTGAGCCGTCAGGATCACCCTTCCGGCCCTATCCCTTTATTGGAAAAATTTTATTGCTGATTCATATACTATACGTGGGACGGGGCACTGAAATGTCTAGGATATAGTTGATTTTACAAATTACTTTACCTACGGTAAGAAAACTAAACCCTGGGTGGCTGGACTTTTGTACGATTATTTGCAAAAATATTAATAATGTAATTTGAATAGGAGGTGAGATGGTTTGCAGGAACTGGAACAGAGCTATAGAACCATTGGTGACAATGTATATAGATTCCGTGTTTTACAACATATGACGCAGGAGGAGTTGGCAGAGTCATCCAATGTAAGTGGCGCATATATTAGCCAGATAGAGAGAGCAAATTTGCATAAGGGGATTACCTGCACTGCTATGATAAATATAGCTAGGGCATTAGGGGTTCCAGTTTGTGTCTTGATGTCTGAGAAGCCCTGCCAGCATTATTTGGATTATTTAAGCAGCGCAGCGGCGCATAGGCTTGCGGATGAATGTGTTGTAGCTTCTAATTCTACATAAAAAAATAAGTTGATACGATCTGGTTATTTATTATTTTAAGAAAAATTACAATAAAGAATTTGCAGTTTAGATACGGTATGTGGTATTGGGTGTTAGGCGCTAATTGCTACATATCATTTTTTTATAGCTTGACAATTGAAATTATGTTTTAGTTAAGAGGTGGAGACAATGACAGAAGAAGAGTATTATAACATGTTATTGTTAACAGATGAAGAAGTTGAGGAAGTTCATAGTAAGCATATGAGAAGCTATTACAGTGCAGTTGAGGAATTCGGGAATAAAACATCATTGACAAGCACTGATATGGGCTTTTTGATGGTTGCAGCTGTGTTACAAACGTTGAGATGGGTTTTCTTTGGTAAAGATATGCAACGATTTGAAAAAGCCAGTGATGCAGATAAAACTTTTAGAAGTATAGGAGAGAAAATAAATAATGATTATTTACCTGCCACCGTAAGGTCAATAGGGGAAAGTCTTATTTCTCATACAGTACCGTATGATGCAATTAAACGTTCAGAAAGATTTATAGGTATTTACGATGATATGCCAGGTTTGAGTGGAACCAATCACCGATATAAGGCGATTGGACACGACCCATTAGCAGGGTTGATTTTTGGAACAGCAAATATTGCTACAAATACATTAACTGTCAATGATTGGACATCGGCATTTCCTTCATATCATGTGAAAGAACAGAGAATAGATGGAAAGACAGATTTATATCATGTAATGAAATGGACAGGAGAAATATTACAAGATAAACCAGAAGTTATAGGTGCAGCACTGGCAAGACAGGTAGCACATTGTTGTACAGATATGTTTACGACACAGGGGTTACCAATCCCTGTAATAAATGTCATATCACCGGAATTCTCGGGTTTTTTAGTAGGGCAACAGATAGATGTTTGGGGTACAACAAAAAGTGCATCTATGGCAATATTGATTAATAAACTAATCGAAATGTGTCATCGCTTATTCTATAATCCGGGAGAAGATTTGAAGTTGTATGAAGTGAGAACACGGAAAATACTTACCTATTCAAATACATTGTCATCACTGATAAACGTAGGTTATGTTGGAGCAACGAGAAATGTAAAGAAGCTTGATGTAGGTGGTATTTTGGTCACATTATGGAGATTGCTTAACGATAAGGAGAAGATAAGAAAGATAAAGAGAGAATTTGTGAATATGACATTAGATGGAGAATTAAAAAAAGAAGAAGATGAAGTAAATCAGCAATTAGCAAGATGGGGATTCTCTATTTAATTTGAAGTAAGGAGTGGGGAAGAATGGGTGTAATTAAAACTGTAGCAAGAGGTGTTGGTGGCGCAGCAGCTGCTGCAATATTGGCACCGGAGGCTATTGGCCTGGGTGTGGCGGCTGCTGCAGGAGCTGTGATTGCTAATGTTGCAGGAGCTATTAGTGACGATAGTATTGCAGATGAGCATTACGATAAGGGATATGGTGATGGACATAAACAAGGTGTACGAGATGGAAATGTTGCTACAGCTAAGAAGTTTTCTAAGATGATGGCTGAAAAGTAATAGATACAGATGCACAAGATATGATATGTCATAAGTGAAATCTATAATGTGGTTGCCTAGGACAGCGAGTTTGATTGTGTAAGAAAATTTTTTTGATTTCAAACATATACCATATTCCAGTAGAAAAGCACGGGCTGATTGAGTCTGTGCTTTTCTGCTATGAAAAATTGATGTCTATCCTGTCACCTAAAAAGTTATGGAGTTGCATCTGCCTGTTAGTAGGTGCTGTGGATATGGTGGACTGTGCTTTCGCTGCTAGGTGATATGAGAATCTTAGCAGGTGTTATGTTTGTAGGAGAAATAGCGAATACTATAAAAAGGCTAAGGAGGGATGACGGATGTTAGATTAGGAATTGAAGGATGAACTGGAACGATACATCGTCCAGAATGAACAGTAGTAAAAGATTTGAAGATGAACCAGAAGAATCTCCTAAAACATCTGTGGTTGCCTTGTCAGGAAGAGCAGTAGCTGCGATAAGCGAAGACTTTCTCAAGGGGATAGGCTACTTGGCATCTAAGTTTCAGATGTCTTTTTCTAAAAAACTTATGTGGTGGATAAAGGAGCACAAGCGCAAGCCGGTAGAGATTTATAGTGCAGTGGGGATAACCAAGGGGCACTTTGCAAAAATCCGCAATAATATACATTATCATCCGACAAAGGAAACTGTACTGGCCTTCGTCGTAGCATTGCATCTGTCTATGGAGGAAGCGGCCGATCTGCTGAAGCGGGCAGGATATGCCTTATCAGATAGCTGCTTGAGTGATATGATTGTGGCATATTTTCTGGAGGCGAAGCGTTATAACATAGATGAGGTCAATGAGGCTTTGTATAGGCATGACTGCAAGCCTTTGACAAACTGGCGGGATTGCAAATAAAGTGCCAAAAGTTGCCTGTCAGGATACCACTTTGCTCGGAAATCTTCGTATGATATAAGCATAGAGATATTGATTAGCAGTAAGGAGGATATTTCCATGACTTGGGCAAAGAATGGATTGCTTTTGGCTGTAGGCGGTTTGGCAGGATTGGCGTTGGCAGCTATACTGGATGCTTCTGATAAAGAGGCTGAAAAGGCCAGAGATGATGCAGACGCTTTGTATAGTCTGATAGAAGACATTCGTAGCGAGGCAGAGTGGGCCATGGAGGAATGTGTCACCGATGAAGATAGGGAAAATGTGTATGCCAAGGTAAGAGATTCAGTACATAATCTTCAGGTGGCACTGCAGGAATGCGGCGAAGCAATCAATACTAATCTACGAAAACAGGCAACGGGAGCACGAAGCCGGGAAGAGGTTGAAAAATCTATTGAGAGCATAGTGCAGGAATTTAAAGTGAAGACTGATAAATTTGATTGATTGTAGTGGAGAGTGTAAATATTGTGGCGGGGGACAAAGAAATGGAGAATAGCTGGCTGGATAAAGGTAGGCGAGCCTATAGTTTAAAGCAATATGATACAGCGCTGGACTGCTATGAAAAGGCAATTGCTGAAGGTGATATTCAAGCGATGTATCTGGTAGCCTGTATGTATAAGTCAGGCATTGGTGTTCCTAAGAGCTTTTATAAATCTAAAGAGTTGTTTAGACGTGCTGCTGACGCAGGGTATCAAAAGGCGAGAAATGCAATGGCTTTTTACTTCAATACCCCGAGTGTTCATCGGAAGGGATATGTTGAAGAGGCTTGCAGGTTAAGAGAAAAAGGAAAATATAAGGAGGCAATTGAAGAATTTCTTGCCATTACTGATAAAAGTTTTGAACCAGATGAATATACTGCTGAGAGTATGTACTGGATAGGCATGATGTATAAATGGGGGCAAGGTGTACCTAAAGATGAAGTGATAGCAAAAGAATGGTTAAAGAAGGCAGCCGATAATTCTAGTTGGAAGGCTATAAAAGAATTAAAGTTGGATGAATGTGTGCCGGAGGTTATATACGAGAATAATTGTGCTAAGGCAACTGTGTATATATATCACAATATTAAGGAGGATATAAGTAAGAATATATCTACGTTGATGGAATTAGGTGAGTCCTTCAAAGCAGATATAAAGTTTAACTTTCAAGGGCATTGTGTAGCCCTTGAGAATTTACAGACGATGTATATTCGCTCGATGATAGAATCAATCTTTCCTGGTGGGATAAGACCCTTTGTATGGAAACAGGGAACAAAGCTGGATATACTTGCTGAGGGTGAGGATGCGAAAGAAGCGGTAAAAAGTATAGTGGAGTTGTTTTATAGCAGGTTTAGTGAGGAATATCTCGAAAAATTGATTTCACAGGAAAAGATAAAACGGCCAATATCGGAAAACAAAAAAACTATCAATACAGAACACAAGGCTTTTGATGAGACAGAATTTTTAAGTCAATGTATGCACGAGTTCGCAGATATCCGTAAGGGGTTCAATCTGAATGAAGATACATTAATGAAGGCAAAAGAGAATCCAATACTTCATAGATTGCTTGCACCGGTAATAGAAGGATGTACTGAGCATGGTATTTTGAAAATGAAAAAGAACAATAGAATAGATTGTGCGCAGTATAATTTTGATTGTATAGAATCTACTACACCGCCAACGGTAATTGATGATACAGCTGACATGGTGAGTAGTATGTCTAGATATTACTGTAAAAAATGTTATAGGCTACGTGTTAAAATGGAAAAAATGAATCTTTTAGATGAAGTAATTAGGATTAAAGATTAACTGTTAGTTGCGAGTAATAGGCTGGTTATTTACTGTTTGGAAAAGTATATGAGTTAAGGAAGTTGAGATGATTGAATGATTTCAAACTGAAAATGGATGATTTTGACTAATGAGGGAGGAGGCATAAAAGTGGAATTCTTTGATGAGATAGAATACAAGGAATTTGATGAAGCTGAGTTTTTAAGTCAATGTATGCAAAAGTTTCCGGATATTCGCAAGAAGTACAATCTGGATGAAGATGCATTGAGGAGAGCCGAACAGAATCCAACACTTGAGAGTTTTGTTGCTTCGGTAATAGAAGGATGCACTGAGCAGGGCATACTGGAAATGAAAAAGAAATTGCCTGAATGGGAAAAGGAAAGAGAGAAGCACAGACAGAAATTTCTGTTTTGTGGTATTATGTGCTTTACTCCATTTTTAAGGATAGTTGACCTAACTGCTGAGGCGGTCAGCAGTATTTCCAGCTATTATGAAGAAAAATGCGGGAGACTGTGTGCCAAATTGGAGCAGTTGGAGCATTTTGATGAAGTAATCAGGAGCAAGGAGAAACTGGCAAATGTTGGTGATGTGCCAGCTATGCTCTTCTTGGGAAAAGCCTATGAGAAGGGAAAACTTGGTAGATTGGTAGATCATGAAAAAGCTCGTTCATACTATCAGATGGCTAAGGAGACATGGGAAGGTGATTTATCAAAAAGGTATATGGACTGGCTTGAGCAGGCTGTAAAGGATAGTGGCTTGGAGAGAATTGGTCGTCTAGGTCGTGAATATATTGCTGGGTCATTTGCGGAAGCTGCTAGAAAGAATCCAAATGCTAAGTTGAAGCATGAGATAAAATGGCTGAATAAGGCGATAAAGGCTGGTGATGGCTGGGCTGCTTTTACTAAGGGGAATATCTGCTTTTACGGTTATGGGCGCTGGAAAGAGCGAAAGAAAGAGGCGTATAATAATTATATAAAGGCATCAGAATCGAAGGAATCGATATACCCGTTGGAATTAGAGAAGATGTCTTTCGATAGAACAAAGAGCATAGATTATAAAATTTTGGAAGCATATCTCCGTGTTTATCAAGAATGCCTGGCATAGAAAAGTGTAGGTGGGCAAGGAAGGTGGGAGGAGGAATTTAAGTATGTTATCAGATGTACGTGTTATACCCTTTGCTCAAGAAATTCTTCATAAAAATGTTTGTTTTGGCAGTGGTATTGAAGACTTGATGAACATAACTGATATGTCACACCTATCAGATGGAATGGACGAATCGGACGAAATGTCTCTGTATTACATGACGGTAGTTGGAGAAGTGCTTATCCCTTGTCATGACAGGTTAAAAGAGATAATGTGCTCATTCAGGCAAAAGAAGCTGTACGATCTTTGTATTACTTACCGCACAGATGGTATTACCTTTGGTGAATTGTGCGATTTCATTACAGGAAGCGACGATCAGGCTAAGAAATATGGCTTACAGATAAAAAATATAAAAGTAGCACAGTCAGCGTTTAAAAAAATTCTTGCTCGTCATAACGTAGAGAGTGTGGGTAATATACATGAATTCCTGCCTTCCGTTATATGGACGGATGGCAATGTGGACATTTGCCTTTCGGGGGATAGCAACAATTGTATCATGTTGGAAACCTACCTTACAGAAATAGGTAGTATGACTAAGCACTTCACTTTCTTTATGGATAACTTATCTGATTGCACAAAGGAAAATATTGAAAATGCCTATAATGTAAATACTATTTTGGACTCAGATTCTGCGACTGATGATAAAAGGATATTTGGATTGAAGGAATACGATATATCTTACAATAATTACGTTAAACATCAAATAATTAATGCCTGCTTAAAACGTATTAACAGTTCGTCTACTTCTACATCGGAATGCATCGAGTTGATACGTGAAATGCGTATGGTGATTAAAGAAATATAAAATTGTGCATCGGCTATAAAAGTGATGTAATTTAGAAAACACGGCAATCTAAATGAGAATGGACGGCTGTTAGTATTGAGGTGATGGGAAATGTTTTTACACGAAGCTGAAATACCTTAGCTTGAAAGTGTATGAGAAAATTGGCGCAGAAAAACCAGCCTCTGAAAAATATAGTTTTTCAGGGTTCACGCATGCTTACGCCAGGCCTTTACGTGTATGACGGATATTATTGCGAATAACCTAATATACCACATCATGGAAGAGTGATGGCGTCCTTCTTCCAGTAGCCCGTCAATCTTTATGCGTTTGTTGGCCCGTTCAGCAGATGTGCGCTTGTTGTAGATTTGCTTCCATTGAGGTGAACCGCGTGGAGGATCGCAGAACAGCCGTGGATTATCCTTAAGGCTTATATGCACAACACGACCATAAGTGGATTTGGTACAGCGCTTGTCGCACAAGCATAGCCTTTCTGCGTATTTTGTCTTCGGACAAATATATTTGGCTCTGTGCCGTTTCTTATCAGTGCCATCAGGTTTCAGGGGAAGTCCAAGAGGACAGATTGGCACACCGTCATCACTTATTGTATATCCCTTCTCCTCAGCTGATTTGGTACCACGAGGATTCAAGTCTATGAAGGGGGTTATGCTGCTTTTGCTGCACATTTCGTACACAGCAGTTGCATCGTGTGCGGAATCAAGGATCAAAGCGGAAATATTCCAGTCCGCAAAGAACGCCTTGATGCAGGCAAGTCCGTGTAGCATGGCAGGAAGGTCGTGGCGGGATGCACGCTCCAGGATAGGGAAGACAGGCAATCCGGAGTTAGCATCCGTGAAGAGATAGAGGTTATAGCCAAAGTAAAAGAAATTTCTGGACGAATCCCAGCCCCAATTGGCATCGGGCTGGGAGAACCAGCGCTTGTGGTGGCAACTGTCGATGCCCTTTTTATAGCAATCGCACATCGAGTGGCTTCGCTCACGGTTAGAAACCTGCACTGGAGTGCCGTCACCGGCCAGAACCAGTTTCCTGACATCCAGAAGATCTTTGTGAATCGAACCGGCCAGGAATACCCTGTTGTAGATTTCACCGATGATGTGCAGCTTGGTCATGAGGATACCTCCGGCACTGTGTCCATCAAAAAACTTGATGACGGTGGCAGCATGATCTTTGTCGAAGGACGGAGACTTTTCGCCATTGCTCTTTCCTTTAGGCGGTTTCTTCCTGCGGTAGCGCAGGTGAGGCAAGAAATTGTTGCCTCCTGGCCATAGGCGATGGAAGAAGTCATAAAAAGCGCCGAAGGATGGGGTATGGTCGGGTGAAAAGCCTGATAGTATGGCCAGAGACTCATCAGAGCGCAGACGTTCAGCCCAGCCAACAAGAGAGTTAGACTTAAGCCAGACGGAAAGCAAGTAGGAACGCAGCATAGAGGAAGGTAGCCATGCAGGACGACCTTCCGCTGAGTAAAAAGGGACGCATAATCTCGTCAACCGGTGAAAGGTCAATAGCCAGGAGGTTGACTGCCAGCTTGTGCTTCTTCTTGTCGAAGCGTTTGAGGCGACTGTTGTGAATGCGTTGGGAGAGGAGCTGCCTATAGGCAGCGTGGGAGCCGATTTCAGGCAATCTCAGCATGATGTTCACCTTCTTTCAAGTACTATTGTACATGTGAAACATCAAACTGAGATGGGTGATACTCATTCGCAACAGCATTTTTTCCATAAATTGTGGGGGCACATTGAATAATGTGCCATGGCTCAAGGCAGACAAATAGAGGGCTTTGAGTTTTCTAATTTACATAAGTGCATAGAGGGGGGGATGTTTTTGAAAGTGATATTTTTAGATGTGGATGGTGTGCTTAATTCAAAGCAGGATGGAAATTCAATCAAGTTGCGGACAGATTCTCATTTCCGATTGTTGCAGGAGATTGTCAAAGCTACAGGAGCCAAGATTGTTTTGTCCTCATCGTGGCGGGCTGGATTCGCTAAGGCAAGAAATACGCTTTCAAACAGGTTAGGTGAATATGGTCTGGAGATTATGGACAGCACGCCTGTGCTGTCCGGGTTATCGTGCCGGGGGGATGAAATACGTCAATGGCTTGATGATAACAGAAAGTTGGTTGAAAGATTCGTTATCTTGGACGATGATGATGATATGGAAGAGTTCACAGGTACAAATCTTGTGCAAACTGATTCGGAGATTGGATTGCAAGAGGAGGATGCTCTTAGGTGTATTGAAATGTTAAATTCATAAGCTGACAAAATGACAAATTTCAACTGCATATTATAAAAGTGATTCCGGCACAGGCTCTATTGCCTGTGCCTTTTCTTATGCGAAAAAAGGAGGCATTTACATGAAACAGGGGAGAACCTTAGAAGAGCTGGGAACGGAGCTGCAGAGGCAGCGCAATGCTCGGCAAGATTTTGTAGCAGATAGTCGTACTTTGACCTTTGCAACAGAGGATGGTGGCTCCAGGCTGTCTATGAGGGGCAAACTGCTGGACTTTGGCGTGAATCCTTTGGCCCACCAGCAGATTTCTACGCGGCTGGGAATACCATTGAGATACTACCAGCGGATGCAGAAGGAAGCGCCGGTATTGTTGGATTCCAATGTCAATAACTGGCTTCAGCAGAGCCGCGACCGGCGTATGCTCCGTATCATGGATGGCAATGTGAGGGCTTTTCTCTCTGACCGCTACCGCCGTTTGGACAATCTGGAACTTTGTGCAGCAGTATTGCCTATCATCAAGGACATGAAGGGGGCTGTCATCGAATCTTGTGAGATTACGGACACGCACCTGTACCTCAAGGTCATTAACCGCCGCATGAAGGCAGAGGTGACGGTGGGGGATGCAGTACAGGCAGGCTTTGTCATTACTAACAGCGAGGTGGGTTTGGGCAATCTGACTGTGGAGCCTATGATTTTCCGTCTGGTCTGCAGGAATGGCATGATTGTGAAGGATTTCAGCCAGAAGAAGCGTCATGTTGGCAGGCAGGTGGAAAACTATGATACGGCCTATGAGCTGTATAGCGATGAGACTCTGGCCCAGGATGACAAGGCTTTCTTTATGAAGGTAGCCGATACAGTGCGCTGCGCTGTGGATGAGAGTAAGTTCATGCTGACCGTAGGGAAAATGCAGGAAGCTATGCAGATTCCCTTGGAGCATCAGCCCATGGAGGAAGTTCGGCTTTTAGCGGATAGCTTCAATCTCACCGAAAATGAGCAGGGAGATATTTTCAGGCAGTTGTTCCTAAGTGGGGATAACACCCGCTATGGCTTGCTGAATGCTGTTACCGCAGCTTCTCAGAACGTGGCAGATTATGAGCGGGCAACAGAATTGGAGCGTATTGGCGGTGAAATTCTTGCTTTGCCGGGGAAGAGTGCTGCGCCACTGGCACTTCCCGGAGGCAATGTGACACCTTTTAGAAAGGAGATGGCATCATGAAGGGGAATGATGTTTGGTTTGCGCTTGCAACGGAGGCGTTGGGAGTTTTGCTCAAGTGGGGTGCAGACAAGCTTTCCGAAGATAGGGACAGCAAAGGCTGACGTGATAAGTTGGTTGTGGGCATGGCGTAGGTCATGCCCTTTTTTGATGCTGTTTTGCAACTAGACTGCAGGAGGGAACATAAATGGACATTGAGATTGCAAAAATCGTAGAGAAGAACAGACGTAATATCTGGAAAGCAATAGAAGACTACGGTACCTATACCAGTGAAACAGGGGTACTTGAAGATATTACAGATAAATTCGTTGACCGGCTGGCCAGGGATAATGCCTACGCCAAGATGGAGCTGCGCCAGCTTTTCCGTACTTCGCCGGTCTGGAACGAAGAGCTGGATGCTTTGGTTATCAACGGCACCCGCACCCATAATCCCGACTATGAGCGCATAAGAAGCCTTGCTGATGACATACTGGCTCCTGCGTTTGATGGCAGTGATGAAGAAAGGCAGGGACTGCTGAGCAGGGCTGTGAACTTCTTTGCCATTGAGAAGGGGGACAAAACTCACTACATTGAAGCCATCCGGGCCTTGTCGCCCAGAGCCTATGCCCCACACAAGAAGAGGAGCCGCATCTTCAAGGCTCTATGTGATGCGCTGGGGATTTCTGACGATAGAGCCGGAAGTGATTTTCAGAGACTGTTTGCCCAGTTTGCTGATGAGCTTTCTGCCAAGAAGATTGACTTCAAGTTCTTTGTGTCCTTGAACCCGGCCCATTTCCTGACCATGAGCAACCCGAAGGATGATGACAGGGGAAGCACCCTCACAAGCTGTCACTCTCTTAATTCTACGGCCTACAGGTATAACAACGGCTGTTCCGGCTATGCGCGGGATAACTACAGCTTCATTGCCTTTGTGGCGGCTGACCCTGATAACCCAGAGACGCTGAATAATCGCAAGACCATGCGCCAGGTTTTTGCCTATAAGCCAGGCAACGGGGTTCTGCTCCAGAGCCGTCTGTACAATACGTCTGGGGGAACCTATGGCGTGCAGGCTGAAGCAAGAATCTATCGAGATCTGGTTCAGAGGGAGCTGTCTCAGCTGGAACAGGCTGCCAATCTTTGGCAGACCTACAATTACTTCAATAATACACATTGCAAGATCAGCGCCGGTGTTGGCTTTGGTGGTTACCCAGATTGGATGTATAAGGGCTTTGGAGCAAAAATCAGCATACGGCAGGATAAGGCTGATAGCTTTGAGCCCTTCTACGTTGGTACTTACGGGCTTTGCATCTGCTGCGGAACTGAGATCAACACCAACCTGTATTGTGAGGACTGTGGGGAAGAGGATGAAGATGAGGAGGAAGGTACCTCTCGGTGTGACTCCTGCGGTGAGTATTTCGGGGATGTGTATCCCGTGTCTAATAGCGAGGGAACCGTTATTTACGTCTGTGCCAGCTGCCGTGATAGGTATTATGCCTACTGCTCCGAATGTGGCTGCTACTATCCTCAGAATGAGGTAACTGGGGAAGAAAACGGTGAACGTGTCTGCTGTCATTGTATGGAGCGCCGGGAAAAGGAGAAAGAGGAAGCAGAGAGGGAGCTGGTGGCATGATTACCTTGGAAGATGTGATAAGGCTCTCCCAGAGAAATTTGTTCAGTCAGCTGAAAAAGCTATATGAAGGTAATACTGTTGCTTGTGTGGGGAAGTTCCTGCTGGTCAAGGGCGAAGCACCCGTATTACTTGTGGCTCATTTGGACACTGTACATCGAGAAAGGGTCAAGACCATCTGCTTTAGTGAAGATGGCAATATCCTAATGTCCCCTGAGGGCATAGGCGGCGATGACAGGTGTGGTGTTTATGGTTTGGTCAGGGCCTGGGAGCAGTCAGACAAGAAGCCGTGGCTATTATTTACGTGTGATGAGGAAAGAGGTGGTGGCGGGGCCAAAGCCTTTGTCCAGTGGTATGGTGCGAAGAAGCTCCCAATGGAACTGGAGAACATCAAGTGTATCGTGGAGCTTGATCGCAAGGGCAAGCAGGACGCTGTCTACTATGATTGTTACAACCAGGAATTTGAAGACTATATTTCCAGCAAGGGATTCCAGACTGATTATGGCACCTTCAGCGATATCGTCCTTATTGCTCCGGCCATGGGGATGGCAGCAGTCAACCTGTCTGCTGGCTATTATAACCCGCATTCGCAGCATGAATACATCAATCGGAGCCAGTTGGAGGCTGTGATTGAGAAAGTCGGGGAAATCATTGAAGAGGCATCGGGCGAGAATTTCCCACGGTATGAGTATTTGGAGCAGGAGCATGGGTATTACGTTCCCTCTGATGTTCCTTGGAAATATAAAGACTTATACAACAGGCTGCTGGACTATTGTTACCCGGAGGAAATAGAGGAATACCGCTGGGCATACGGAGACGAAGTGCTGAAACCACTATATGAGCATGTCTCTGGGATGCCGTATAGTAGCCCAAGGGGAAGCGGCGGGAAAGGACGTGGCGCTAATGAGCGAACTGGGGCAAAGAGCAAGATTTCCCAAGCAGCACCTGATGCATTGGTTCGTACAGGACCACTATTATGAAGATTTATGGCAGGAGGGTTGAAGATGCCAGCGACAAAATTCGTATGCCCCAGTGGGCGAAGTATTACCATCAAGCGCTGTCTGGCTGCTTGTCCTGAGAAACAACGGTGCATGTTTCTGCCCACCCTAAGAGCTGTGGCAGAGTCCCTTGATCGTGGGATTAAGGGAGCAACCGTGACAGAGCTGATTGGTGGTGTGCGGGAAATCTATCTGAAGAAAAAGACCAGCTATGCCGTAGCTCCACAGGATGTCCTGTATTCCCTTCACGGGCAGGCTGTCCACACCATACATGAGGGGCACACCTCCGGGGAAATACTCGGGGAAATACGGCTGAAGGACAAGGTTACCAGCGGTAAGTTCGACCTTTATGGGAAAATCATCGATGGGGAGGAAGGTGTGCTGGGCGACCTCAAGGTAACCTCGTCTTACAAGCTGGCTAAAGCTTTGGGGATCTATAAGGTTGACGTGCCTACAGGTGAGGTCTACAAGACGGGAGCCAGGAAGGGGAAGCCCAAGACTCGCAAGGAGTTCCGTTATGATGGTGTGCGCCATGTTTGGGATTGGGCGGTGCAACTCAATTACTATAGGCTGTTGCTGGAGCAATCTGGGTTCGAAGTCAAAAAAATGTTTATACAGGCCCTTTGCCGTGACTCATGTCTCAAGACAGCTGCAGAGAGAGGCATAGACAAACAGGTCTACATCATACCCATCAACAGAATCAGTGACCGATGGCTTCTGCGGTATTTTGGCAAGAAATCTGAGATGCTCAAGTCAGCTCTGCGCACAAGGACACTACCGACGCCATGCTCGATAAAAGAGACTTGGCATGGTAAGAAGTGCCTGGAATACTGCGAAGTGAGGGGTAAGTGCCCTCATGCTGCGGCTATGGCAGATCTGCTGAAGGTGGGGCAGGTGGGCTAAAACAATTTGCAAGGTCATATACAACTAGGAGGAAGATCGAGATGGCAAAAACGACAAATAAGAACATAGTTACGTTAGAAGGCGAGGGTTATCTTGCCTTGAAGAACTTCGATTTTAATGAAGCGATGGTTGAAGAAATGGAAGGGCTCAACGCATTCTTCGAGAGAATAAAGATGCCTTCGGGAGAAACTACTCTTTACCAGCTGCCTTCAGAAAATCCTGAAGACCCGGAGTTCGCTAAGGAGTTCTCGGCAGTAATACTGTATCATCATCCGATAAGAGCTTACTTCAAAACTAAGTTCAATGGAGCAGCCAATCCTCCGGACTGTGGCAGTCTTGATGCTGTTACGGGCTTTGGTGATCCTGGCGGTGATTGCAAGAGCTGTGTATACAATGAGTATAGCTCTGGTGAGAATGGTGCCAAGGCTTGCAAGGAGCGCCATCGGCTCTATCTTTTGAGAGAGGGAGAGATGTTCCCTGTGATGCTTTCGTTGCCTACTGGGTCGTTGAAAGAACTTAGCCGGTACTTGATGCGATTGCTTACTAAGGGGATTAAGAGCAATGAGGTGGTTACAAGATTCTCTTTGGTAAAGGCTACCAATAAAGGCGGCATTGCTTATGCCAAGGCATGCTTCCAGCTGGAGCGCAAACTGGCAGCAGAGGAACTGCCATTGGTGGCAGGGATGTCAGAGCAGATTAAGCTTATTAGCCGTAAGGTGGGCTTTGAGGATGTAGATGCGGAGCCTGCGGTGCTGTCAAAGGGGGAGATTAAAGACGTTGTGATTGAGCAAAGTGCATAGCAATTACTGTAGGGGGTGGCATAATGCCACTCCCTATGGATTTTAAGGAGGGTATTAAGATAGACGTATGAATACTCGATAATATATAAGTAGAGTTATTGGGGACTGTGTCAATTGTGCTGGTTGTGTCAAAGAATTACAGTTTCTAGGAGAAATAGTTCCGTTGAGGATTAGATATACGCTGGCTGTATTACCAATCGGTATCCTGCATATGGTATTATTTTTCAGTATCATATTATGATTGACGGTGGTGGAGATGCGCTATGAAACAGTTTGTGACATCAAATATTATTGCAAGTGAAATGATGGTTCCTGGTTTATTTACTAAGGAGCAGTTTTTTGCAATGTGTGAGGAATTAAGAAAACTGAGTTTTTATGGTAAGGTGATATTTGAGGTTAGATTGAAGATTGAATCTAGTGGAAGTGATGCCGTTGGTGCGGATATTTATGATGGATATGTGATGGATAAAATCAAACAACTTTTAATAGAAGTCGGAGAAAAAGATATACCCGGGGTAAAAATACTAGAAATCTATAATGAATGCATAAAGATTAGGACATGCAAGGATGATACGATAAAGGCACTGAATTCAATATATCCAGTAATGGGAATGTGGCAATCGAAGGAAATTGACGATCTGATTAAATATTATAAAATTGTGTTAGATAAATTTTCGGCATTAGAATGTGTGCTGCCTAAATATTTATATCATGATGTTATTAAAGAAGGGCTTAAGAAAATTTGTAAGGATATGGAACTTATACGAGGAAAAATTATACATAGTAATGTTATTGGTGGGGATGATGCTAATACAGGAGCAAAAAAAGATTTGATGATTTTATTATATCCAGAAGGATTGGTGAACGCTGAGTATTATTATAGCTTGCATAAACATGTGAATGAAAGCATTTTTAAAACATTGGCAATGATTAACCCGGGGAGATATAGAGAACCTGATGATGATGCGTACACAGATGCTACGTTAGCAAAAGAATTACTGGCAAGAAAGTTTTTAGAAGAGGGAAAATATATATGTGAAGGTGGTTCTATAACCTTCCCAGACGATAATGAGAATGATTGTGAATATGAAATGCCGATGTACGAGGAATTATATGTGTATTGCAGTAGTGATGATAAGGAAATGATGCTAGGGAAAGAGCTAGAGAGGATATTGGAATCGATAAGAAAAGAAATTAAGATTGTAACTGATAATATAGGTGGAGTGTTTGGTGTAAATTTAAAAATAGATACAACGAAAGATTTGCAACAAAAGAAGGAATCGATAATAGCGAAAAGGATATTTCATAGATATTCTAGATTTTTTATTGAAACTAACAAGGGTATGGAGAACATCACAAAGAAGCGTAAGAAAGATATATTTCGCGTGTTGAAATCTCCATCGTATGAAAATAGCATAAGTGGATTGATGACTAATTCTACTGAAAACGGAAAAATGATGTTTTGTGCTAAAAGTGATTTGTTAAAGAGTAGTCTGAAAAATAAAGAGCTACATGACAAAATGCTTAGGATAGATGAAAATGTTCCGTTGCCGTATTTGTTCTTTGTTGAGAGTGTGGAGAAGCTGAAAAAATTGTTCAGGTTTGATGGATTGACTGCTAGGGCGGCTTATGATATGGATAGGGAGTTGTTCATTTCGTTGAGTGAAAAAAGGGAGATGATGCATAGGTTGAAAATGGAGTTTTATAATATATATTCTGGTTGCTATGAAGAGGATGAGAAAATCGGAAAGTTAGAACAAATATATTTCAAGATGGTAGAGCATGAGTATATTGGGATAATACGGGATATAAAACTTATGTATATAAATCTAGAGAAGTGGCTGTCTAAAATACCAAAAGAATCTGTTGAGTATCTTTTGGATAAACAGATGCGGATTGATGATGGAGAATTGGCAACAAGAGATTTCGATTTTAAAAAGGAAATTAGAAAATATAGAAGGGATATAGCTACCATAATAGGCACAGATGATATAGAGAGTAGTTGTAAAGAAATATATAGATATGCAGATAGATACTATGATATGTGGGCCACAATGCTTGAATTGTATCCCAAGAAAAAATGGGGACAAAATAATTTTTCATATGCAGACCTTGGGACTATGGTGGCGCTGGTTCAAGTTGAGGCAATGCTGAGGAAGAAGAAAATAAAATTCCAATATAAATATTCATATAAGAGTGATGCTGGTAAAAATGTGACGCTGAGTAACTACAGAAATGCATACCTAGATAAAATGATATCCAGGCATGTGGTGATGGATTTGCTATCTTGGCAGATTTTGTGTAACTTTGGGTTTGGTAAGAGTGTGAAAAAGGCGTTCAAAATAATTATAAGGTTATGCAAGGTTTATGAAGAGCTCTATATGGAGAACAGATTTCACTGTTTTGCGGAAAGGGCACAAGGACTAGAGTTTGATGCTAATTTGTTTACCAATATGGAAATCGAAAATATTCACCATAAATTAAGGAAATATTGTGCTGATTCTTATAATGACGCGAGGAGAGAAAAGCGAACCTAGTTGTTTGGGGAGGATTTTTATAATCGATTAGATGTTTTCTTCAATAATGTGATAGAAGCCACCAGTGTCAATTGGTGGCTTTTGTTGTGCGCCCAGCCTGGAGACACTCTAATGGGGGAAGTACCAAGATTGCCCGGTAGTGGAAAAGTCATAGCTGAACAGCAAGGAGGTTCATCAACAACGTTATGCTGAATGATCTAGATAAATGTTAGCTTCTACTCGACGTGCGTTCAGTATGGGAGAACTTCTTATATACATGAAGAAGGCAAAGCGGTAGGCTGCGTGGCGGTCAGCCGGGCCCTAAGGCCAAGCTGACCGCCGAGCAGCCTCGCCGCTTTGCCGTAGGCTCGATGTCACATCTAGGGTCGCTATGGAATATTCATACCTAATATATAGAAGCTTCTTGGCAGCAAGTTCGGTAGCGCACGGAAAAAGTTCGGTTGAGTCCGGAGAAATCGAAAATTGGGTAGAGGCATTTTTACAAAATTGCCCAGTCAAATCCTCCGATTCCGGTTTTTTGACGTAGTAAACTGTAAACAAGCTGATCGTTGGTCAGCGAATATTGATTAAATCTATCCGGAAGGAGAGGTTACTAATGAAGAAAGACGACGTGACAATGCTGCTGAGGCAGTTGAAGGAGAAGGGGCTGTACCGCAACGATGGCAGGGGCTTGCTATTTCGGTACAGCACGTCAAGGGGAATCTGGGTGGCACTGACCCCTTTGACGGGGAAACGGTATCTTTCTATGGATACAGCTAAGGAGGCGCCGGGGCTGCGCATAGGTGAGCTGGATGAGCTGTTCCGGGAGCTTCGTGAAAACGTCCAGTTCACTGAGAAGGGGCTCTCCGAAGAGGCTTATACCTCGCTGTTGGCAGTTGGCAATGGCGTCGTAGATCTGAAAACAGGTGAGCTGCAGGAGCATAATCCTCAGATGTATCTCCGCCACTCACTGAACTTTAACTACAAGGCAGAGGTGACTGCTTTGCCACCAGACAGCGCATGGCACAACTTCGCCAGGACGTCTTTGGGCATTGACAGCCCTAATGCTGATGCCACTGGTAAATGGAAGTCGTTTACGGAGGCTGTTGTCTACGCACTTAGTAGCCTGCCAAACGCGAAGAAAATGATTGTCCTCATAGGTCATGCCAATTCGGGGAAGTCTGTTGTCCTTGAGTTCATTGAGGACGTACTCGGTGAGGAAGCTTGGATGCCTATGACCTTTGATGATATGGGGCAGCGGTTCCGTGGGAGTTTGATGGAACGCATGCAGCTCTTGGTCTGCGACGAGCTCCCAACCCGCCCCCTCAAAGGACTCGATGTAATCAAACGCATAATAAGTGGCAATCCCGTCATCATCGAACAGAAGGGGGCTAACCCTAAAAAGTATAAGCCGAGATCGAAAATCGTTTTTGCGGCTAATAGCCTCCCTTCATTGGGCGAGCCGGACGTTGGAGGCGGTTTCGCTACGAGGTTGCATTTGATTCCTTTTACCAGGCGTGGTAATGGTAATGACCTCGAGTTGCTGAGTAAGCTTTGGGCCGAAAGGGATGTTTTCTTATCCGTGGCAGTAAAATCCATGCCAGAGTTTATTGCCAGAGGGGAGATATTCAGTCAGGTTCCCGAGGCTGATAGAATTTTGCAGGAGTTCAAGGCTGATGGATTCTCGCTGGAGACTTTCATCAAGGAATGCTGTGTTAAGGAGGAGGGCAACTGGTTATGCCTCTCAGAGTTATACGAGCGCTACCTGCGCTTTTGCAATGACAACCTTGTGAGGTCTATAACAAGGCATGACCTGAATACGTCATTGGCTCAGCTGGGTTATACCTGCCAGCGCAAACGTATTCCTGATCATCCGAATGCTGTCGTTTGCGTGCAGGGGTTGAAGTATAGGCAGGGGAGTAGTGAGGGGAGTCCTTCGGATGAGGCTGCTCAGGCCAAGACGAAGGTTGTCGCTATGCGCAAGGAGGCTTGAGTAGCATGAACACGGTTACGGTGAAGCTCGAGGAGGATCTTCTGAGCGAGCTGGATTCTCTGGCCCAGAAGAAGGAACTTACCCGCTCTGCGGCAATCCGTCAGGCATTGGAAGAGTACACGACTGGAGTACAGGGTCAGTACTTAGGAATTCCACCGGAGGTTAAAGACCGGGTGGCTTTTATGATGCTGCTTCTTATGGATGGTACGCCGGATCAAGACTGGGAACTGGTTCGAGAGGAAGTGTTAGGACTATGGACAATTGTCCAATCATAAAGTTTGTTAACTACAGGGTAGCCTCAGTGGAAAGGGCAAAGAGACTTTCCCTATACCTTAAGCAGCTGACGCGTACGGAGCCTGATTACATCCTTTCCAGATATATTTCCAAGACCAATAGTGCCCATAGCCTTAGGGTTATAGAAGATAGATGGCATCCGCTTGGGGATAGGAGCTTTAAGCAGGGGATATTATCCTTTGGAGCAACCTGTGAAGAATTGCGGCCTACCAAGGCTTTGGGGGTTACCCAGGAAATCCTTGAGTACTTCGTAGACTTTCCGTGGCTGGCGGCAATTCATACTAATAAACCCGAACACATCCATGCGCATTTCCTTTTGGGTATGACTAATGTACGTACGGGGAGGAAGTATTCTCAGAGTCCCCAGGAGTTGAGGAGGTTTCGGGAGCACTATAATGTAGTGGCTGGCAAGAACTCACTGCCATTGCTAAAGGATAAAGGGGATTTGGGCAGGTCCTTGTCCTGCGACGTCTCTCCTAAGGCGAGCAAATGTGCCGCCGCTGAGGAAGGGGGTGATGAGATTGAGGAGATGGTGCCTTGGGCTTGCAGCCCCCCGCCAGCCATGCCGGTAAGCACGGTAGCGTTTGCTCCGCTGGTATCGAACCCGCTGGCGGTCTTCGGTGAACGGTTTAGAAATGATTTTGCCAGCTATTTCAGTCTGGGCTATATGAATTGGAAAGGATGATATTTTATGGAGTACAGTCTCAATGCACAACAGTATGAACAAAACGGACAGAATGGCTATCCCCCTGTCAGCAACGTGGTCCTTTATGTGGATCTGGCAAAGGTTTTTGACTCCTATGCGAACGGCATGCAGATGGCTTTCCAGATGGGACGGCAGGCTAAGACAGATGAGCTCTGCTTGACGCCGGGGCAGAAGGTGGCGAGGCCGTCGCTTCCTCCGGCCGCTTCGGGCAAGAACTACCTTGGGGTGTACGATCACTATGCATATGGGGTTTACGATGATGAGGCCAAGTATAGCAACTCGCTTGCCCACTGGCATGGAGCTACGCTTAACACAAGCGTATTCCCTAGCTATGAGGAGGCACTGTCGTATGCCCGTAACGGTGTCGCAGCGAGCCGTGGGGTGGATGTGGGAAGCATCCAGCCACTGACGAACAGGCTGAACTGGAGACAGCAAGCTTAAGGCGGTGGTGGCAATGAGGGTGAAAATAGCACCGGAGGACAAATTCTGCCTAACCCTAGATGAAGCTGCGGCTTACTTCAACGTGGGGGTCAAGCGGCTTGCCAATCTGCTTGATTCTCCGGAAGGGGCAGAGCTTGCACTCATGGTCGGCGTGAAACGCCTTGTCAAACGGAAAAAAATGGAAAACTTTATAGATAAGGTGACGGCCGTATAGTAGCAGGGGGCCTTGGCATGCTATAATGGGAGTGCCAAGGCTCTTCCTATACATGGAGGAGCAAAATGACAAGAAGACGAGACAATAAGAAGCGCATCCTTCGCAAAGGCGAGGGTCAGCGTAGTGATGGCAGGTACTACTTCAAGTATCAGGATGCCAAGGGGGATACTCACTTTGTCTACAGCTGGAAGCTGGAGCCTTATGATATTCCGCCTGTAGGCAAGGAGTCAGAGCTTTCGTTGCGGGAGATGGAGAAAAAAATCATCCGTAATTTGGAAGATGGTATCCTGGGCTATGACAGCAAGATTACCGTGCTGGATTTGGTGAAACTGTATCTCCAGCAGAAGGTTGGGGTTCGCCATAACACGCAGGCGAACTATAACTTTGTTGTCAATATCATTAAGAAAGAAGCCTTTGGTTCCATGCTGATTGGCCGTGTGAAGCAGTCTGATGCAAAGAGATGGCTGATAAAGCTGCAAAGGGATGGCCGTGGCTACAGCTCAATCCATTCCATAAGAGGCGTTGTCAGGCCGGCGTTCCAGATGGCGGTAGAGGATGATATGCTCAACAAGAATCCCTTCCAGTTTGAGCTGGCATCTGTGGTGGTGAATGACAGTGTTACCAGGAAGGCCATAAGTCGTGAGGATCAGCGTAAATTTCTGGCCTTTGTGGCGCAGGATAAGCATTTCTCAAGGTACTATGATGCTATTTTCATCCTTTTCAACACTGGTCTCAGGATATCTGAGTTCGTAGGGCTTACTATTAAGGATGTTGATTTGGGCACCAAGCGGCTGACGATAGACCATCAGCTGCAGAGGAAGCGCAATATGGAGTACATCATAGAGAAGCCAAAGACCGAGGCCGGCAACAGGGTTATTCCCATCAGCGATGCAGTATGTGCTGCTTTTAAGCGTATCATTGACAAGCGGCCAAAACCGAAGGTGGAGCCGATGATTGATGGTCATGCTGGTTTCCTGTATTTGGACAAGAAGGGCGAGCCTATGGTCGCATTGCACTGGGAGAAGTATTTTCAGCACATCTGTGAGAAGTACAACTCCATCTACAAGGTGCCGATACCGAAGGTTACACCTCATGTATGCCGTCATACCTATTGCAGCAACATGGCTCATTCTGGCATGAATCCCAAAACGCTGCAGTACTTGATGGGGCATTCGGATATAAGCGTAACTCTCAATACTTACGCTCACACGAGCTTCGAGCTGGCTGAGCAGGAATTGAAAAAAGTGAATGGAATCGAGTTGTAATTCGGTGAAAAAGGGCCGGATTTACAACTTTTTTACAACTTTTGATGTCGTAGATTTGCGATTTTATGCGGGAGTGTGCCGCCTTATCAAAAAGACAATAATGGCTGTGCAGCCTTATATATCAAGGGACTAAGGAGTTTTCAAGGTATGAAGAAAATCTTATTTGTATGCCACGGCAATATTTGCAGGTCAACCATGGCCGAATTTGTCATGAAGGATCTGGTCAGGAAAGCAGGTCTGGAGCAGGAGATAGGGGTGGATTCCAAGGCTTGCCGCACGGATGAGCTGGGGAATGATACTTATCCCGGTACCAAACGGGCGCTGAAGGAGCATGGGGTGCCCTTCACGCCCCGGCAAGCACGGCAGATTACCCGGGCGGATTACGAGGCTTGGGACTATATCGTCTATATGGATGAGGAAAACCACCGTGATCTGATGCGGCTGACGGGCAAGGACCCTGAGGGCAAGTGCAGCTCCCTGCTTTCCTGGGCAGGACTTGACCGGGAGGTGGCTGACCCCTGGTATACCGGGGAGTTTGAGACTACCTATCAGGATGTGCTGCTGGGATGCAAGGCCATGCTGGAGAAAATAAAATAAAGCAAATAAAACAGAGCAGCTTTCTCTCAGGTGGGAAAGCTGCTCTGTTTTTGTCGTTTTATGCACGTTTTTACTTGTGACTTTACGCTTCCGGCCCAAGCTCTATGACCTCCAGGCCCTGGTTGCGCATTTTCTGCAATTCTTCCTGATCGGCACCTTCGCAGGTGATGAGGGTGCTGATGTTGCTGATGGGGCCGGAGAGGAAGTTATGCTCCTGGCCTATCTTGCCAGTGGGAGCCAGCACATAGCAGGGTCCCTGGCAGCGGCGCATCATCATGTCGTTGATGGCCGTCTCAGGCAGCACGGAGGTGGTGAGGCCTCCCTCTACGCTGATGCCGCCCACACCCAGGAAGACCTTGTCTGCATTGATCTTGGTGAGGGTCTGCAGGGCGAATTCGCCAATGAGGGTCTTGCGCCGCTGGTAGATTTCGCCGCCTGTGAGGATGATGCTCACCCCGGGAGCATGGGGGTAGCCGATGACGCCGGTATTGTTGGTGACTATGATGACATGCTTGTCTTTAATGTAGTCAAGCATCAAAAGCGCCGTGGAACTGGAGTTCATGAAGATCGTATCCCCATCATTGATAAGGCCTGCTGCATAGCGGGCGATGGTTTCCTTCTGTTCCCTGTCCACAAAGGCCCTGTCCTTGGAAGTGGTGTCTTCTTCGTGGAGGGTTCCTTCCAATAACTTGGCGCCGCCGTGGAATCTTTCTACTAAATGCTGCTGCTCGAACATATCCAGGTCCCTGCGGATGGTAGTGGGGGAGACCCCCAGCTTTTGGGAGGCAGTATCCACGTCGATGGTCTTTCTTTCTTTTAATAGTCTGAGCAAGGCCTGCTGGCGCTTGAAGACTACACTCTTGCTGTTCTTCATATATAATGGCTCCTTTCGCCACGCTTTTTGCTTTTATATGTTGCTTCTGTCCATTCCTTTGGGACCTTACCCACATTATAACCCTTTATATGGAAAATATCAATATAAACGAGCATAAAATATGCAATAAAATTTGTCGGATGATTTTTTTATGTTTTTTTATCAAATTGGGTATTGACTTGAGCATAAAATAAGCGTATGATAAGCATGTAAACAAAAACAAGCGAAAAAATACCCTATATACGATTTGTTTGTGAAGCTGTTTATGAGCAGTTTGAACAGTTTAGGATTAGGAGGCAAAACAATGAGCAAGATCAGCGAGATGACCAGAGACAGCTGGATCAAGAGCACCTTCCCCGAGTGGGGCACCTGGCTGGTGGAAGACATCGAGAACGCCGTCATCCCCGAAGGCAATGTGGGTATGTGGTGGCTGGGATGCACCGGCATCTGGTTCAAGACCCCGGGCGGTGCAAATGTGACCGTTGACCTCTGGTGCGGCAATGGCAAGCGCACCCACGGCGATGGCAAGATGAAGGTCGGCCATCAGATGGCCAACATGTGCGGATGCCGCTCCATGCAGCCGAATCTCCGCAACGTGCCCTTCGTCATTGACCCCTTCGCTTTCAAGCAGGTTGATGCAGTGCTGGCCACCCATTATCATCAGGATCACATGTCTGCTGAGTGGGCTGCCCACGTCATCAACAGCGGCATGACCACCACCGATGAGAACGGCAAAGAGATACCGGTTCCCTTCATCGGCCCCAAGAAGTCCGTTGAGACCTGGGTCAAGTGGGGCGTGCCTGAGGAGCGTTGCCAGATTGTGAAGCCCGGCGACGTCATCAAGCTGAAGGACATCGAAATCGTTGCTCTGGACAGCTTCGACCGTACCTGCATCGTCACCACCGACAGCACTGGTCCGGACCGCGAAGAGCTCACTGATAAGTGCCCCTCCGACATGGACGACAAGGCAGTCAACTACCTGCTGAAGACTCCGGGCGGCAACATCTACCACTCCGGTGACAGCCACTTCTCCATCTACTTTGCAAAGCATGGCAAGGATTACGACATCGATGTGGCCTTCGGCTCTTACGGCGAGAACCCCATCGGCATGCAGGACAAGATGACCTCCATCGACGTGCTCCGCATGGCTGAGAACCTCCAGTGCAAGGTCGTTGTTCCCATCCACTGGGATGTATGGACCAACTTCCAGGCTGACTGCGAGGAGATCAAGCTCCTCTACGATTTCAAGAAGGATCGCAACGAGTACAAGTTCCATCCCTTCTTCTGGCAGGTGGGCGGACATTACACCTATCCCCAGGATAAGGATAAGATTTACTTCCATCATCGTCGGGGCTTCGAGGATTGCTTCGAGCATCCCCAGAACATCCCCTTCCGTTCCTGCCTGTAAGATTCCGAAGGGAGATACAGATAAATGTTCAAGGAAATCGTTGAGAAAAAGCATTTTTCCTTCCATGAAGGTTTCGATGACTGGCGTGACGCCGTACGGGCTGCCTGCGCACCCCTGCTGGCTGACGGCACCATCGAGAAGGAATATCCTGAGATCATCATCGAGAAGGTGGAGGAGCTTGGCCCCTACATCGTCATCGCCCCGAACATCTGCATTCCTCATGCAGAGCGCGGCCGCGGCGTGAACGATACGGCTATGTGCTTCATGAAGACCGAGAAGCCCGTGTCCTTCGACCCGAACGACCCGGACAAGGATGCCCGCATCTTTGTAGTGCTGGCAGCCACTGATGACGAGGTGCATCTGAACAACCTCATGCAGCTGTCGGAAACCCTTTCCGACGAGGCAATCGTGGACAAACTCTTGCAGGCCAAGACGGGGGATGACCTCTTGGCAGTCGAGGGATAGGTGAAAGGCAGACACTGCTGATGGAAGACTGCTTTTGCAAGTCAGTTGAGCGTCAGTAAGTGAGGGACATGGGGATAGCATAAGCGGAACGTGTGGAATTTTACCATAAATCTTAGTGAGCGCAAGGCGTGCTCTGCACCGCAGAGCGCGGCGCAGCGGGAACTTAGATTTTATGGTAAAAGTCCAAGTGAAGCGATGCTGTCCCCATGGCCTGAACGCCTTAGTATGGGCAAAGTAGAGAAAGTGGGGAAATACAGGTTATGGAAATTTTGCTTTCCGTCTGGGAATTTTTCCAGAACAACATCCTGACGAAACCGGCCTTCTTCATAGGTTTTATCGTCTTCGCAGGTTATGCACTTCTGGGCAAGAAATGGTATGAATGTCTGGCAGGCTTCATCAAAGGTACTGTCGGCTATATGATCTTGAACGTAGCAAGCGGCGGCTTGGTAGGCAACTTCCGTCCGGTGCTGGCAGGTCTGAAAGACCGTTTTGAACTTTCCGCAGCAGTTATCGATCCTTATTTCGGTCAGGCAGCAGCCCAGGCCTCCGTTGAGAACATCGGGCGCTCCTTCTCCATGATGATGATGGTGCTTCTGATCGCCTTCACCATGAACATCCTCCTGGTGCTCTTCCGCAAGTACACCAAGATCCGTACCCTTTTCATCACGGGCCACGTTATGGTGCAGCAGTCCTCCACCGCCCTCTGGCTGGTGCTCTTCTGCTTCCCCGGCCTCCAGGATCCCCAGGTCGTCGTCATGCTGGGTATCCTCCTGGGTACCTATTGGGCAGTTGCTTCCAACCTCACCGTTGAGCCTGTAGCAAAGCTCACCGAAGGCGGCGGCTTCGCAACTGGTCATCAGCAGATGTTCGGTATCTTCATCGTTTCCAAGATTGCCAAGAAAATCGGCAACCCCAAGAACTCCCTCGAGAACCTCAAGCTCCCCGGCTTCCTGTCCATCTTCAATGAGAACATGGTTGCAACCGGTGTGCTCATGACCATCTTCTTCGGTACCATCATCACCATCCTTGGTCCGGACCTCATGCATCAGATTGATAAGGGCTTCGGTGCCAAGCAGAACTTCGGTTTCTACATCCTTGAGAAGTCCCTGAACTTCGCCGTTTACCTCACCATCCTGCAGCTTGGTGTCCGTACCTTCGTATCCGAGCTCACCAACTCCTTCCAGGGTATTTCCGAAAAGCTGCTGCCCGGCTCCGTGCCTGCAGTAGACTGCGCCGCTACTTACGGCTTCGGTCACCCCAACGCTGTGACCTTCGGCTTCCTCTTCGGTGCATTCGGCCAGTTCCTGGCTATCATGGGCCTGATTGTGTTCAACAGCCCCATCCTGATCATCTCCGGGTTCGTTCCTCTGTTCTTCGATAACGCAACCTTTGCAGTGTTCGCAAACCGTCTGGGCGGCATCCGCGCAGCGGCTATCATCCCCTTCTTCAGCGGCATGATCCAGGTGCTGGGCGGCGGCTTTGCTGCTTATCACTTCACCACCGGTAACTTCGGCGGCTGGCATGGCAACTTCGACTGGGATACCGTATGGCCCATCATCGGCGTCATCATGGAGAACCTGCAGTATGTAGGCGTAGCAGCGGTGGTAATCCTCCTGCTGGCTATCCCGCAGATTCTCTATCAGCGGCATAAGGACACCTACTTCGTCATTGCCGAGGACTTCGACAAGTACAAGGAAATCATGGCCAAGAAGCAGGGCGTGCCTGTTGATCAGGTGGTTATTGACTAAATTCCTTCATAAAAAATACTTTTATGGCAGGAATAAGCCCGCCTTGTGGCGAATAGTAACTAAGCTATATAGTATGGGGAGGCCGCCGGGCCTGGCGGCTTCCCAAATATAAAGGAGAGTGCATCAATATGTTAAAAGTTATTGCAGCATGCGGCAGCGGTATGGGTTCCTCCCAGATCATCAAGATGAAGCTCGAGAAAGTCTTCAAGAAGCTGGGCTATCAGGCAGAGATTTATCATACCAACGTTGGTGATGCAAAGTCCCAGGCTAACAACTACGATGTGGTCTTCTGCTCCGAGTCTCTGGTAGGCACCTTCACCGGCAGCAAGGCTACTGTGATTGGGCTGAAGAACCTCCTGTCCGAGGCTGAGATGACGGAGAAGATCGAGGCAGCTAACCTGCCTAAGTAAAATTTAGGTCTTTAATTAGTGGAGGCCGCCGCATGAAAGGTGGCGGCCTCTATTATTTTTCGCCTTTTTTGCCGCATTGCGGCCTACTTTTTCTCTGGTGCAGAGAAAAAGTAGCAAAAAGAGACTGCGGACTGAAATCACATCCTATGATTTCCGCGTCCGCGGGGCCCATCCATGGGCCCTGGGGTTCGGAAGTTCGAGAATTCGTGGGTTCGAGTTTTTTGGATTTGTGAATTCGAAGGAGTAACGTAGATAGTAGGCCTTACCTGCCCCGCTTGCGGGGGCGCGAAGCGCGGGAGCCCGGTGGGCTCCCTGGCTGGGGACCGGCGAAAGCCGGTGGAAGGGGGGCCTCGGGGTCGAACAATGAAATTAGAGCGAGGTGCTTTATGAGTACATATTTATTAGGACTTTACGAGAAGTCCATGCCGGGAACGCTTTCCTGGAAGGAAAAACTGGAAGCTGCCAAGGCTGCGGGCTTCGACTATGTTGAAATGAGCATTGATGAGACGGATGCTAAACTTGCCCGTCTTGACATGAGCGAAGCTGAGATTGAGGAAATCAAGGCTGCCATGAAGGAAACCGGTGTGCCTTTTGGCTCCATCTGCCTCAGCGGCCATCGCCGCTTCCCCCTTGGGGCTACCAAGGCTGAGGATCGGGCACGCAGCATGGAGATCATGGAAAAGGCCATTATCCTGGCTGCGAAATTGGGCATACGCACCATCCAGCTGGCTGGTTATGATGTCTATTATGAGGAAGGTTCCGAGCAGACCCGTGCGGATTTCATCGAAGGGCTGAAGAAATCTGCTCTTCTGGCTGCCAAGTATGGTGTGCAGATGGGCTTTGAGACCATGGAGACTCCCTTCATGGACACTACGGAAAAGGCCATGGAGTATGTGAAGCTGGTGGATTCTCCGTACCTGGGTGTGTATCCCGACTCCGGCAACATCACCAATGCCAAGCTGATCTATGGCGGCACTCCTTCTGAGGACCTGCAGACCGGCAAGGGCCATCTGGTGGCTGTGCATCTGAAGGAAACTGTCCCCGGCAAGTACCGTGAAATTCCTTTCGGCACTGGCCATGTGGACTTCCAGGCAATTGCTGATACCGCCTTTGCCCTGGGGGTAAGGCGCTTCGTGGGTGAGTTCTGGTACAAGGAAGGCACCGACTGGGCAAAGATTCAGAAGGAAGCTAATGACTTCCTCAGAGGGTATCTGGATAAAGCAGAAGCGAAATTCTAATATAAGTTTCGGCTGTTCATTTTCTTTGGCGCAAAGAAAACGAACCAAAAGAAAACGTGGCCTTGCCTTTCATCCATGAAAGCCAACGGCCACGGAACGCCCATCCATGGGCTGAAGTTTGAGAACTCTTAGGTTGATGTTTAAGGAGTGCATAAACATGAAAGCAACTAAAAAAGTCGTAGGCGAACTGGAAAAATGCTATTCTCTGGCTGTCCTGAACTATCAGGGCAAAGACCATTTCCTTTGTGCTGCTGAGAAGCAGAATGAGTGCTACCTGATCTCCCTTGATGGTGAGATTGAAGATACCGTCTGGGAAGGCCCCGGCGGGGTTATGACCATGATCCAGATGCCGAAAGGTGCTCCTGACGGGCAGTTCCTGGCTACCCGCAAGTTCTACTCTCCTAATGATGGCAAGGAAGCTTCCATCATCATCTGCACCCCGAAGGGGAAGGGTGACTGGGAGGTGCGCACACTGTGCAAGCTGCCTTTTGTGCACCGCTTCGGTATCCTCCAGTCCCATGGCAAGAACTATATCATTGCCTGCGCTCTGAAGTCTGATGCTGAGTATCGCGATGACTGGCGCTTCCCGGGCAAGGTCTTCGGTGCTGAGCTGCCCACGGACCTGTCTGCTTATGGCGACGGCAAAGAGCTGGAGCTGAAGGTGCTGAAGGAAGACCTGCTGAAGAACCACGGTTACTATGTCCATGAGGATGGGGAAGGCCAGACCTCTGCCATCGTTTCCACGGACAACGGCGTGTTCCAGTTCGTGCCTCCTGCCAGCGACGGAGCTGACTGGACCATCGAGACCCTCACCACCGATGCTGCCAGCGACGGCCTCCTGGTTGACTTGAACGGCGACGGGGTAGAGGAGCTCTGCACCATTGCTCCTTTCCATGGCGACACGGTGAACATCTACCGCAAGGAAGGCGGCAAGTTCGTGCTGGACTACACCTATCCCGAGAAGCTGGAATTCCTCCATGCCATCTGCGCTGACGTAATAAACGGAAAACCGTACTGGTTCCTGGGCAACCGCAAGGGCAACCGCGACCTGCTGGCTTTCTCCTATGACAAAGAGCAGGGCTACCATGCCGAGAAGCTGGATGAAGGTTACGGCGCAGCCAACGTGCTCATGTATCATCTGGGCGACAAGAACATCCTCATGGCTGCCAACAGGGAGAGCAATGAGATAGCAAGATACGAAATTTCGTGCTAAAAGCTTCCTTATTATATATAAGCACGAAAAATATTTTTGCCCTTCTCGCCCCTTCCACCGCCTTCCCCGTTTCACGGGGCAGGTAAGGCCTGCTAGCAATTTTTGCTCATAAAAAATATTATTCGCTATTTTGTCCGAGCACACTTTGTAGTATAATGTAAAAGGCGTGCAAATGAGATAGAACAATCGGGAGGAATTCAATATGTTAGAAGAACTCAAGAAACAAGTCTATGAAGCCAATATGCTTTTGCCGAAGCATCACCTCATTACCTTCACCTGGGGCAATGTCTCCGGCATTGACCGCGAGAAGGGCCTCTTTGTCATCAAGCCGTCCGGAGTGGAGTATGACGAGTTGCGTCCTGAGGATATGGTGGTAGTTGACCTGGAGGGCAAGAAGGTTGAGGGCGATCTCAATCCTTCCTCCGACACCGAGACTCACCGCATCTTCTACCAGAAGTTCCCCAATATCGGCGGCGTGGTGCACACCCATTCCCGCTGGGCTACGATTTTTGCACAGGCTGGCCAGGGTGTGCGCGCCTATGGTACAACCCAGGGGGATTATTTCTACGGGGAGATTCCCTGCACTCGCGATATGACCGAGGAAGAAATCAAGGGCGCTTACGAATACAACACCGGCGTAGTGGCAGTGGAGCGCTTCGAGAAGTACGGCATCAACCCGGACTATGTGCCTGCCGTACTGGTGAAGAACCACGGCCCCTTCACTTGGGGCACAGATGCCTTCAACGCAGTGCACAACGCAGTTGTGCTGGAAGAAGTGGCCATGATGGCCTTCCACACCCAGCTGCTTACCGGCGACCGTGACCCCATGCCCCAGGTGCTCCTGGACAAGCACTTCCTCCGCAAGCATGGTCCGAATGCTTATTATGGGCAGAAGAAAAAATAACTTGAGATGAAGACAGTCCCTGCTTGACATTTTGCCATGCAGGGACTGTTTTTGGCTTTGATTCAGTGATAAAATATAAGTTACTTGGGGCTATTCCCCAGAGCGAACGCGGCATATGGTTAATGTCGTTATCATTGATGCATAATGATGGTCAGGCTGGTCGAGGTTATGCCTTGACGTAAATCGAGCCGAAAGGGTGTGGTGCTTTATGCATCACAAGAAATATGGGCAAGGCACTTATTGCCTTAGCTAAGAAGCCTGTAGCAGCCAAGATAGTGGAGAGATTTTCGTCTCCCATTGCGGTTGCGCTGTGGGCGGTTGCCGTTTTGGCAGTCGTTTTCGTAGCGTATATTGCCTTGGTGTTGTTGGGCTATGCGGATATCCAGCCACTATTGCTGGTGATTGAAGCGTTCCATTAAACCCTCGACGGCATTCTGGGCATGAAAAAACCGCCCTGCCAGGGGCGGCTTTCGGGATGTCGGTGGCCATCAGCGTCGAGACCGCTGTTTGTATGGCCGAAATTTTTAGACCAACCAACATACGTCTAGGCGACCATCTTTGTGGTTCGCTCTTTTTTTATGTCTCAATTATAGCACCATTATCCATTTTTTTCCATAGGTAATTTTGGATGTTTTGTGTGCCCGTATCACACGCATAACATTAAGCACACATTAAAATCGCTCTTGTCAAGTAAAAAATATGATGATAAAATTACCTTGTAGTTTCTAATATAACTGAATAACGCGAAGGAACCAAGTCGTGGCGGCTATGAGATAGCCGAGCCGGCAAGTTTACGACTTCGGATGTGTCAACGCAACTGGAGTATCGCTGGTTTTATGATGGAGCCTGGAGCCATCCTGCCCTATGAAGCAGGAAGGCATAGAGTGTGGAGACGAAATGCTCAGAGGCAAAAGGATCTGGATTAAAACGAAGGGGCGGTTATTATGAAAGCTGCGCAGCGTGTGTTTTTCTTTCTGGTCATGACAGTGGTTCTTGTAGCAGCAGCATCCCCCGCTTCTGCGTCCAGCATTCAATCTGAAGTGCTGTACTATGTGAACGTGGAGAGAGTAAATGCAGGACTGCAGCCTGTAGTGCTCGATGGGAATATGATGACTGGCGCCTCTATCAGGGCGAAGGAAGCTCAGGTGAGCTTTGCGCATCAGCGTCCCGACGGGAGCGATGTGAAGTCGGTTATGAACGGAAACTGCGGCTGGTTTGGCGAGAACCTGGCCGTGAGCCAGGCGAATGATGCCCAGAGAATCGTGAAGGCCTGGATGGGATCACCCACCCACCGCGCAAACATTCTGAACCGCCACTACGTCCGCATGGGCGTGGATTGCACGATGGGTTCAGACGGGCATTACTACTGGTCGCTGCTCTTCGCTGGAGAATGATCAGTAATCCCAAGCTAAGTAGTTTAGGGCTATAGCAAAAGTTGCTATAGCCCCTTTTCTTTTGTAATAATAGATGTGCAAGTACACCGAAAATGGGCACGCACAATGTAGCGTTGAAATTTAGTTTTGTATAGTGATTTTGAAAAGAGGGACTATTTCACTAAATTTACTACTTGCAAAATTGTATACCTGGGTTTATAATTGCATCCATGGTTAGAGAAAGATTAAAATTTGGAACAAGGACGTAAAAACTCGTAATTGATTTTTTCTGTCGTATTGTAAAAGGAGTAAGCAAGAGAAATGGGGAGTATTGCCAAATTAAGGAAAAAGCAAATTGGCATCTTGGCTGTTGCGATGATGACTGCGGCTTCTATGCCTACGGCGTTCGCTTTGCCGACTGGTGAGTATGAAAAACAGAATTTAACCGCCAACGATAGGGATGTGGTCTATTTTTCAGAGCATCGAAAAAATATGAGCGTGGAACTGCCTTTTTACAATGAAAGGTGCGGACAGGTGGTGCTTTACGGTACCTATGCTGTCACCCTGGAGGCGGACAAAGTGAAGATGGAACCTAAGATGAAGGTTTCGCCTGAATCTTACCAGCCGAAGAATCAGTACCTTGAGAGCGAGGAAGCGCTTGAGACTGAAAAGGGCAGCGTCAGGTTCCACATTACCTGCAATGGCTCCACCTTGGACATTTATCCTGCGGACGAGGTTGCCAGAGAATTTCTTTTGGGCTATGATGACAAGAATATGGAAATAGAATCCCAGGCGCTCTACGAGGCCTTCAACCATATGGGGGTCAATCTGGAGGAATTGGACGGGGTTTGCACTCATTTTGAAAGTATGAAGGTGAGCTCCTTTCGTCATTAAGCCAAGTGCGGAAGCAGCCGCTATATTAAGAGACCTGGAGGGCCGTAGCGGCGCTGTCAAAGTCGCGGAAGTGGATGACTGCATCGTGCTGGATGCAGAGGCGCTGACGGTCTGCCCTGACACGGATTGATATTTAAAGGGAATATTGGGAGGAAGAATTTAATTGTTAACATTTCATAAAGGGCGTGAACTGAAGAAAATCTCCGCCACAGCAGCTCTGGGAATGCTCATAGGAGGTTTGTCCCTGCCCGAGGCTCAGGCAGCTGAGCCTGCTATCGTGCTGCCTCCTACGGCCGGAGAACTGGCCGGGGAGCAGCAGGACAAGCGCGAGGCAGAGGGCATCAGACTTCCCGGCGGCAAGGCAGAAGTAAACGCTCCCGAGGAACGCCCCCAGCTTGATCTGCCTGATGAGCTGAAGGTAGATGTGAAGGGCTTCAAGATCACGGGACAGGATATTTTCCCAGAGGAGAAGCTTCAGGCTATTTTGGCTAAGCGCAAGGGGGGCCTCATGTCCTTCAAGGATTTGGAGGCAGGGGCTGATGATCTGGCGGCCTTCTTCCGCAAGGAAGGCTATGTGGCGGTGAAGGTTTTCCTGCCGGTGCAGAAAATCACGAATGGTATAGTGGAGTATGCCATTGTGGTGGGCCGTTTTGACCAGCTGACGGTGAGGAATCATACGGATATCCGCCAGCGAGCAGTGAACCGTGAGGTGCGTTGCTTGCAGCCGGGCGAGTATTTGACCAAAGAGAAATTGCAGAGGGCAATCTGGCTGCTGTCTGACCTGGCGGGGGCCGATGCCAAGGCTACCCTTTCCCAAGGTTCCGAGCCGGGCACTGTCCATGTGGAGATAGATCTAAATAAGCACAAGGGCAAGCAGGGCCTCATTACTGTGGACAACTACGGCAACCGATACACGGGCTACGGTGAGGTCAGCATTGACTACGACTTTTTGAACCCTGCCAAAGAGGGCGACCACTTTGCCGTGGGAGGGCTGGTGACGGGCCGCCATATGAATAACTATGGCATGACCTACGTCACGCCTCTGATTACCGACGGCCTGAAGCTCTCCCTGGGCTACAATGTGTTGCAGTACCATCTGGGCAAAGAATATGACATCCTGGATGGCCGGGGCACCGCCCGCACGGTCTCCCTGGGCCTTGACTACGCCATACGCCGCAGCCAGAAGTACAACCTCTACACGGGCCTGCGAGGGGAATTCACCGCGCTGAAGGATGAGTACAGAACCCTGGGCCTCACCTATGCTGACAAGACCGGTAGCGCAGGGGTGCTTTCCCTGTATGGTGATGAAACAGACCGTCATGGCACCACTTGGTGGAGGATTGAAAATAAAATTGGACGTGTGACTTTCAACACAGCGGAAACCGAGGCCTTTGCCGCAGGCTCCCGCACCGAGGGACGCTTCTATAAGCTGAAGGGGTCCCTTCTGCGTCGCGAAGATATTTCCCCTAGGGCCTATGCTCTATTCTCATTCCGTGGTCAGTACAGCGATCACAATCTGGACAGTAGCGAGCACATCAGCTTGGGGGGCTTCAATGGCGTGAGAGCCTATCCCCAGAGCGAGGCCTCCGGAGATTGCGGCTACATTGCCAGAGCGGAGTTAAGATGGCTGCTGCCCCTGAAGAAAAAGGATCAGCAGCTGCAGTTGGCCACCTATTTTGATCACGGTGGACTGCGCATAAACAAGGACAAAGGCACCACGGGCGGTATCAACTACCGCCATCTGGAAGGTATAGGCATTGGCCTTATATGGTCCCGCTGGGAAGACTGGTTCATTCGTACAGACTACGCCTGGCGTCTGGGCTCTGAGCTGCCCACCAGCGACACAAGCCATCCCGGCGGTCATTTTTGGATTAGGGGTGGCGTGTACTTCTAAGATTTGCATATTGACCCCAGGTATTTTTCTTGGGGTTGTTTTATTAGCTGGAAAAAGCTAAGTGGTGGGTATATAATGATGGCGTTGTTTGTATTACAGGAGTATTAGAATCGAAAGGATGTACGGAAGCATGAGTTGTGTTGCAAAATATAGGAAGCGCAGGCTGGCTGTGCTGGCGACAGCTCTCACGGCGACGGCGTGGATGCCGACGGCATGGGCAGAGGTGGCACCTGATGCATTGCCGAAGCTCCAAATGGTGGAGTATGGGGAGGTAAATGTTCCCGAGCCTGATGGCAAAGAGCTGAATATAACGATTGGCGGTGCTGACAAGAAGGGCATCATAAAGTGGGATACGTTTGATATCGGCAAAGATTCAGCGGTCAATTTCCTGGGTGAAAAGGGCTGGATGGTGCTGAACCGCATCTATGACAATAAGGCCTCTGAAATCTATGGCACTCTCAGGGGCGAGGGCGGTTCAGTCTTCTTGATAAATCCTCACGGTATTACCTTTGGTGCAGGCTCCAGCGTGGATGTGGGCAGCCTGGTGGCCAGTACCCTGAGTTTTAATTGGGACAAATTCAAACAGGGTGTGTTTGTAACTGACAAGCAAGGCGATAGCAAAGGCGTTATAAAAATCGAGGACATGGCTACTATCAATGCCAGCGATGGCTATGTGGCGATCTTTGCTCCCAAGATATATAATCATGGCACCATCACGGCCAATGATATAGCCATGGGCTATGGCAGCCAGGTCAGTTTCAGCTATGCAGACAAAATCAATATGAATATCAAGGTGTCTGGCAATGATGTAATTGACACCGGCAATGAAAATGGTGTGCTGATCAAGGTCAATAATATCAATAAGCTCGTCGCTGACAGTCTCATCAAGAATGATGGCACAATCGAGGCCGGTGGCATAGGTAAGGATGCTGAAGGCAATGTGACGCTGGTAGCGGCCACGGTGGAGCCGGGCAGCGGTATCTCTGCTACGGGCAATCTCAACATAGCGGCTAAAGATATATCCTTGGCCGAGAATATTTCTGCCAGCAGGGATATTCTAATGGCGGCTAACACGGTGATGGCAACAAATATTAAGGCTGATGGCGATATCAGCGTGTATGCAAAAAACATAACGGCCAACGGAAATGTTACTGCCGGTGGCAATATCAACATGCTGGTCGCTAAGGTGCCTGAAGGGGAAAATATTTTTACCGCTAAAAAAGATAGCATGCTGGGTGACAAGAATACGGAAACTATAGTAAATGTGACTGGAAATATAACTGCCGGTGGAGATGTCAACCTAGCGGCTAAAACTATTAAAGCAGCAGGTGTTACTTCTGCAAATGGTGCTGTCAATGGACGATCTAATGATATAACTTTCAATGATAATGTTAAGGCAGCAGGCGATATCACCATATCATCTGTCAAGGTGACTACAAAAGAGCTTGCTGCCGATAAAGGCAATATCAGCCTGTCGGCTACTGAAAAGGTGACGGCAGGAAATAATATTGTATCTACTAGCGGCAATGTCGATGTGACAGCTAAAGAGATAGAGACTGATGGAGAGGTGTCTGCAGCTGGTAATATCAAGCTGTCTGCTAATAATAAATTGACGGCAGAAAATAATATTGAGGCTGGTGGCAATATCAGCCTGGCCTCTGAAAACATAGCGGTCAAGGGGGATGTTTCCGCTGGTGGCGATATCAGCCTGGCATCTGTCATGCTGACGGAGGAACAGAAAAATTTCTCCGAGTATGATAAAGATTTGATGGTCGATGAGCTAACGGCAGACGGGACTATCCATGCTGACGGCGATATCAGCATCGCAGCTGACAATGTGCCGATAGAAAATGTTAAAGCTGAAGGCACCCTCAGCCTGATGTCCAAGACCATCAAGGTAGATACAAATGATATTTCCGTTGATGGAGATATCAACCTGACGGCTAATGAAGTAACTGTCAATGAAGACAAGGGTATCTATTCTGACGGCAATATCAAGCTGACGGCCAACACTATGGTGGTTGAAGGCAAGCTTTCTGCCAAAGGCGATATAGACACCACTGCCACCCAAAGCCTGCAGGTGCGTGACAGCGCTGATATCCATTCCTACGCGGAGGCGGGGGCAGGCACCTGGAATATAACGGCCAAGAATGTCACCATCACCGAAAACCCGGACGGGCAGGAGGACAATAAAAACCCCAACAGGGTCAGCAATACAGTCCTCAGCAAGGCGCTGGACGATACCAATGTAAATGTTTTGGCAACCCCTGAGAAACCGGAATATTACTCCGATATTATGGTGGAAAAAAATATCGTGAAAAAGGGTGAAACGCCTACCGCGCTTACCCTTACTGCCGGAAGGAATATCAGCGTGGATGCATATATTTCTTCCGAAAACGGCCCTCTTGATATCACACTGAACTCCAACAACCAGGAAATGACCAATTCCCAGCGCGAAGATGGAGCCTCCATCATCAGAGCTGATATCAACACCAATGGCGGCAGCTTCACTGCCACGGGAACAAACGGCGTTTACTTTGGCCTCGGCCTTGACAAAAATGGCAACGAAATCGTAGAGAATACCAAGATCCTTGTAGAAGGCGAGGAAAGCGAAGCGCCCACCAGGAAAGTCATTACCAAGGGCGGCGATATCACGCTGCAGGGCAATGAAGTGCTGGTAGGTACGGGAGGTACTGTGCGTCTCGATGCTGGCAGCGAGGGCAATGTGACCATTGCCGGCAAGGTGAACTCAGCCAATGCCTACTACGATGGCGGCGATGGCAATACCAAGCTCACCTGGAGCGAGGCCAGGAAAAAAGCAGATCCTGACGGCACGGGAAAAACCCATCTGGCCGTCATCACAAGCGTGCTGGAAGATGCGGTGGCAACTTCCAATATAGCCAAGAACCACGCCCAGAATTCCCAGGCCTTTGTAGGCGGCCATGTGGTGAATGTTAAAGCTGACAAAGAAGGCTATGCAGTGGACAATGATGGGAACAGGATCAAGTTCTCTTTAGACGAGAAGGGCAACCCTGTCATTACCGGCATACCTGTGATTAATGAAGACAAGGACGAAAAAGGCAAATATGAAGTTCTGAAGGTCGGGGAAGGCACAGACCTTGAGAGCAAAGGCTGGTATAAGATAGAGACTGCGGATGGCGGAACCAAGTATGCTCATTTTTGGGCCTGGGTGGAAGGTGCTGAAGCCGGAAAGGTTTTCTTTGTGCAGACCATTGGCGAAAACACGATTGGGTCTGGCAAAGATGGCGACATGGAAAATGTCGCTGAGACCAGTGAAAAGGGAAGGGCGCATAGTGATTGGTTCAAAGAGCACGGCGATGATGTAGCAACCGGCGTGAATGACACGAAGTACTACACCAATTTCGCACCGCGCCAGCCTGATGCCGATAATGGACAGGACGGCGCCAATGGCACCGGCACGCAGATGGCCTTGGCCATCAACTATGACACCCATTTGGGCAGCAAGAACATCCTTTATTCTCAGTGGAATGACGTAGGGGATACCAAAAAGCAAGATTCCCACTATATCGTGGAGAAGAAACTAACTAATACCTCGCTGGAGATTAAGGGCAAGGATGTGGAGCTGGGTGGCACGGTAGGCTATGACAGGCTGCTGGAAAATGTCGTTGTTGATGCCTCTGGCAAGGTAAGCCTGAATGATACTGTCAATGCAGCTAATGATGTGCATGTAGATGCCATGGGCGATGTGAAGGCCAGCGCTGTTAAGGCAGGCAATTTGATTCACTTGGGGGGCGAGAATGTTACCCTGGGGGGCACGCTGACCTCTGAGGCAAAAAATACGGACAGTGCCATAGAAATCTTTGCTCAGGAGAAGTTTGAGAACAAGGCTGGCCAGTATGTCATGAATTTGGGCGAAGATAGCAACAGCCACTGGAAGGTTTACTCAAACACGCCCTACGAGGACGATTTCGGCGATCTCGACAGCGAAAAATATGCTGTATGGGGCTGGAACGGCAAGTCCAGCACATATGCGGAAGGCAACCGCTATATCTTCAAATATCGCCCCACCCTTACATTCAAAGCGAACCAGCCGGATAAGGATGAATATGAATACAATGAAACTGTGGCCAAAGTTGGTTATACAGTGGAAAATGAGCTGGAGGGCAAGTTCACCGGCAATTTCAAGGATGGGCAGGTGAATGAGGAGGGAATCAATGTACTCTTCACAGAGGATAGGCTAGATGTGAAGGAGAAGCTGGCTAAGGTTGACACTGACTCTGACGCTTATGCAGAAGGCGAAAAAACCGCTGGTACGCATTATATCAATGTTGTTTACGATGGGGATAAAAGCATTGTAGATACTGAGATTGCACCTGGGTATGTGAATGAGATGGTACACAGCAGTTTGAAGGTGAAATCTAAGCCTGAATCCGAGCCTGAGCCGCAGCCCGAACCTGAGCCGCAGCCCGAACCGGAGCCGCAGCCTGAGCCTGAGCCGCAGCCCGAACCTGAGCCGCAGCCCGAACCTGAGCCGCAGCCCGAACCTGAGCCGCAGCCCGAACCGGAGCCGCAGCCTGAGCCTGAGCCGCAGCCCGAACCTGAGCCGCAGCCCGAACCTGAGCCGCAGCCTGAGCCTGAGCCGCAGCCCGAGCCGCAGCCTGAGCCGCAGCCCGAGCCTGAGCCTGAGCCGCAGCCTGAGCCGCAGCCCGAGCCTGAGCCTGAGCCCGAGCCCGAGCCGCAGCCTGAGCCTGAGCCGCAGCCCGAACCTGAGCCGCAGCCCGAACCTGAGCCGCAGCCCGAGCCGCAGCCCGAGCCCGAGCCGCAGCCCGAACCGGAGCCGCAGCCCGAACCTGAGCCGCAGCCTGAGCCTGAGCCGCAGCCTGAGCCTGAGCCGCAGCCCGAGCCTGAGCCTGAGCCGCAGCCCGAGCCTGAGCCTGAGCCGCAGCCCGAGCCGCAGCCCGAGCCGCAGCCGCAGCCCGAACCTGAGCCGCAGCCCGAACCTGAGCCGCAGCCCGAGCCGCAGCCCGAACCGGAGCCGCAGCCCGAACCTGAGCCGCAGCCCGAGCCCGAGCCGCAGCCCGAGCCTGAGCCGCAGCCTGAGCCTGAGCCGCAGCCTGAGCCGGAGCCGCAGCCCGAACCTGAGCCGCAGCCCGAACCTGAGCCGCAGCCCGAGCCGCAGCCCGAGCCTGGGCCGCAGCCCGAACCTGAGCCGCAGCCTGAGCCACAGCCCGAGCCTGAGCCGCAGCCCGAACCGGAGCCGCAGCCCGAGCCTGAGCCGCAGTCCGAGCCGCAGCCCGAGCCTGAGCCGCAGCCCGAACCTGAGCCGCAGCCCGAGCCGCAGCCCGAACCTGAGCCGCAGCCCGAGCCGCAGCCCGAGCCTGAGCCGCAGCCCGAACCTGAGCCGCAGCCCGAGCCGCAGCCCGAGCCCGAGCCGCAGCCCGAACCTGAGCCGCAGCCCGAGCCTGAGCCGCAGCCCGAGCCGCAGCCCGAACCTGAGCCGCAGCCCGAGCCTGAGCCGCAGCCCGAGCCGCAGCCTGAGCCCGAGCCGCAGCCCGAGCTTGAGCCGCAGCCCGAGCCGCAGCCCGAGCCCGAGCCGCAGCCTGAGCCGCAGCCTGAGCCGCAGCCCGAGCCGCAGCCTGAGCCCGAGCCGCAGCCCGAGCCTGAGCCGCAGCCCGAGCCCGAGCCGCAGCCCGAGCCTGAGCCGCAGCCCGAGCCGACTCATGTTCGTCCTGCGCGTACTAGTACGCCGATTACTCCTGCAACGGTGGTAATCACGGAGAACATCATCACCTCTCCCTCCGACCCCATAATCCCCGCCGTGAAGCCCTTGCTGACTTCCCTTACTACCACCCCCCTCTCCGGCTCCGCCTCAATTGTGGAAGCTCAGAAGGGGCAGGATGCCAGCGCTGACAGGGTATTGGGTTTGCAGACTGCCGAGTTGCCGGTATTCAATGTGAAGCATGGCAAGGTGGCGCTCTACGGTACCTATGATGTCACCGTCACTCCGGATAAGGTGAAGATGGAGCCTACGGCCAAAGTCCTGCCGGAGCCTGACCAGGAGAAAAACAAAAACCAGTACCGTGAGTATGAAAAGGAACTGGCCACATCCAACGGCAGTGCCAGGTTCTTCCTCACCTACAATGGCTCAACCTTAGACATCTATCCTACGGATAAAACTTCCGCAGGCATCCTGGCAGCAGGAGATGGGAAAAAGAATGTGGAAGTCGAAACCCAGGCACTCTTCGCTGCTTTTACTGAAATGGGCATTACCCTGGATGACCTGGATGGCGTGTATACGCACTTTGAGCAGAAGAACAATTAAATAGAGTGGTAATCCTAGCCCTCCCCATTGGGGAGGGCTTTTTCTTATCTGTAAATTTCCTGTAAATTAGGGTATAATATACTACATCATTGGAGAAATGGGAGGGTAAGTCATGCGTATTGTGGTGGTTGGCGCGGGCAAGCTGGGCTATAGCATTGCCGAATTGCTTTCTAAGGAACAGTTTGAAGTAGTGGTCATAGATGTGGATGAGGCCCAGCTGGAGGCGGTGAAGAACACGCTGGATGTGCTGACTATCGCGGCGAGCGGTGCCAGCCCTGTCACCATGGCTGACCCGGATGTGAAGGGGGCGGATATCCTCATTGCCGTCACCGCTTCTGACGAGGTGAATATGGTGGCCTGCATCCTGGCCAAGAAGCACGGCATCACCCATACGGTGGCCCGCATCCGGGATATGCAGTTCGTCAGCGAGGGCAAGGACTATCTCAAGGAAAACTTCGATATTGACCTTATCCTGAATCCGGAGCAGATTACGGCAAACGAAATCAACCGCATCCTCATGACCCCGGCGGCCCTGGATGTGGAAGATTTTGCCAGCGGCAAGATACGCCTTTTCGAGACGAAGGTGCCAAGGAAGTCCAAATTTGCCAATGTGAAGTTCAAGGATATAAAACTGCCCCCCGGGGTGCTGGCGGGCATGATTTTCCGCGATCACCGCATGATCATCCCCCATGGCGATGACAGCCTGCAGCCCCATGACAATGCCTACTTCATCGGCATTCCCGAAGAAATAGAGAAATTCAGTCTGAACTTCGTGCAGCGCAATGCCCGCAAGCTCCACCGGGTCATGATCATCGGCGCAGGCCGCACCGGGCGCCTCCTGGCAGAGTCCTTCGACAAGCAGGGAGTAGAGGTGAAGATCATTGATCAGGACAGGGAGCGCTGTCGCATGGTGGCTTCCCATATGAATAAAGGCATGGCTATATGCGGAGATGGCACGGATCTGGACCTCCTCACTGAGGAAGGTGTGCAGGATGCAGATGTGATGGTGTGCTTGACTGAGGATGACAAGCTGAACCTGATGATGGCGCTGCTGGCAAGGCACCTGTCCGGCAACAAGACCCGCACGGTGGTGAAGGTGTCCCGCAATGAATATATCGAGCTGATGGAGAAAGTGGGCGTGGATATAGCCCTTTCCTCACGGTTGCTGTCAGCCAGCGAGGTGTTGGCCTTTGCCAGGCGAGGCGGCGTGGTGTCTGTGTCGCTTCTCGAAGGTGCCAAGGCAGAGGCAGTGGAGGTCATTGTGCAGCCCGGCGCCCCGGTGGCGGGCAAACCCCTGATGAAGGCCAGCCTGCCTAAAGAATGCCTGGTGTGTGCCTATGTGCGGAGCGAAGAAGCCAGCATTCCGAATGGCCATACCATACTGCAGCCCGGGGACAGGGTGATACTCTTTATACAGACGAAGTTTGCCCAAGAGGTCATGAAGTATTTTAAATAGCAGAGGGGAGGGGGAACATGGAACTTTTCTGGCATCTTATGAGCCGCATGAGCCAGATTTTTTTCTTTGCACTTATCCTGCCCTTTTTGCTGGCCTGCAGGCTCAAGGAGTGGGAGCCGGCGGGGGCGATCTTCATCACGGGTTTCCTTGCGGCAGCGGCGGCCTGGGAATTTGCCCTCAGGGCCCGCAGGCGGGAGCGCAGGGGGCAGATGTCCCTGAAAGAAGGGGCCATGTTCATGGTGATAGTGTGGTTTTTCCTGGGGATTTTGGGCATGATGCCCTTCTTGCTTTCGGGAATAACCCATAGCATCCCGGCGGCTTTTTTGGAAAGCATCTCGGCCCTCACCACTACGGGGCTGCCTGCCGTCACTGCCACCCGTGAGGGCTGGCCCTGGTCCCTCCTGCTCTGGCATGCCATCATGAGCTGGCTGGGGGGCTTTGGCTTCGTGGTGATACTGGTCACGGTCATGCCCCAGGTCAGCGGCTGCTTTGGCGTGACTTTGTCAGCCCGGCAGATGATATCTTTCAGCCCCATCTGGCAGAGGATGCGGACGTCTATCCGCCAGGGGGCGGCGGTGTACGGGCTTTTGACAGCTTTGGCAGTGCTGGCCTATTACCTGGCGGGGCTGTCTTTCGGCCGTTCTCTTGTCACGGCCATGCTGACCATTTCCTCCGGAGCTGATGCCTGGACTTTGGACTTCAGCAATATGCCCAATTCTGTCTGGATGGCAGCGGGGACAGTGATGTTTTTGGGAAGCCTGAACCTCCTGCTCTTATGGAAAAGCTGGAAGCGGCGCAGCCTCAGGATGCTGGTGCATGATACGGAACTGCAGTTTTTCCTGCTGGTGCTTTTGGGGGCAACGACTTTGATTGTGGTGAACCTCAGCGGCACAGGCATGTTCAAGCCTGGCGAGGCTTTGAAGGTTGGTTTTTTCCAGGTGCTTTCCTTCATCTCCACTTCGGGGCTGGCTGTGAATCCTTTCTGGGAGTGGCCGGGCTTTGAAAAATATGTGCTGCTGATGGTGTGCTTTGCCGGGGGGTGCATGGGCTCCCCCACGGGTGGCCTCAAGATGGTGCGCCTGCTGGTGCTGAACCGCCTGCTGGATGCAGGCCTGAAGAATTCACTGCACCCCAATATGGTGCCGGTGGTGAAGCTGGACGGCCTGGCCGTGGAGGAAAAAGTGGTGGGACGCATCCTGTCCTTTTTCTTTCTCTACATGGTGACCTTCGCTCTGTTTGCCCTGCTGCTTTCTATCTCCGGCATCAGTCTCCTGCAGTCAGCAGGCTATGCCGCAGCCTGCCTTACCAGCAACAGCTCAGCGGCCCTTCTCTACGGCGGCCCCGGGGCGGCGGCGCTGCCAGGCTGGAGCCAGCTCCTGATGGCTCTCCTGATGATAATGGGGCGGATAGAGGTGTTTTCGTTTATCTTGCTGGCTGGGTTTACGGTAGAATCCATGAGGGAGAAGTGGTAATTTGAAACAACAAATAATCTTCTACGTCCTCAGCCGCATGATCTTCGCGGAGGCAGTCGTCTTATTATTCCCCATGGCCATTGCCTGGTACAACCGTGACCACAATGTGGTGAGCTTCCTGATGGCTTCCGTCCTTGCGGGCACCGTGGCCCTGGTGCTGCGTTCCCGCACAAAGATTGCAGCGGAAAAGCTGACCCTCAAGGAGGGCATTGCCATCACGGGGCTGGCCTGGGTGGTGACTACCTTTCTGGGGATGCTTCCCTATGTCAGCGGCGGGTATCTGAATCCTTTGGATGCCTTCTTTGAAAGCATTTCCGGCTTCACCACCACGGGAGCCACTACCTTCACCAGCCTGGCTGACCTGCCCCAGAGCATTCTTTTATGGCGAGCCATGACCAACTGGCTGGGGGGCCTGGGTATCATCGTCATCTTTATCGCGCTTCTCCCCCAGGCAGGGGCAAGCACGGTGAATATGTACCGCGCCGAGGGTGCGGGGCCTACTGATGACCGTGTGCTGCCCAAGCTGCGGGATATGACGAAAGCACTTTTCATCATTTATATATCTTTTACAGGGGCGGCGGCCTGCCTTTACCTGATAGGCGGCCTGGACCTTTTCCAATCCCTGGTCCATGCTATGGCTACCGTGGCTGGGGGCGGCTTTTCCTCCTATGATGACAGCGCCATGCACTTTGACAGCGTGTGGCTGGAGGGCTGGATGGCCTTTTTCATGGCGGTGGCGGGAGGCAGTTTCGGCCTTTACTACCGGGCCTGGCACAAGGGCCTGCACCTACTCTGGCGGGACACGGAGTTCCGTGCTTATGTGTGCTGGCTGGCGGGCTGTTCCGTCCTCATAGCTCTGGTGCTGATGATGGAGCTGGGCTATACTCCGGGCTATGCCCTGCGCTTGTCCACCTTCCAGGTCAGCTCTGTGGCTACTACGGGTTTTGTGTCCACGGACTTCGACCTGTGGCCGGAGTTCACCAAGGGCCTGCTGATCCTACTGATGATCGTGGGGGGCTGCGGCGGCTCCACCGCCAGCGGCCTCAAGGTGGCCAGGATGGTGGTGCTGTTCAAGAGCACCTGGAATATCGTCCATCAGAAACTCTCCCCCCGGCGAGTAACCCCTGTGCGGCTGGGAAGCGCGAGAGTCGACGAAACCCAGGTGCTGCGCATCGGTCAGTATTTCTTCCTTTACATGGTGTGCCTGGCCCTCTGCACACTCTTCATGACCTGGGACGGTATAGGCACCTTCGACTCCTTCGGCATAGCCGTGGCCACCCTGGGCAACGTAGGCCCCGGCTTCGGGGTTATCGGGGCAACACAGACGTATGCGGGACTATCGGACTTCGCCAAGGTGACCCTCTGCGTCTTTATGCTTCTGGGGAGGCTGGAGATACTGACCTTGCTGGTCATGCTCCGGCCCAACTTTTGGAGAGGGGAGAGGTATTGGTGAGGAGTGTCTGCCTGCGGGCCCTTTGCTATTGAATTTCAAATCTGACTATGCTATACTTGTCTTAGGCAAACGCGAGGAAACATATAAACACAAACAGGAAGCCCCCGGAAGGACTGCTACTCCAACCGGGGGCTTCTTGCATACTTACGGCTATGCCGGACCGGGCTTAGCTACCCATGATTAACGTGATGGCAAGGTCTAAGCACTTGACGAGGTAGTAGGCAACTACGCTCGCCATGACCGCCAGCACAAAGTCGCGAGAAAACATACAACACACCTCCCTCCCATAAGGGGCTCCAAAGAGGCTTTGGGCAACGATTATATTATGAATCATTTGTTCTCTGACCGTCAAGCAAAATATATTTGAGAAATTTTTCTCCTCCCTCTTAAGAAATCCCAAAAACTTACGATATATAGGATAGAAATATATGTCAGATAAGGGCGGCGGGGCTTCCACCGCCCTTTAAGGGCAAGGCTGCATGAGCCTCGGGTCCGCAGGGACAGCAGGGCCGGGGCCACTGAGAATGTTTGACTAGGCGGCCCTGTGGCTGCCCACCAGGGAGGATGTGTCAACAATGGCAATGGTTGTAAAGAACAACATGTCGGCGGTGAACACGCTCAACACATTGAACGCGAACTCCGCCGCGCTGGCGAAAAGCCTGAAGAAGGTCTCCAGCGGCATGAAGATAAACTCTGCCGCAGATGACGCCTCGGGCTACGCCATTTCTGAACGCATGAGGGTCATGGTGCGCTCTCTGGACCAGGCGGACCAGAATGCGCAGAATGGCCAGAGTATGATGAAAGTGGCAGAGGGTGCGGTAAGCTCCACCGTGGATATCCTCAAGACCATGAAGGAAAAGGCTATCAATGCCGCCAACGATAGCAACACAGATTCCGACCGCGCTGCCATCCAGAAGGAACTTGACCAGTCCATAGACCAGATTGATGATAATGCACTTATCACCTACAATGGGAAGACGCTGGTGGACGGCAGCAAGATGGCTAAGGGGTCGGCGACCAAGACGTCTATGACCAATCAGAGCCTGCATGAGGACACCAATGGCGCTACCAAGCTGATAGATCTGCAGAACCGCAATGGTGAGAGGCTCAATATTCAGACCACTGATACGCTGACAATTTCTTATGTCATTCAAGGGCGCAATTATAGTGTGGATATTGATATTGATAAAAATACCACATTGGACAGTGCATTGATTGAGGCTAGTGAGCCGTATACTAGGAATAGTCCCGCGGCGGCTTCGGCTTATAGCGTGTATGATTCGTCCAAAGCGCAGGCTAATTCGATTTATTCTTCTTCGTATAGTCAAGCTGGTAGTACGTACGCCTCGTCTGTTGCCAATGCATCGTCTACCTACAATGGTGTCGTGCAGAATACGGTGAGTACGATGAATTCTGCATATGCTGCTATGTCTACTAACAATTCGTTGTACGACTCGGCTTATTCGGTGTGGCATAGTCAAAATCCAAATGCGAGTATTACTGATATTTTGAACTGGGCAGCATCGCCTACTGGTGGATCTACATACAATGCAAACTATAATTCAGCATCTGCAGTGTATGCATCTGCTGTGAGCGCATACTCATCAACAGAGGCATCGGCTTCTGCGGTTATGTCTTCCAGCATATCTTCGGCGGCTACAGTAAGGAATTCCGCGTACAGTTCAGCTTCTACAGTTCTTTCCGTAGCCCTTTCCACCGCTGCTTCCACTCTTGGCGAGGCCGTAGGCGAGTTGATACCTTATAAGCTAAGCGTAGATGCCAGCGACGTAGTAGGCAAGGCTGCGTCTGGTGACACGGTTTACACCGCTAACCGTGAGAAGGCCATCACCATCACTTCTGGTTCTGCTGGTACCAGATTCCAGATTTCCGGCATCACGTTCAGTGTGAAGGATTCGAAGGGCCAGGTAAAGAAGTCCGTCAACGCCGTGCTGGATGATTTTAACGAATCCGTGAGGGCGGTCAATAAATCCAATGACAATGCCATCACCCTCCAGGTAGGCACCAAGGCGAATCAGTCCATTCGCATAGGTCTTACGGATATGCGCACCGAGGCTTTGGGGTTGAAAGCTTCTACGGGTGAAACCATCAGCGTTGCAACCCAGAAGAATGCGAATGCTGCTATCAACGTGCTGGACAATGCTTTGCAGAAAGCTCTCGACCAGCAGACTGATATTGGTGCTGTCCAAGCTCGCCTGGAAATGACTTCAGCAAATCTCGTTCTCTCCAGTCAGAATGTCCAAGCCTCCGAATCTACCATTCGTGATGCAGACATGGCCAAGGAAATGACCGAGTACACCAAGAATAACGTCCTCCTGCAAGCCGCCCAAAGTATGCTGGCCCAAGCCAATCAGTCCAGCTCCAGCGTGCTGAGCCTGTTGCAGTAAGAAGGATTTGTGATGTTTCGTAACCCAGCCTCCCCCCGTTTACGGGGGGCGCGTAGCGCGGGAGTCCGGTGGACTCCTTGGAGGGGGACCGCCAAAGGTGGTGGAAGGGGTGCGAGTCATCGGATAAGTAAATATTTAGCAAGAAAAGTCTCCATACAAAGGGAGGCTTTTCTTGTTTTATGGCGTATTATACTATTAGAGAAGTCTCCCCCGTAAACGGGGGAGGCTAAATCGTGAAGCTGTGTTTGATTACTAAAAGCGGGGTGGGATAATGAATCGCAAGCGGATTGGGGAGGATGCGCGGATGGTGCATGTCTCCTATGCTATGACGGATAAGAACGGTACATATAGCAAATATATTGGCGCTTCTATGTGCTCCCTTTTTGAGCGCACGGATTCCTGGGTTACCATACATCTTTTGCATGACGATACCCTTACGGAAAAGAACCGCAATTACTTTGTCGAACTGACTCGTACTTATGGCCAGCAGATTTTCTTTTACAACGTAGCAGAGGAATGCAAGGATCTATTGGCTGAGGCCAGAGAAATCTTTAAGCGAGCTGTAGATACGGATTACTACACCCCAGCAGCGCTATATCGTCTTTTGGCCCCTATTTTGTTGCCCCAAGATGTGAAACGTCTTATTTATCTTGATGCTGATACCATTGTCAACATGGATATCAGAAAGTTCTGGGAGGTTTTTCTTGATGGCAACCCTTTGGGGGCTGTGACTGAGCGTACATTGATGGAGCATTATCAGAAGCAGATAGACAGGTCAATTGACGAAAAACTCTATCTGTTCAAAAACAGCTGGACGGATTTTGATACCTGCTTCAACTCTGGTGTACTGATTATGGACTTGGAGAAGATGCGTAATATGGGGGAAATTCTTCTGCCGGGACTGCGGTTCATTGTGCAGCACGAGGAAGAATGTCGCTTCTTCGATCAGGATATTTTGAACTATTTCTTTGCTAGAGATTTCCTACATCTTCCTTGGAATTATAATATTCTTCAATCCTGGGACAGGGAGTGGGGGAGCCCGGAACCTGTAGAAGGTATCTATCACTATATGGGGCGCACTTTAAGGTATAATTATGAAGAGCCGCGTGATAGAATTTTTTATGAAGCTTTCGTCAAAACCCCTTGGTGTGATGCTGAATTTATTTGCAAGAGCTACGCTGTCACCAGGAATATTTTGGCAGGTGAACTGAATAAGTGTGTTGAGAGAAATCGTAAGGCTTCAGCGGCCTGGGCCAGGAGTAAACGGGTTTTTGTGGGGCCAAAGAAAGATGAGAAGCAGCTTCGGGAGATGTTTATGCTGTCTGATGAAGAACCATATTTGGCTATGGATGATGGCTGGAAGAAAGGTTTGAATCTTCCATACGAATTGGGAACACATATTTATGTGTTTTTTATGAACAGCTTCCCAGAATTGAAGGTAAAATTAGATGAGGCAGGCTGGAAGGAATGGGAAGATTATATTGATGGCAAGTCCATTATCATTCCTCATCCTACCAGACTATTAGACGAGTATCGAATCTTCCTTGTTATGTGAGGTGGCTGAAGATGATACATGTTTGCTATGCAGTTTCAGATAAAAAAGGGACATATACCAAGTTTGTTGGAGCATCTATATGTTCCATATTTGAGCATACCAAGGAATGGGTGACGGTGCACTTTTTGCATGACTATACTCTTTCGACTGATAATCGTCGTTATTTGATGCAGATGGTGCGGGATTATGGTCAGCAGATAGTGTTTTATGATTTCGAGAGACTGTATAAAAAACGTTTCGCAGATCTGAAAGATGATTTTGAATGGCTGAAACAGCATTTGAAGCCAGGGGTCAGCTTGGCTACGTGGTATCGTCTTTTAATAGGTGAAGCTTTGGAGCGAGTTGACAGGGTAATTTATCTTGATGGTGATACAATTGTTAATATGGATATAAAGGAGCTTTGGGAGGAAGAAACGGGTAAAAATGGATTGGCTGCCGCCCCTGATACAATCATACAGCAGGAACATTACAGTGTGATGGTAAAAAGAGGCCTTTATCCTGAAGAGCGGTATTTTAATGCAGGTGTATTATTGCTTGATTTGGAAAAGTTTAGAAAAGAAGAAAATGTTTTGGAGCGTGGCCTGAAATTCCTCCGTAAGAAGAAATTGGTGGACTATTTGGATCAGGATGTGCTGAATTATTTCTTTGGCAAGGATTGCCGTATATTGCCAGAGAAATACAATACGCTGGTAATGCAGGAATTTGCTGATAGGCGGGAGAATGTGGAGGAACGCATCTATCACTATGCCGGACAGCGCTATGCCATAGATGCAGTAAATAATTTCCATCGTCTGTTTTTGGAGCATCTTGCTAAGACACCTTGGTGCAATGCGGATTTTTTAGCTAATATAGCTCGGCATATACATCAGTCTAGTCGTTCATTGCTGCTTGGCTATGCTAACTTTATTGCCGGTATGCATCGTGTTGTTGTAAGTGAAGAATCTGAAAAAGAGAAACTCACTAAAATGATGATGTTGAAAGATAAGGAGAAGTTCCTCACTTTGAAGGAGTTTGATAAACAGGGATTGCGCTTAGAGCCAGATGAAATACTTCTTTTCTTTATCAAGCCGGAAGCATTTGAGAATATAAAAAAACACTTGGAAGAGTGTGGCTGTATCGAAGGTGTTCACTTTATGAACGGCAATATATTCCTCTATCGTGATGGTGGGCAGGATGCGAAGATTTTGCGAGAGGCTTGAAGGATGCTCCTAAATTTATGTGACTTAAGAGAGGACGATGATTCCAGTGGATAATACTCCTTATGATGAAAACTTTTATCGTGCTCAAAAGGACGGTTCCTATCGCTCAGCAGAACTGACAATACCTGTACTCTTCAACTATATTCCAAAGCCAAAGACAGTAGTAGACGTTGGCTGCGGTCTGGGCACATGGCTGTCTGTGTTCAAACAGCATGGGGCAGAAGTAGCGGGGGTGGATGGTTCCTATGTCCAAAAGGATATGCTCTATATCGACAAGGAAGAATTCTTCGAGGCCGACTTGGAAAATGAATCCATCACCAATGGTGGTCAGCGCTTCGACCTGGCTGTGAGCCTGGAAGTGGCGGAGCACCTTTCTGCCAAACGTGCTCCTACTTTTATCCATGATTTGACTGCCCTTTCCGATATGGTTTTCTTTTCCGCTGCCGTGCCCCTGCAGGGGGGCACGAACCATATCAACGAGCAATGGCAGTCTTACTGGGCCAAGTTCTTTGCAGATGAAAACTACGTCTGCCTGGATTGCATCCGTCCGCAGATTTGGGGAGAGAATGAGATAAAGGTGGAATACAAGCAGAATATCCTGCTGTATGTGAAGGAGTCTGCCCTGAGCAACTATCCTCGCCTGCTGGAATTCTACCTGGCCCGCCGTCACGACAAGCAGCACTTGGACATGATCCATCCGGATAACTGGCTGGGAGTGGTGCATTATATGCACGAATTGATGCGGAAGCAACAAGGGCTGCAATAGCAAGGATAAAAGCAGTACTGTGGGGGGCGGCTGGTTTCGCTTTCTTATGTTTTCAACTCACCTATTACTGTGACAGCCACCAGGAGGCTGGAATACTGCGGGAGTCGTGAGGGGATAAGAAAAGCCACCCTGGACGGGTGGCCATGTTTGTTCAGCAAGATGCTCCATATTCATATATGGCATCACTTGGCAGGTCGATATCTTCGCTCCAATATACGCAGGTGCGACTTTCATCTAAATGCACATTTTTGAAAAGGCCATACTCAGTCATCAACGGGCGATATGTGGGAAGTGTATTTATGTCATCCTTCACATCGTATATGACATCTTTCCCGTCGTCAAAAATTACATGTAGCGTAAAGTCTTCGCAGGGTTGCAGATATTTTATACGGGGAATCATTGTATTCGCCTCCCTTACTTCAATGGTGGAAGTTTGCGTATATATTCGTGGTCTAATGTTATCATAATTTACTGAATTTGTCATTAGGTCTGTAGGAGGATGCACCATGCTTGATAATAAACTCACCTGCCGCCTCTGCCACCACGCCTGCCAGCTGTCAGATGGCGACACGGGCTTTTGCAGGGCCCGGGGGAATCGTGGAGGGCGGCTGGCTTCGCTTTCTTATGGTCTGCTGACTTCGGTGGCCTTGGACCCTATAGAGAAGAAGCCCCTTTACCACTTTTATCCCGGCAGTCGGATTCTTTCCGTGGGCAGCTTTGGGTGCAATCTGGCCTGTCCTTTCTGTCAGAACTACAGCATTTCCCAGGCGGGGGAGACTGACCTTTGCTATGAGGATGAGGGGGCGGGGCTGAGAGTTTATCGGCTGCCGCCGGAGGACTTGGTAGAGCTGGCTTTGGATACGCAGGAGAGGCATGGGAATATTGGCGTGGCCTTCACCTATAATGAGCCTTTGATGAATTACGAATATGTGCGGGACAGTGCAAGGCTGTTGAAAGAGGCGGGGCTGAAAGTCGTGCTGGTGACAAATGGGACGCTTTCCACAGGGCCCTTGGGGAGGCTCCTGCCGCTGGTAGATGCCTTGAATATCGACCTCAAGGGCTTTACGCCGGAATTTTACCAGTGGGTGAGGGGAGACTTTGAGCTGGTGCGCACGAATATACGCGCCGCTCATGAGGCAGGATGCCATGTGGAGGTCACGACGCTGGTGATACCGGGGCACAATGACAGCCCGGAGGAAATGGAAAGGGAGGCAGAGTGGCTGGCTTCTCTTTCTCCGGAAATTCCTCTGCACCTGTCCCGCTATTTCCCACGGTTCCATTTGCATGAGCCTGCCACTCCCGTAGAAACGTTGGTGCGCTTACAGGGAATAGCGGAAAAGCATTTGCGATATGTGCATCTGGGGAATGTGTGAGCGCAGAAAAATTAATATTTATTCCAGCAGGTATTTCCCCAAGGGATTTCGAATAGTACAGGCATTGGAGATTATTGAGAGGGAGGGTGTTTCTATGGCTGGAATCAACGTGAAATCCATAGGAGGACCAAAGACAGTGAAGGCCGAAATCCTGGCTTTCGTGCTGCCGGTGGTCATAGTTGGTCTCCTGCTACTTTCAGGCATTATTTTCAAGTACACCAGTTCTGCCTTTGAGGAACAGCTGGTGGCCGGCTCCGAGAAGACTACCGCCGAAGTGGCGGATGGTGTCTCTGACTGGATGGCGGCCCGCATGCTGGAAACCCAGATGACGGCCAATTCTCTGGCAGCCAGGGGGCTGCCTGCAACTCAGGCAGAGCTTATTGCCAACAATGAGCTGCGCCTGAAACTGATGGAGAAAATCTATCCTGGCGTCTACGACAGCGTCAGCTGGGGGCCCTTTGACGGTTCCGGCCTGCTGCATGGCTGGACCAAGGCTGGCTACAAGGAAATGCACAATGCCGACAAGGCCTGGTACAAGGAAACCATGAAGGGGGAGAAGGACTCCTTTATGGCGCCTCCTGTCATTTCCCAGGCTACTGGCAAGATCATAGTGAACTCTATCGCTCTGGCCAAGAATCCTTCCGGCCAGAATGTGGCCATGGTGCTGGCAGCTGTTTATGTGGATGCCGCCCGGGAGAAGGTGGGGGCCTTTAAGATTGGCAGCCAGGGCTACAGCTATCTGGTGGCACAGGATGGCACTTATATCGTCAATCCCAATGAAGAAGCCATCATGAAGGAGAAAATCACCGATGAAAAGGATCCGGCTCTGAGAGAGCTGGGCCAGAAGATGACTGCGGGAGAAGAAGGCTGGCTGAAGTTCACCCGGGCAGACGGGGAGAATATGATTGCCTTCTATGCTCCCGTGAAGGCCACGGGCTGGAGCATGGCAGCCGTCGCCTATGAGTCTGAGCTTTTTGCGCCTGTTTACAGCCTGCTGAAGATTGTGGCAGGCCTGTCCATTATCATTTTGGTGGTCATTTCCCTGGGCATTGTCATGACGGTGAACAAGGTCATGGCACCCCTGGGGGCTATGGTGGATGAGCTGAAGCTGCTGGCTTCCGGCAACTTTGAAGACCGTCCTGCCAAGGTCGTAGTGGAAAATGAATTGGGCATCCTGGCTCAGGCGGTGCGTGATATGCGCCAGAGCGTGGCCAAGGTCATGCGCTCTGTTCATGATTTCTCCCAGAATCTGGCTGCTTCCTCAGAGGAGCTCAATGCTACCACTGAGCAGTCCGCCCAGGCCTCTGATCAGGTGGCCAATTCCATTGTGCGGGTGGCTCAGGGCACCAACGAGCAGCTGGGAGCTGTAAGCTCCACCACCGAGGCTATCGAGCGCCTCAGCGGTACCATCCAGACAGTGTCCGGCGAGGCAAGCGCCGCCGCTGGCGAAGGCCGTCAGGCAGCAGAGATTGCCCGGGACGGCGGCAGGACCCTGGAGGAAGCCATCACCCAGATCAAGCATATCGAGGCCAGCAGTCTGGAGTCCATGAAAGTGGTGAAGGCTTTGGGCGAAAGGTCTTCGGAAATTGTGGCAATCGTTGAGACCATCACCGGCATTGCCGAGCAGACCAACCTCCTGTCCCTGAATGCAGCCATTGAGGCCGCAAGAGCAGGTGAGCAGGGCCGGGGCTTTGCGGTGGTGGCAGAGGAAGTCCGCAAGCTGGCTGAGTCCTCCCGTGAGGCAGCCCAGCAGATTGCAGATCTCTTGAAAGCTGTGGGCAGCGATATCGACAATGCCATCAGTGGCATGGAAGCGGGCAACGCCGAGGTGCAGAAAGGCGCCGCCAACATCATTTCCATGGGAGATTCCTTCCGCAAGATCATCGAGCTGGTGGAGAATGTCTCCGGCCAGATTCAGGAAATCAGCACGGATATCACCGGTATGGCCAGGAATGGCGAAGAGATTGTGGGCCATGTGCGCACCATCGATGCCGCCAGCCGCAGCGCCGCTGAGGAGTCTCAGACGGTATCTGCCGCTACGGAAGAGCAGAGCGCTTCCGTGCAGGAAATCGCCAACGCCAGCCGCAGCCTGGCCAAGATGGCCACGGATCTGCAGGCAGAGGTGCAGAAGTTCAAACTTTGATATTGATTACAGTCAGGGGAGGCCGCAAGGCCTCCTTTTTCATGTATGAACACAAATATCTTCTGCTTCAGAACTTGACAAAGTTACACGTGGGGTGTATCATACAAAACATCGTCGGATAAATATCTGTCCGTGTATGAAAAACATTTTGGAGGGATTTATTATGGAGAGAATGAAACAGGCAGCGCAATTTTTGGCATCGCACACGGCGGCTTTCGTCATTATTGCAGCCATTATTGCCTTCTTCGTGCCGCAGATGTTTGGCTGGGTGAAAGGGCAGAGCCAGATTATTATTCTCTTCATTATCATGTTCAGCATGGGGCTGACCCTCACTGCGAAGGATTTCAAGGTGCTGGCTTCCCGTCCTCTGGATATCTTCATCGGAGCCGCAGCCCAGTATCTCATCATGCCCTTCTCGGCATATTTCCTGTCCAAGAGCCTGGGGCTTTCAGATGAGATTGCCGTGGGCCTCATACTGGTGGGGTGCTGCCCCGGTGGCATTTCTTCCAACATCATGAGTTTCCTCTGCAAAGGGGATGTGCCCCTGTCTGTGGGCATGACCACTGCATCCACTCTTTTGGCACCTCTCATGACGCCTGCCATGGTGCTTCTCCTTGCGGGGGAACGCATTGAAGTACCGGCAGCAGGCATGTTCCTGACTATCGTGGAAGCGGTCATTGCTCCGGTGCTCCTGGGCTTCCTGCTGAATTATCGCTATGGCCAGACCCGTACCATGGATGATGTGCGCCAGGTGATGCCTTCTGTGGCTGTTATTGGACTGGCCCTCATCGTGGGCGGTGTCATTGCCCTGCAGGGCAGCAACTTCTTCACTGCCGGCATAGTTATCTTCCTGGCGGTGCTGGCTCACAATGCTGTGGGGTATTTCCTGGGCTACTTCGTGGGCCGCTTTACAGGCATGAACGAAGCCAAACGCCGCACTCTGTCCATTGAGGTAGGCATGCAGAACGCCGGTCTTGCCACTGGTCTTGCCGTAGCCCACTTCGCCATCTACCCCCACGCAGCTCTGGCCTGCGCCGTGTCCTGCGCCTGGCACTCCATCTCCGGCACCCTGCTGGCCGGCTGGTTTGTCCGCCGCGACGAAAAAACAGAAGCAGCAGTGGCTTCCATAAGCTAACTAAAAGACAATTGAAACTATAAATTGGGCCCCTGGATGGGCCCCGCGGACGCGGAAATCACACGATGTGATTTCAGTCCGCGTTTTCTTTTTGTTACTTTTTCTTTGCGACAAAGAAAAAGCAAGGAGGTAACGTATAGGATAAGCGTAAATTTTCCTTGAATAACCAACACATATATGTTAAAATATCTTGTATGCGGTTGTAGCTCAGCTGGATAGAGCATTCGCCTCCTAAGCGAAGGGTCGGGCGTTCGAATCGCCCCAGTCGCACCATTTGCAATCAAAAGCCTCCGGACTTCCGGAGGCTTCGTTTTTTGTATTCATGAATGAAACAGGCCGCGCAGTTTCCTGCACGGCCTGTTTCGCGTTTCGCTGTGGTTGTTGTAGTATGATGAAGTTGGTGTGTTGCACCTGTGGGGAGTTGTGCCTTACTTATGCTCAGGCTGGGTGACCTTCTGGCTGTCCTGAGGAGCTGCCTTCTGGCCGGCATCCTTTGCCTCAGCAGTCTTCTTGTCCTGGGGCACGGGGATTACCTTCACGTCAGGGGTCCTGGCCTGCTGGCCCTTGGCATCCTTGACGTCTTTGGCACCCTTAGCTTCCTTTACGTCCTTGGCGTCTTTGATGTCTTTGACATCCACATCCTTGACATCTTTAGCGTCTTTGACGTCCTTTATATCTTTCTGGTCTTTGCCGTCATAGTCACCCATCTGGTCAATCTGGATGACATCTTCCCTGGCGCCCAGCTTGTCTTTCTGGTCCTGCTTCAGCTGGGGAGCCGGCTGCTCGGCCTTGGGGAGCTCCTTCTGCTGGGGAACTGCTGCGTAAGTGGTGGCTGCTGCGCTGAAGGCGAATGCACCTATGGCAGCCATTGCGGTGAATTTTTTGAGATCGAACATATAACTCCTCCTTTTGTTTCCTGCGCCTTTGGGGCGCCTATCACGACTATCGCCTTGCTGACGATGATTTTATTATAAAGGGCGGTCCTTAGAGGAGTTTTAAAGGGCAATTAACTTTTGATTAAAAATTGATGTAAAGTGTATGAAAGGGATTGGCGGCTTGAACAATAGCAATCAAGCTGCTTTGACTTCCTTCCTATTAAGAGAATGTATTTTGCTATGGCAAATAACACTGATTTGAGTTATACTTAACGGGTTGTTAGTAAGTAAACTGCTTCCAAATTATATAGTGTAGTTATTTATTAAAAATGTTAAATTTCTGATTTATATTTTATATAACATATGGTATAATCAAGTCAAAGAAGGAGGATTGTACCATGTTAGCCAAAGATGTGCTTCGTGTTCTTGGAATAACACGTCCTACACTTACCAAGTATGTCAAAACTGGCATAATCCGAGTGACCGTCCTGCCCAATAAGCGATACGACTACAACGAAGAAGATGTATACGGCTTTCTGAACAAGGACATGAAGCGGAAAACTTTTATTTATGCCCGCGTATCAACAACCAAGCAGAAGCCAGACCTAGAGAATCAGATTTCTCTCCTGAAGCAGTTCTGCTTTTCCAATGGCTACACCATTTCAGGCATATATTCCGACATTGCCAGTGGAATCAGCTTTGAAAAGCGTAAAGACTTTTTTGAGATGCTGGATGAAGTGCTGGAAGGGCATGTGGAGAGAGTGGTCGTTACTTATAAGGACAGACTCTCCCGTGTAGGATTTGGACTTTTCCATCATTTGTTTCAGAAGTACAACTGTGAAATAGTGGTCATGAGCGAGGTTGGCTCCGTGGAACTGGACACCCAGGAGGTCTTTGAAGAAATTGTGAACCTCCTGCACTGCTACTCCATGAAGTTGTATTCCAGCCGCCGGAGGCTCAAGAAAATCAAGGAGGCGATTGACGATGTCGAAGAAGGCTGATGACTCGCTGACCAGAGCAGAGAAGCACTTCATTCGCTCATCCTCCCCTTGGTTTTCCATGATTGGAGATTTCTGCCACAAGGCCAAGAACCTTTATAATCACGGCAACTATCTTGTCCGCAGCAGGTTCATCAAAGATGAATATTGGACCAGGTACAAGGAGCTTGACCAAGTTCTAAAGCAGGATTTGGAATATCCCGACTACAGAGCCATGCCAACAGCCCAGTCTGCCCAGCAGGTGCTACGCTTGCTGGATAAGAACTGGAATTCTTTCTTTACTGCTATCAAAGACTGGAAACAGCACAAAGAAAAATACCTTGGTCGGCCCAAGCTGCCCAAATACAAAGAGAAAGACGGCAAATTCATCCTTGTTATGACAAACCAGAACTGCAAGCTGGAGAATGGCGAGATTCGTTTCCCTAAAACATTCAATGGTTTCAAAGTTAAGCCAGAATTTGTCAATAATCGAGATGATGGCAGGAAGTTTGATACCTTCCAGCAGGTAAGGTTCATCCCCCACGGTGCATACATTGTCATGGAAATTGTCTATACTATAAAGACCATGCCGCAAGTGGAGGACAACGGCAGATATGCGGGCATTGACATCGGCGTGGACAACCTACTGACAATGGCAACTAATACGGGTGCTGCACCGTTAATTGTAAACGGCAAAGTTCCCAAATCTGCAAACCAGTTCTATAATAAAGAGCTTGCCCACTGGAAAAGCGTCTGTATGATGACCTCTGGCAGATATTCTTCGGCACGAATCAACGGACTGACCGCCAAAAGGAACCGCCGCATAGACGATTACATGCACAAGGCAAGCAAACGGATAATCGAGGAGTGTGTCCGGCAGGACATCTCAACTATTGTCATAGGAAAGAATAAAGAATGGAAGCAGGAAAGCGGCCTGTCCAAACGAGTGAACCAGCATTTTGTCCAGCTGCCCTTTGCACGGCTAATCCAGATGATAGAGTACAAGGCTAAAGAGAAAGGCATAGCAGTCGTCCTCACTGAGGAGAGCTATACGAGCGGTACATCATTCCTGGATGGAGAAGAGCCAGTCAAGGAAAACTACGACAAGAGCAGACGAGTTCATCGTGGGCTTTTTAAGGCAAACGATGGCAGACTGATAAACGCTGATGTCAATGGTGCGTTCCAGATTTTGAGGAAAGTATTCCCGAATGTTTCGGCAGACGGGATAGAGGGCGTAGTGCTACGTCCAGTTGTAGTAGTTGCTGCGTAGACCGCTTGCTTGGTGAGGGCATGCCCTTACTTGGTTTGTCGAGAGTAGTTAATGAGCAATAAAGTTTATTAAAGACTTTAACATTATTTGTTAAGTTTGATTATAAACATAGCATGGAGGTTTTTCATGAAAATCGCAGTCTTTGATTCCGGCATTGGCGGCCTTTCTGTTCTTTATGAGGCCCGCAAGGCCCTGCCGCAGGAAGAGTTCGTCTTCTTTGCGGATGAAGATAATGTGCCCTATGGCACCAAGTCCAAAGAGGAAGTGCAGGCGCTGGTGGCAGATGCTTTTGACTTCCTGGTGGGCAAGGGGGTCAAGGCCATCGTGGTGGCCTGCAACACCGCCACCAGTGCAGCGGTGACGGAGATGCGCAGGCGTTATGACCTGCCCATCATCGGCATGGAGCCTGCTGCCAAGAAGGCGCTGGACATGGACGGGGAGCACAGGGTGCTGGTGGTGGCCACCCCCGTCACTGTGAAGGGCAACAAGATGAAGGTCCTCATTGAGCATGTGGACAAGCAGCATCTGGTGGACCTGCACCCCCTGCCCCGGCTGGTGGAGTATGCAGAAAGTCAGGAGTTCAATTCTCAGGCGGTGCTGGATTATCTGGCAAGAGAGCTTTCTGTCTATGACTTTTCCCAGTATTCTTCGCTGGTGCTTGGCTGCACGCATTTCAATTATTTCAAGGACACCTTCCGCGAGATACTGCCGGGGAATGTCTCTCTGGTGGATGGCAACGGGGGCACAGTGCGGGAGCTTATCCGCCGCTTGAAGGAGAGGAACCTTTTGGAGAAAAATGCTCCTTCCACTGAGTATTACTATTCAGGCCGCCGGGTGCAGGATAAGGAAGAACTGCACCGGCTGGAGAGCTACTTGCAGCGGCTGGGCCGGATGTATGCCTTAACTTGACTTTAAATGTCATTTGGTCTAAATTATATATGTTGTTTCTCGGGGAGGTATGGCTTTGGCTGTTTCTGTTGAATACAAGGTTAATTTCTTTGATACTGACGCCATGGCGGTGGTACATCATGCCAACTATATCCGCTGGTTCGAGATTGGCAGGGTGGCGTATTTGCGCCATTATGACCTGACTTTGGACGATATGATGGATGACGGCTATGTGTTCCCCATTACCAAGATTGATGCCAAGTATCTTTCTCCGGGGCGTTTTGATGATGTGCTCATCATCGAGACCAAGGCAACTGCACTTACCAAGGCCAAGATGGCCTTTGCTTACCGCATCCTGCGGAAAAGCACAGGCGAGGTGTTGGTTACCGGGCATTCACAGAATGTCTTCACCCACAGGGATACGGGAAAAATCACCCGCCTGCCCGACAAGTATTTTGAAATCTTTCAGCGGGCGATGGAAGATGAGGAAGCTAGGGAGGAATAAGTTTTGACGGTTTTGTATGTAATTCTCGGCCTGATAGTTCTGGCTGTGGTCTTTGTGCAGCTTTTTCTGGCTGTGGAAGGCAAGGAGAATGTCAAGGTCCACACCGGGGCAGCCTGGGAGCTGGACAGCAAAGATGAGAACAAACTGGTGCTGAAGAAGAGGCTGGTCTTTGCCAATGAGGGCAAGCAGTGTGCCACAATCATGGATGCCATCGCGCGTCCACAACTGCCTTATGAGCAGTATGACGGCATTGATGCACGGGGCAAGGCTGAGTTGGAGGGGGCACCACGCGAGGATGATTACTTCGAGGCTGTGCTTATCCAGCGCAAGGGCGAGGCGCCGGACAAGCTGGATATCTGGGCCAAGATTGCCCTGAGCCCCCGCAAGGGCCTTAGCCTGGAGGAAGCCCTGGCACACATGGTGGACATCGGCGTGGACTTCATCTGGATGGAGACGGGCCGTACACCCTGGAAATACAAGAAGGTGCGCCTGGAAATTACCGCTGAGGAAATTGCCCGGCTGGCAGGCGTGACATTGGTGAAGGATTAAGGAGGACACGGAAATGGCAGAAGAACTTGAACTGATCCCGGTGCCCACCCGCATCCTGACAGACAAGGACGATATTATTGAAGCTATTGAGCATTATACTGAAGGGAAGATTGGTCCCGATGATCTGGTCTGCAGCGCCGAGAGCGTGGTAGCCATCACCCAGGGCCGCTATGTGCGTCCGGAGGATTTGGAGATTTCCTGTCTGGCACAGCTTTGCTGCCGCTTCATTCCCGATTACGGCAGCCTGGCCAGCCCCCACGGCATGCAGAGCCTCATGAATGTGGAGGGCAAGTGGCGTGTGGCCTTTGCGCTGTTCGCAGGCTTCGTTGGCAAGATTTTTGGCCAGTCCGGCCTGTTCTACAAGTGGGGCGGGGAGCAGACGGCTATGATTGACGATGTGACGGGCACCATGCCTCCCTTCGACAAGTGCATTGTCTACGGTCCTGGGGACCCTTATGGCATGGCCCAGAAGATGAAGGACCGCCTGGGTTGCTTCGGCGCTATGATAGCAGATGTCAATGATTTGAAGCGTTCCCGCGTGGTAGGCGTGTCCTCCAATGTAAAGGGTGAGTTGGCAGCTCAGCTGCTCATAGACAATCCCTTCGGCAACGCTTCCCAGAAGACACCTATCTGCATTATCAAGAATTACAGACAGTATCAGGAGAAGAATAGCTGAGTCAGGCTTTTATATGATAAGGGACGCAAGTCCCTTATTTTCATATTACAAAAGGAGAACTATATGCCTAGAACAGACAGGCGCGGTGCGGGTGATCTGCGTCACTACCGCATGGAACGCCGCTTTCAGAAATACCCTGCTGGCTCGGTGCTCATAGAGATGGGCAATACCAAGGTCATCTGTGCTGCCAGCATTGAGGACCGCGTGCCTTTCTTCATGAAGGGCACCGGTGAGGGCTGGATCACGGCAGAGTATTCACTGCTGCCCAGTGCCACGGGCACCCGCAGTCCTCGTGAGGCCACCAAGGGAAAGCAGTCCGGCCGCACCCAGGAGATACAGCGCCTCATAGGCCGTGCCCTGCGCTCTGTGGTGGACACCAAGGCCCTGGGCGAGCGCACTATCATGATTGACTGCGATGTGATACAGGCAGATGGCGGCACCCGCACCGCTTCCATTACCGGAGCTTTCGTGGCTTTGGTGGAGGCCTGCTCCACCTTCTATCAGAAAGGGGGCATCTTCCCGGTGAAGGATTTCGTCTCCGCCATCAGCGTAGGCGTGAGCCATGAGGGGGAGCCTATCCTGGACCTCTGCTATGAGGAGGATTCCCAGGCCATTGTAGATATGAACGTGGTCATGACAGGGGAAGGCCGCTTCGTGGAGGTGCAGGGCACCGGTGAGGGCAGACCCTTCACCCATGAGGAGCTGAACGAGCTGCTGGCCCTGGGAGAGAAAGGCTGCCGCGAATTGATTTCCTATCAGAAAGATGTGCTTGGGGGGGAACTGGTTTGGCTGGTAGGACGTGAAGGGTAGATGTTACCTCCACCGCTTGCGGGGGAGGGGGACCGGCGAAGCCGGTGGAAGGGGGAATCGAAGCCGTAACGTTACCTCCGCCCCTTCCACCGCCTAGCGGCGGTCCCCCTTCCCCGTTTCACGGGGCAGGTAAGGTCGGCGATTAATGTTCCTGCTATCGAAGGAGGATTTTGGTGATTAAGATACTTATGGCTACAGGCAATCAGGGCAAGCTGCGCGAAATGCGCGAAATGCTTCAGGATTTGCCCGTAGAAATACTTTCCCTGAAAGATTTCCCGGAAATTCCCGAACCAATAGAGGATGGAACGACCTTTGAGGCGAATTCTCTTCTAAAGGCCCGTTACTATCGTGAGAAAACTGGCTGCGCTGCCATGGCGGACGATTCGGGACTTGAGGTAGAGGCTTTGGGGGGCGCCCCCGGGGTGCATTCGGCCCGCTTCTGCGGCCATCACGGGGACGATGAGGCCAACAATGCAAAGCTTCTGGCAGAGCTGGCGGCCAAAGGTGTGACTGAGTCCAGGGCTGCCTACCGCTGCGTGCTTGCCTTTGCCGGCCTTGACGGGGCGGAGCTCACAGCTTCCGGCAGCTGCGAAGGTGTGGTGAAGGAGCCCTGCAGGGGAGAGAATGGCTTTGGCTATGACCCCTACTTCTATGTGACGGAAGGGGAGCTTTCCGGGCGCACCATGGCAGAGCTGACTTTGGAGGAGAAGGGCACCATCAGCCACCGGGCCCGGGCTATGGAAAAGCTGAAGAAAATGCTGGAGGAAAGTGTCTTATGATCATAGGACTGGTAAGCGACAGCCACGGCAATACCGCCGCCATTGATATGATGCTGGCCATGCCGGGGATAAATGAAGTGGAATGCTGGCTTCATGCCGGGGATTTTGTGGTGGATGCGGAATACCTTGAGATGGCTTCCGGCAAGAAAGTCTACAAGGTAGCCGGCAATGGGGACTGGCCTCACAGCAAGGACCCGGAGGATTTGATGGTGGTACTGGAAGGATTCCATATCATGCTCACCCACGGCCATGAGCACGGGGTGCGCTATGGTACGGAGATTCTGGCGGAAAATGCTCTCAATATGGGAGCGGACATTGCTGTCTACGGTCATACCCATATCGCAGATATCAGCCCGGCAGGCAGTGACCGCCTCACCATCCTTAATCCGGGCAGCATCGGCCGGCCGCGGGATGATTCCTACGGTTCTTTCATGTTGTTGGAATTGGAGAAGGGCAGGGAGCCCCAGGTAAGGCTGCTCCGCCTTGAAGATACAGATGCCAGCATGCTTTACTGAGAGCAGTTTCTTAAAAAATACTCCTCATAAAGCAGGATTTTCCCAGGTTGAAATAGAATAAGCAGGTGATGTGGTAAGTATCGCATACCTGTGCCATCCCACCCGCGTAAAGGGAAGCGGAAAAGTGAATCCGCTTCAGTATTTTCGCGGGCTTCTCGCATTTGTGAATTGCTTGAAAACAAGGATAAAATGTGCTATTATGGAGCACGGATGTGTGATAAGTTGTATTTATGGGAGGGATTACTTTGCGAGAATTGGACGCAAAACAAATCACTGAAACCGTCGCACAGATGTGCAAGGAAGCAGCCTACTACCTGCCCCAGGATGTCTATGAAGGCCTCAAGCGCGGTCGCGAGACTGAGAAATCTCCCGTAGGCCAGAATGTGCTGGACCAGATCATCCGCAATGCAGAGATTGCAAGGGCAGAAGACAGGCCCTACTGCCAGGATACGGGCATGACCATTGTCTTCCTGAAGGTAGGACAGGACCTGCATATCACTGGCGGCAATCTGGAGGATGCCATCAACGAGGGTATCGCCAAGGGCTATACCGAGGGCTATCTCAGAAAATCAGTGGTGGCAGAGCCTCTCTTCAACCGCAAGAACACTCAGAATAATACGCCTGGTGTCATCTACACCGAGATTGTGCCCGGTGACAAGCTGGAGATCACTGTTGCTCCCAAGGGCTTCGGCTCTGAGAACAAGTCCGGCGTGAAGATGCTGGTACCTGCTGACGGCGTGGAAGGCGTAAAGAAGGCTGTCATGGACATCATCCTCCATGCCAGCATGAACCCCTGCCCGCCCATGGTGGTAGGCATCGGCATCGGCGGCACCATGGACCGTGCAGCCCTCCTGTCCAAGAAGGCACTCACCCGTTCCATCGACCAGCGCAACCCCATGCCTGAGTATGCCAAGCTGGAAGAGGAGCTTCTGGAGCTCATCAACCAGACGGGCATCGGCCCCCAGCTGGGCGGCACCACTTCCGCTCTGGCTGTGAACATCGAGTGGGGCCCCACTCACATCGCAGGCCTGCCGGTGGCAGTGACCATCTGCTGCCATGCTATGCGCCACAGCCACAAGGTACTTTGAGGAACGGGAGGAATAATAATGGCAGAACAGATTCGCATACAGACTCCGTTTACAGAGGAAATGTCCAGGAAGCTCAAAGCTGGTGATGCTGTGCTGATTTCCGGCACCATCATCGCTGCCCGCGACGCAGCCCACAAGGCCATGACCGAGGCTCTGGCCCGTGGGGAGGAGCTGCCCGTGGACTGGAAGGACCAGATGGTTTACTATCTCGGACCTACGCCGGCCAAGCCGGGTGACCCCATCGGTTCCTGCGGTCCCACCACTTCCGGCCGCATGGATGCCTACACTCCCACTATGCTGGATCAGGGCATCAAGGGCATGATCGGCAAGGGCTCCCGTTCCAAGGAAGTCATTGAGTCCATGAAGAAGAACGGCGTGACCTACTTCGCTGCCGTAGGCGGCGCAGCAGCCCTTATCGCCAAGTCTGTGAAGAAGTACGAAGTGCTGGCCTATCCGGAGCTGGGCCCTGAGGCCGTAGCCCGCCTGACGGTAGAGGATTTCCCTGCCATCGTGGTCATCGACTGCGAGGGCAATAGCCTCTATGAGACCAATCAGGCCAAGTATCGTACCCTGAAGGGTTATTGAGACATCTGAACTGGTGTAAGCGGTGTCCCTGCCGGTGCCTGACCGTTCCTCTGTGAGCGGTGGGGCGCCGGAGGTGGCGCCTTGGCATAATTATATTTAGGAGGTACAGAATGTTTCACACTACTTTTTATCTGCGCCGCCTGCACTCCATAGTTGGTTTGCTGGTGCTTGGCGGAGTCATCTTCGAGCACATTTTCACCAACTCGATGGCTCTGGGCGGTCCGAAAGCCTTGAATGGCGCTCTTGCTATGATGGAGCTCATTCCCCATCCTATTTTCCTGGGCATTGAAATCGGCGCTATCGCCGTGCCCCTGCTTTTCCATGCCCTGTACGGCATCTACATCTGCCTGCAGGCCAACAACAACCCTGGCCGCATGGGCTACATCCGCAACTGGCAGTTCGCCTTCCAGCGCTGGACGGCCTGGTTCCTGGTGGTCTTCCTGATCTGGCACGTGTTCTATCTCCGTGTCTTCACCAAGGGCATCACGGGCACGCCTATTTCTTATGAGCTCCTCCAGAGCTACTTCACCGGCAGCCCCATCGTGGCAGTTCTCTACATCATCGGCATGTTCGCTGCTATCTTCCACTTCTGCAACGGCATCACCACCTTCTGCATGACCTGGGGCATCGCCAAGGGTCCCCGCATCCAGAATGTGATCGGTGCTCTCAGCATGTGCCTCTGCGCGGCTCTGTGCCTCGTGACTCTGGCATTCATGGGCAGCTATTTCGTGATGTAAAGGAGAATATCAATGGCTAAAGCACCTGAAAATAAAATCATAGTCGTAGGCGGCGGTCTGTCCGGCCTTATGGCTACCATGAAAATCTGCGAAGGCGGCGGCAAGGTAGACCTGTTCTCCTACTGCCCCGTGAAGCGTTCCCACTCCCTCTGCGCTCAGGGCGGCATCAACGCCTGCATGGACACTAAGGGCGAGCATGACAGCATCTACGAGCACTTCGATGATACGGTTTACGGCGGCGACTTCCTGGCTGACCAGCTGGCTGTCAAGGGCATGGTTGAGGCAGCTCCGAAGCTCATCAAGATGTTTGACCGCATGGGCGTGCCCTTCACCCGCACTCCCGAGGGCGTGCTTGACCTCCGTAACTTCGGCGGCCAGAAGAACAAGCGCACCTGCTTCGCTGGCTCCACCACGGGCCAGCAGCTTCTCTATGCTCTGGACGAGCAGGTCCGTCATTGGGAAGTCAAGGGCAAGGTGACCAAGTATGAGTTCTGGGAATTCATCAAGGTCATCAAGAACAAGCAGGGTGTTGTCCGCGGCATCGTGGCGCAGAACATGAACTCCAACGAGATCGTGGCTTTCCCGGCTGACGTGGTCATCCTGGCTACCGGCGGCCCGGGCATGGTGTTCGGACGCTGCACCGCTTCCACTATCTGCAACGGCTCCGCTGTGACCTCTGTGTATAAGGATGGCGCACATCTGGCCAACCCTGAGTTTATCCAGATCCATCCCACGGCTATCCCCGGCCCCGACAAGAACCGTCTTATGTCCGAGGCTTGCCGCGGTGAGGGCGGACGTGTCTGGGTATGGCGTGACAACCCGGAGACCGGCGAGAAAGAGCGCTGGTACTTCCTGGAGGATATGTATCCGGCTTACGGCAACCTGGTGCCCCGCGACGTGGCATCCCGTGCCATCTACAAGGTCTGCGTCCACATGGGTCTCGGCATGCATGAGCCGAACCGCGTGTATCTCGACCTCTCCCATATCGATCGTGACTACCTCGAGCGCAAGCTGGGCGGCATCCTGGAGATGTACACTGACTTCGTGGGCAAGAGCCCGGCTGATGTGCCTATGGAGATCTTCCCCTCCGTCCACTATTCCATGGGCGGCATCTGGGTAGACCGCCTGCATCATACGAATATCCCCGGCCTCATGGCCTCCGGCGAGTGCGACTACCAGTATCACGGTGCAAACCGTCTGGGCGCAAACTCCCTGCTGTCCGCTACCTACTCCGGCACTGTTTCCGGCCCCGAGGCTCTGCGCTGGGCCCGCAGTGGCGAGCTGGGTGATCCCCTCACCGAGGCAGAGATGGAAGCAGCCCGCAAGGAGTGCGTAGCTGAGTTCGACAAGATCCGCAACATGAACGGCCCTGAGAACGCTCACAAGCTCCATCATGAGATGGGCGAGATCATGTACAAGTACGTGTCCATCGAGCGCGACAACATCGGCCTTGACCAGTGCCTCAAGGAGCTCAAGGAAATCCTCAAGCGCTGGGATAACATCGGTGTCACCGACCATGGCAACTGGGCTAACCAGGAAGCTATGTTCGTGCGCCAGCTCCGCAACATGATCCTCTATGCTATGGTGGTCACCAAGGGTGCCCGTTGCCGTGACGAGTCCCGCGGCGCACATGCCAAGATTGTCCTGGATGCGAATGGCAACCGTCAGACCGACGAGCAGGGCGAGCTGGTCTTCATGGGCCGCGACGATGAGCGCTTCATGAAGACCACCATCGTGGACTATGATCCGAAGACCGAGGAGCCCCAGGTTTCCTACATGGAATTCGATCATTCCCTTATCAAGCCCCGTGCCCGTAACTACGCTGTGGCTAAGAAAGAATAAGAAGGTTGATACTGACCGAGTGAGCCAGCCAGTATGACGAGATATTTTTTTGCCTGACAAGGAAACACGACGACGCATAGCGGTTGCTATGCGGAGGAGCGTTGACGCAGTAAGGCGGAAAAATAGCCGTCAGGCTGGCGGCGAATCCGGTCAGCATCAGCCTCTGCTCGAAGGAGGATTATAAGAAATGGCAGAACAGAAAATGGTCAGACTCATCATCGAGCGCCAGGACGGCCCGGAAAGCGCGCCGTATACCCAGGAATTCGATGTACCATACCGCCCCGGCCTCAACATGGTGGCCGCACTCATGGAAATCCAGAAGAACCCCGTCACCGTTGACGGCAAGCGCGTAGCTCCCGTAGTCTGGGAGTGCAACTGCCTGGAGAAAGTCTGCGGCGCCTGCATGATGGTCATCAACGGCATTCCCCGTCAGGCTTGCTGCTCCCTGGTGGACAACCTGCAGCAGCCCATCCATCTGGCACCGGCCCGTACCTTCCCGGTTATCCGCGACCTTCTCATTGACCGCTCCGTCATGTTCGAGAGCCTCAAGAAGATCCAGGGCTGGGTGGAAGTGGACGGCAGCTGGGACGTCAAGGACGCTCCCATCCAGAACCCCTACACCGCACAGACTGCTTATGAGATCTCTCACTGCATGACCTGCGGCTGCTGCCTGGAGGCCTGCCCCAATGTGGGACCCCAGTCCGACTTCATCGGACCTGCTCCTACGGTACAGGCTTACCTCTTCAACCTGCATCCCCTCGGAAAGTTCGACGCTCCGAAGCGCCTGAACGCCCTGATGGAGAAGGGCGGCATCACCAGCTGCGGCAACAGCCAGAACTGCGTGGAGGTCTGCCCCAAGCAGATCAAGCTGACCACTTACCTTGCTCAGCTGAACCGCGATGTGAACAAGCAGGCCCTGAAGAATATCTTCAACCACTAAGGCTTATTCCTTGCATAATGAACCCGCTTCTTTATAAGGAGCGGGTTTTTTCTTTTTCAGGCAGGAGAAAGGAGGGCCGGCCTTGAATGTATTAAAAAGCTGCAACTATAGAGAATAGTAGGATGATGACCATGAGAAAAATGAACAGGCTGCCGCTCAGCCCCAATCTAAAACGCTTCAAGTTCTTTTTTGACCTGCTGAAAAGGACCACTGACGACTACCTCTTTCTGGCAGATATGCAGGAAAACATGATGATGGTATCTCCGAACCTGGTGCAGGATTTTGAACTGCCCGGGGAAATTCTGGAGGATTTCAACCGTTGCTGGTTCGCGCTGATACACCCCGAGGAGCGGGAAAGCTATCGGAAATCCATCGAGACAGTCCTGCAGCACAAGTCACGGGAACATTTGCTGGAATACCGTGTGAAGAGCCGCAAGGATGGCTATGTGTGGATACGTTGCCGTGGCTGTGTTGGCCTTGACCGGGAGGGACGTCCCAGCATCTTCACCGGGGTCATGACCAGGCTGTCCCAGCGCAATCAGGCAGATGAGGTCACAGGCCTCCTGAACAAATACCAGTTTGAGCGGGCGGTGAAGTCTGCCCTTTCCTCCTACCGGTCCACCGGTGAAGGCGGTGCCATACTGGTCTTTGGTCTGGACAACTTCAAGATCATCAATGAAACCCACAACCGGGTGGTGGGAGACAGGGTGCTGAAAGAGGTGGCACGGCAGATAGAGGCCGTGCTGCCACAGGAACAGACCCTCTACAAGCTGGACGGGGATCAGTTTGCCATTGTCTGCCCGGGGGCAGAAGAAAAGGATGTGGCAGAGCTCTTTGCCACTATTCAGGGTTGTCTGGCTCATCCCTATACCGTGGATGGCCGCCAGTATTTCAATACGGTTTCTGCCGGCACTGTGCTCTATCCCCAGGGGGGGAAGGACTATCTGGTGCTGCACAAGCACGCCGAGGCCGCTATGGATCTGGCCAAGCAGGCGGGGAAGAACCGCAACTGCCTTTTCAGCAAGGAGCAGTACAATCGCTGGGTGCGCTCCATTACCATGCGGGATTCTCTCTGGGACTGCGTGGAAAATGACTGCGAGGGCTTCAGCCTCTTCTTCCAGCCCCAGGTGCGGGCCAGTGACAGGGAGCTTATCGGGGCAGAGTCCCTTCTGCGCTGGAGGAATCCCAAGGGCCGCATGGTAGCGCCTATGGAGTTCATCCCCATTCTGGAAGAAACCAAGCTGATTGTGCCTGTGGGCAAGTGGATTTTCCGGGAAGCCGTGCGAATCTGCAAGGAATGGCGCAAGGTGCGCCCCAATTTCCGCATTAGCGTGAACATGAGCTATGAGCAGGTGAAGGATCTTTCCTTCAAGAAATACGCTTTGGAGTGCCTGGAACGCTATGAACTGCCCACGGAGGCCATCGTACTGGAGCTGACGGAAAGCAAGATTGTGGCGGACTGGAGTTTTGTGAATCAGCAATTCGACGCCTTCCGCCAGGCGGGCATCAAGATTGCCATGGACGATTTCGGCACGGGCTATTCTTCCCTGGCTTCCTTCAAGAATCTTTCCTGCGATATCGTGAAGATTGATAGGGAGTTCGTGAAGAAGATCCTGGAGAATGATTTTGACAAGAAGCTGGTGGAGTATGTGGTGGCCCTCTGCCACAGCATGGGTATAGAGGCCTATATTGAAGGCGTGGAGGATATTGAGGAATACAAGCTGCTGACGGAGAAGTGCAAGGCAGATGCTATTCAGGGATATCTGTTTGGGCATCCGGAGAGCGAGGAGAATTTTGAGGAGAAGTTCCTCAAGGGGGATAAGTATCTGGAGCCTTGCTCGCCGCCGCAGTCACACTGATACTTTTGGGTATGGCTGATTTATAGAATTACCACGTATATTGTAGGCCTTACCTGTCCCGTGAAACGGGGAAGGGGGACCGGCGTAGCCGGTGGAAGGGGCGAGGAGGGTAAGAGACTTCGAAGGGTATAGACGACTGATCGTCTCCCCCTTCCACCACCTTCGGTGGTCCCACCTCCAGGGAGCCCACCGGGCTCCCGCGCTACGCGCCCCCCGCAAGCGGTGGAGGTAAGGCTGGCTATAAACGTAGCTCTCCTAAATGGAAAATTTACTGCTTGCAAGTATAAGTTATGGAGTGGAGATAATGACAAAACGAGTATTTATTTTTAGTTTATTAGCAGCAGTATTATTAGCAATAGCACCATTGCAATCAGTCTCTGCCATGGAAGGGCCGGGGCTTTCGGTGCAGGGGGCTGGGCAGGCTAAATTGGCTCCTGATCAGGCGGGGCTTAGCCTCAGTGTGATTACTGATGGCAGGTCGGCCCAGGAGGTGCAGTCGGAGAATGCCCGGAAGATGCAGGCTGTCACTGAGGCGGTGATGGCTCTGGGGGTGGAGGAGCGCTATATCAGGACCTCCAATATTTCCATGCAGCCCCAGTATGAATATAAGAATGGCGAGCGCAAGCTCAAGGGATATACGGCTGCCAACACCCTCAGGGTGGAGGTGAAGGACCTTTCCAAACTGGGCAGGATTATTGACCGGGCTTTGAATGCCGGAGCCAACAAGGTTGATTCCCTGGAGTTTGGCCTGCAGGCTCCCGAGCGTCTGGAGCAGATGGCCCTGAAAAATGCTGTGGCAGATGCCCGCAGCAAGGCTGAGGTCATTGCCGGCGCCCTGGGCAAGAGGATTGTGGGCCTTAGGCAGGTGTCAGAGGAGAACAGCGGCTATATGACCCGCAGCTACTCCATGTCCATGCTGGCAGCAGCCAAAGCAGATAATGAAATGGCAGTGGAGACGCCTGTCTCTCCGGGAGAACTGGAGCTTTCTGCTACGGTGCATATTGAGTTTATCTTGTCGGAGTAACTACTTTGTAAGCGGGATTTATAAAGCCTGCCCCGTTTACGGGGAAGGTGGCAGCCGTAGGCTGACGGAAGGGGGGCTAGGGGTCGTGCAATGCGACTTCGAGGCCCCCCTTCCACCGCTGACGCGGTCCCCCTCCCCCGTAAACGGGGGAGGTAAACGTACTATTTTACCTACTCTAATACATAAAAGGAGCTGCAGGCTGTGGATAATCAGAAGAAGATGCTGAAATTACTGGACTATTTGCGGCAGGTGGGCAATCTGCGCCAGAAGCTCGTGAAGAACTTGCAGGATGAGGACTGGTGTCTGGAATTTGGTTCCTTGCCCATGGATCCCAAGCGTATTCATCTTTATAGCCCGGAAGATGAACTGCCTCCCGGAGCTCCCGAGGGGCTGATTTTTGAGGTGGAAAAGCCGGAGTTTACCCCCTGTCCGGAGCTGCCCTTTGACCTGATTGGCTGGGTGAGGACACCTGACTGGAAGAACTTCGAGGTGACGGAAATCGAGGTGCGGGACGAGCGCAGCAGGAACGACCCGCGGCTGGGGGAAATCATCGAGCGCTTTGTGGATTCCGGAGTGCGTCTGGCTGCCTTTGAGGACTGGAAGCGCCACAGGAGTCTCTGGCGGGCTGGGGAAATGGTAAAGAGCCGCACCCAGAAGCTATTCATGTCCCTCTACGGCCTCTATGACAGGCTGCGGCAGGACCCTGAGGGGCTGGAACTGGTGGTGGGCAATGCCTGCTTCCTGAACGGCCTGGATACAGAGATAGAGCACCCCATGCTGCTGAAAAAAGTGCGCCTTGTCTACGACAAGCGGGGCAAGATGCAGGTGGTGGACGGCGAGAGCGCCACGGAGCTTTATACTGAGCTCTTTCAGGACCTGCCGGGCATCAAGGGGGAAGGAGTCAGGGAGTTTGCTGCCTGGATGGACGAGAAGGGCATCCACCCCCTGTCCGGGAAGCTCAAGGAGTTCTTTGACAGCACGGCCCCCATTCTTACGCCTAACTGCCGTTGGGCGGCTCAGCGCTTTGAGCTGCTGCCTACGGACTGGTATCTGATCTATCCCCGTCCCTGCCTCTACCTGCGCCGCCATAATGCGGGTCTGTCCAAGGCCATTGCGGCCATTGCGGAACAAATCGAGGTGGGCGGCGAGATTCCCCAGGCCATGCTGGAAATCGTGGACCCAGAGTTCAAACCCACCAAGGTCATCCTGCCGGAGCCTGAAGGGGAACAGCTGCTCTCTGATGCCAGGGGCGAGGCGGCAGACATCCTGCTTACCAAGCCTGCCAACGCAGAGCAGCTCTCCATCGCCAGAGAGATAGAGCAGGCTCCTGCCGTGGTGGTGCAGGGGCCTCCCGGCACGGGCAAGACCCATACCATCGCCAACCTTTTGGGGCATTTCCTGGCTCAGGGGCAGCACGTACTGGTGACCTCTGCCACCAGCAAGGCCCTGTCAGTGCTCAAGGACAAGCTGCCGGAAGGTCTGCAGAACCTCTGTGTTTCCCTGCTGGAGGGAGCCCGTGCGGATATGGAAAAGTCCGTGGCGGGCATCTGCGAGATGATGTCCCGGGAAACATCCGGGGAAATGCGCCAGAAAGCAGATGACCTCTCCAAGCGCCGTGATACAGTGCTGAAGAAACTGAATGGCAAGCGCCGCACTTTGGAAGAGGTGCGTCAGCTGGAAGCCAAGCGTGACTACTTCAACCTGGGGGGCAAGGCCTGGTCCCTTTCCCGCATGGCAGATTATCTGCATATACATGAGGAGCTGGCCGGGCGCCTGCCGCTGCCTTTGGTGCGGGGGCGGGATTTCCCTTTGGAGAGGAATGAACTGGAGGAACTCTACCTGCTGAACAGCGAGTTTGACGCAGAAAGCCTCTGCGAGCTCAGGGAGGAACTGCCGGATGTGTTCTCCCTGCTGCCCCCTGCCAGGGCCGGCGAGCTGTTGGAGCGGGAGCAGCGGATCATCAGGAATGAGAAAGAGCTTTTGGCAGCACTGCCCCAGGCAGTCATCGACCACAAGGAGGAGCTCCTCTGCGAAGGCCGCCGGGTGGTGGGAGAGGATTTGGTGCCGGATTTCCTGAAGCAGGCTCAGATCTATCTGGATTCTTTGGACTTGAAAAGATTATCTGTGCCCTGGGCCAGGGCCGCTGTGCTGGCCGGCAGCCAGGGTGGTGCCCGCCGGGAAGTCTGGGAGATGCTGGGCCGTGATATCGAGCGGGTGCAGCAGCTGAAATCCCAGTATATCAAGATGTTCTTTGGCCATGACTTCAAGTACACCTTGAATTTGCCTTTGGATAAGGCTCTGATTCAATCTTTGGCAGAGCTGGCGGAAATATTTGACGTCAGCGGCAAGCTGCCTTGGTGGACGAAGATGCGCCGTTCAGACCTCACCAAGGTACAGCAGGGCTTTCTCATAGATGGCAAGCCCCTGGGAAGCCGTCTGGACTGCCAGATGGCTATGCAGTACGTGTCCCTCCATGAGGCGAGAACTCAGCTCTCCCGGGAGTGGGAGCAGCTGCTGGTGCCTTTGGGCATGGATTCCTATGACGATATGGCGGCAGGTGAGGAGGATCTGGACGACCTCTGCCAGGCCCGCTGGCAGGAGTTCAAGTCCCTGCTGGACTGGCGGGAGGATACTATGCTGGAAATTCGCCGCCAGTGCGAGCAGGCGGGCATCATCTGGGACAATATCTGCATCAAGGGGGAGTTCCTGACCCCTGCCACTGCCCTGGACAAGGAGCTGGACTGGCTGCAGGAAGACCTGCCCCGCTGGTTGAAGCTGGTGCACCTTTCCTACGTGGAGCGCCGCTCAGACAGAGCCCTGGACAAGCTTTGGGACATCCTGAAGGATGCCACGGGCAAGGTATCAGAGGAACTCAGGAAAGCTGTGTCCAAAGGGGACAGCGCCCTCTACGAGGAAGCCTATAACCGCCTCAGGCACTATCAGGAAGTCAAGCCGCGCTGCCGCAGGCGGCAGGAACTGCTGGGCCGTTTGGCAGAGAGCGCTCCACACTGGGCAGAGCAGCTGGAAAATCAGGTGGGGTTGAAACTGGAGGCGCCGCAGGAGGCAGTGGCGGCCTGGACTTATGAGCAGCTGAAAATGGAAATGGATGCAGCCCCCAGGGTGAATGTGGCGCGGGTGGCTGCCGAGGTCAGGGACCTGACGGCAGAGCTGCAGGAAGTCACCACCCAGCTGGCCGAGGCCCTGGCTTGGTATCAGCTGCTGGAGAAAGTCGAGGGCACGGGACTGCAGGCCAGCCTTATGGGCTGGAGCAAGGCCGTGAAGAAGCTGGGCAAGGGCACGGGCAAGTATGCCGCCCGCCATCTGCGGGAGGCGAGAGCCTGCATGCTGGAGGCCCAGAGGGCGGTGCCCGCCTGGATCATGCCCCTTTCCCGGGTGTGGCAGAACCTGCCTGCTGATGCGCCTAAATTTGACCTGATCATCATTGATGAGGCCAGTCAGGCAGATATCCTGTCCCTGCCCCTCCTGTATTTCGGCAAGCGGGTGATCATCGTGGGTGATGACCAGCAGGTGAGTCCGGCTGATATCGGCGTGCAGGCAGAGGATATTCTCTCCCTGCAGTCTGCCACCATAGAGGGAGTCATTGACCATGCTTCCCTCTATACGCTTGATACTTCTATTTATGACCTGGCCCAGATGCACTTCCAGGCCCGGCTGCTTTCCGAGCACTTCCGTTCTGTGCCGGAAATCGTCGGCTACAGCAACAAGCTCTGCTATGATGGCCGCATCCGTCCCCTCAGAGAAGGTGTTTCTTCTCCGTTCATGCCTCTGATTGACTGGCAGGTGCCAGGGGAAAGGGAAGAGGGCACCAAGAAGAATCCCTGCGAAGCAGAGGAAATCGTGTCCTTGCTGGCGGCCTGCCTGGAGCAGCCTGAGTACGAGGGCAAGACCTTCGGCGCCATCTCCCTGTTGGGTGAGGAGCAGTCACGTCTTATCCGGGAACTGGCGGCGGAGAAAATCGGCATTACCGCGCTGGAGGACTGCGGCTTTATCGCAGGCAGTCCTGCCCAGTTCCAGGGGGATGAAAGGGATGTCATCTTCCTTTCGCTGGTGGACAGCGCTTCCGGGGAGGAACAGCTGCGGCTCCTGGGGGAAGGCCGGGGGGCGGACAATGTGAAGCGCTATAACGTTGCCGTCAGCCGCAGCCGTGACCAGCTCTGGGCAGTGCACTCCATGTCGCTGGAATCCCTCAAGTCAAATGACCTGCGCCGGGGGCTCCTGGAATACATCAGGGAAAATGCTGCTGCCAAGCCTCAGGAAAGCGCCCGGGAACTCAGCTCCTTGGAAGTTGCTGTGGGCAGGGCGCTGGAATTGGCCGGCTTTGAAGTTTACAACAACTGGCAGACCGGCAGCGGTCAGCTGGGGCTGGTGGTGGCCGGTAAGGGCAGGCTGGTGGCTATCGACTGCCAGGGCGAGCACTGGTATGCAGGAAATGAAGAGATTGTGGAAGAACAGCGCCAGCAGGCTGTGCTCATGCGCCTGGGCTGGACCTTCCTGCGGGTGCGGGGCAGCGAATGGTACGCGGCCCCGGACAAGGTACTGGCAAGGCTGCAAGGTTATCTCCAGGCCATGGGCATAGAGCCAATGGCTGGAGAGAAAGAACCTGCCAGCGCTTTGCGGCTGGGACTGATGCAGCGGGTCACGGAACGTGCCGAGGCTATCAGGGCTTCCTGGCAGCAGACGGAAGAAGCATAACTATAAGCCTTCCCCTCAAGGGGAAGGTTTTTTTATAACGAGTACAAGATGTCCCCCACTTCTATAAGTGGGGGCGGTAACTTACTAACAGGCGGCGAGTTAATATCTCCCGCCTCGTTGAAAGGCCAAGAGGAAGTTTTGCCTTCGGCAAAACTGGAACAATGGCCTTATAAAAAAATCAAAAATAAGTGTTGACAGGTGAACTGAAGGCGTGTATTATAATACAAGTCGCCGACAGACAGCACCGACAAGGAGCTGCTGAAGGGATGATATCTCAGAAAAACATCAAAAAGAATTTAAAAAAGTTCTTGACAGGATGAAGATAATGAGATATGATATAGAAGCTGATTCGCGAGAACATCCTAAAGGTTCTGATAACGATGAGGCGAAGTTGTTCCTTGAAAACTAAACAATGCAAAATGAATCATGCAACATGATTCAAGCCAGATGTTAGTCAAACCTTTTGGTTTGAAATAAAACATCGATTGGTATGAACAACATAGCAATCGGCAATTTCTTTAACAAATGAGAGCTTGATTAAGTTCTTCAATACTTTATTGGAGAGTTTGATCCTGGCTCAGGACGAACGCTGGCGGCGTGCTTAACACATGCAAGTCGAACGGGACTGATTGAAAGCTTGCTTTTGAAAAGTCTAGTGGCAAACGGGTGAGTAACGCGTAGGCAACCTGCCTCTAAGATGGGGACAACAGTCCGAAAGGACTGCTAATACCGAATGTTGTGAGTTTTCCGCATGGGAAGCTCATTAAAGATGGCCTCTACTTGTAAGCTATCACTTAGAGATGGGCCTGCGTCTGATTAGCTAGTTGGCGGGGTAACGGCCCACCAAGGCGACGATCAGTAGCCGGTCTGAGAGGATGAACGGCCACATTGGGACTGAGACACGGCCCAGACTCCTACGGGAGGCAGCAGTGGGGAATCTTCCGCAATGGGCGAAAGCCTGACGGAGCAACGCCGCGTGAGTGAAGAAGGTCTTCGGATCGTAAAGCTCTGTCGAAGGGGACGAACGTGGGTTCTATCAACAACGGAACCTAATGACGGTACCTTTCAAGAAAGCCACGGCTAACTACGTGCCAGCAGCCGCGGTAATACGTAGGTGGCAAGCGTTGTCCGGAATCATTGGGCGTAAAGGGAGCGCAGGCGGGAAATCAAGTCCATCTTAAAAGTTCGGGGCTCAACCCCGTGATGGGATGGAAACTGGTTTTCTTGAGTGCAGGAGAGGAAAGCGGAATTCCTAGTGTAGCGGTGAAATGCGTAGATATTAGGAGGAACACCAGTGGCGAAGGCGGCTTTCTGGACTGTAACTGACGCTGAGGCTCGAAAGCGTGGGGAGCGAACAGGATTAGATACCCTGGTAGTCCACGCCGTAAACGATGAGTGCTAGGTGTAGGAGGTATCGACCCCTCCTGTGCCGGAGTTAACGCAATAAGCACTCCGCCTGGGGAGTACGGTCGCAAGACTGAAACTCAAAGGAATTGACGGGGGCCCGCACAAGCGGTGGAGTATGTGGTTTAATTCGACGCAACGCGAAGAACCTTACCAGGGCTTGACATTGAGTGAAAGGGCTAGAGATAGCTCCCTCTCTTCGGAGACACGAAAACAGGTGGTGCATGGCTGTCGTCAGCTCGTGTCGTGAGATGTTGGGTTAAGTCCCGCAACGAGCGCAACCCCTATCATTTGTTGCCAGCACGTTAAGGTGGGAACTCAAATGAGACTGCCGCGGACAACGCGGAGGAAGGCGGGGATGACGTCAAGTCATCATGCCCCTTATGTCCTGGGCTACACACGTACTACAATGGGACGGACAGAGAGCAGCGAACCCGCGAGGGCAAGCGAACCCCATAAACCGTCTCCCAGTTCGGATTGCAGGCTGCAACCCGCCTGCATGAAGTCGGAATCGCTAGTAATCGCTGGTCAGCATACAGCGGTGAATACGTTCCCGGGCCTTGTACACACCGCCCGTCACACCACGGAAGTCATTCACACCCGAAGCCGGTGGGTTAACCGCAAGGAAACAGCCGTCTAAGGTGGGGGCGATGACTGGGGTGAAGTCGTAACAAGGTAGCCGTATCGGAAGGTGCGGCTGGATCACCTCCTTTCTAAGGATTATTCCTAGGTCGTTAGCATCTGGTTTTGCATTGTCTAGTTTTGAAGGTACAACACCTTCTAATTGATCTTTGAAAACTACACAGAAGAATGAAATGTATCAATTTCAACCAAGGTAACAATTGGTTTGAACGAACATTTTAGGATTCAAAAGCATAGACATCTGAAACAGATGAACTTAGTTGCTTATTTTAAGTTAAGCTACCAAGGGCATATGGTGGATGCCTAGGCGTTCCGAGTCGATGAAGGACGCGATAAGCTGCGATAAGCCAGGACGAGCCGCAAGTAGGCTTTGACTCCTGGATCTCCGAATGGGGCAACCCGATACGAGTCATGTCGTATTACCTACGCTAGGCGTAGGGGACACACCTGGTGAACTGAAACATCTAAGTAGCCAGAGGAAAAGTAATCAAAAGAGATTCCCCCAGTAGCGGCGAGCGAAAAGGGAAGAGCCCAAACCGGGAGACTTCGGTCACCCGGGGTTGTGGACCGGCATCAAGGGAAGAATTTCTAGCTGAAGCTTCTGGGAAGGAGCGGCACAGAAGGTGAAACCCCCGTAAGTGAAAGAGATTCCAACGGGCCGGTATCCAGAGTACCACGAGACACGTGAAACCTTGTGGGAAGCAGGGTGGACCACCATCCAAGGCAAAATACTACGGAACGACCGATAGCGCATAGTACCGTGAGGGAAAGGTGAAAAGGACCCCGGGAGGGGAGTGAAATAGAACCTGAAACCGTATGTCTACAAGCAGTCGAAGCACTTTATATGTGCGACGGCGTGCCTATTGAAGAATGAACCGGCGAGTTAATCTATGTGGCAAGGTTAAGCGGAAGACGCGGAGCCGAAGCGAAAGCGAGTCTTAACAGGGCGCAAGTCACATGGATTAGACCCGAAACCACAGTGATCTATGCATGGCCAGGTTGAAGCTCAGGTAAAAATGAGTGGAGGACCGAACCCGTGAGTGTTGAAAAACTTTGGGATGAGCTGTGCATAGGGGTGAAATGCCAATCGAACGTGGAGATAGCTGGTTCTCCCCGAAATAGCTTTAGGGCTAGCCTCAGGCGACACATACAGACGGTAGAGCACTGATCGGACGCGGGTCTGTAATGGATACCAACTCCAGTCAAACTGCGAATGGCTGTATGAGAAGAACCTGGGAGTCAGAGTGCGAGTGATAAGACCCGTACTCAAGAGGGAAACAGCCCAGACCGCCGACTAAGGTCCCCAATGCTGTACTAAGTGGAAAAGGATGTAGGACTTCATAAACAACCAGGATGTTGGCTCAGAAGCAGCCACCATTCAAAGAGTGCGTAATAGCTCACTGGTCGAGAGGCCCTGCGCCGAAAATATCCGGGGCTCAAGTACAGAACCGAAGTCGCGGCAGACGCAAGTCTGGGTAGGGGAGCGTTCCAAGGGCGTTGAAGGTTGACCGCAAGGACAGCTGGAGCGCTTGGAAGTGAGAATGCTGGTATGAGTAGCGAAACGGTCAGTGAGAATCTGACCCACCGAAAGCCTAAGGGATCCTGGGCAACGCTCGTCGTCCCAGGGTAAGTCGGGACCTAAGCCGAGGCAGCAAGCATAGGCGATGGACAACAGGCAAAAATTCCTGTACCGCATGGAACCGTTTGAGGATGGAGTGACGCAGCAAGGAGCTTGAGCCGGCGATTGGAAATGCCGGTCGAAGGCGGTAGGCTGGTGAGGAGGCAAATCCCCTCACTGCAAGGCCGAGAACCGATAGATAGGGATTCCTTCGGGATGAACAAATTCAAGCGTACTACACTGCCGAGAAAAGCTTCTAACGAGGTGAAATGCGCCCGTACCAAAACCGACACAGGTAGGCGGGGAGAGAATCCTAAGGTGCGCGGGAGAACCCTCGTTAAGGAACTCGGCAAAATGCATCCGTAACTTCGGGAGAAGGATGGCCGGAGCTGGTGAAGTGGCTAGCCCATGGAGCTGGAGCCGGCGACAGAAGAGAAGCCCAAGCGACTGTTTACCACAAACACAGGTGCCTGCTAAAGAGAAATCTGACGTATAGGTGCTGACACCTGCCCGGTGCTGGAAGGTTAAGAGGAAGGGTCAGGCGCAAGCTGAAGCTCTGAATTGAAGCCCCAGTAAACGGCGGCCGTAACTATAACGGTCCTAAGGTAGCGAAATTCCTTGTCGGGTAAGTTCCGACCCGCACGAAAGGTGTAACGATTTGGGCACTGTCTCAACGAGGGACCCGGTGAAATTGAAATACCTGTGAAGATGCAGGTTACCCGCGACTGGACAGAAAGACCCCATGGAGCTTTACTGCAGCCTGACATTGATTTTTGGCATGTAACGTACAGGATAGCTGGGAGACGGAGAACCCTGATCGCCAGATTAGGGGGAGTCATTGTTGGGATACCAGCCTTTGCGTGTTAGGAATCTAACTCCGGGATTAACAAAACCGAGGACAGTATCAGGTGGGCAGTTTGACTGGGGCGGTCGCCTCCGAAAGAGTAACGGAGGCGTCCAAAGGTTCCCTCAGCGCGGACAGAAATCGCGCGAAGAGTATAAAGGCAGAAGGGAGCTTGACTGCGAGACATACAGGTCGAGCAGGTACGAAAGTAGGGCTTAGTGATCCGGTGGAATGAGAGTGGAATTGCCATCGCTCAACGGATAAAAGCTACCCTGGGGATAACAGGCTAATCTCTCCCAAGAGTCCATATCGACGGGGAGGTTTGGCACCTCGATGTCGGCTCATCACATCCTGGGGCTGAAGCAGGTCCCAAGGGTTGGGCTGTTCGCCCATTAAAGTGGTACGTGAGCTGGGTTCAGAACGTCGTGAGACAGTTCGGTCCATATCCATCGCGGGCGCAAGATACATGAGGGAGACTGCTCCTAGTACGAGAGGACCGGAGTGGACGGACCGCCGGTGAACCAGTCATGCCGCCAGGTGTGCAGCTGGGCAGCTGCGTCCGGAAGGGATAAACGCTGAAAGCATCTAAGCGTGAAGCCCGTCCCGAGATGAAGTATCTCATAGCATAAGCTAGTAAGACACCTTGAAGAAGACAAGGTTGATAGGGTAGGTGTGGAAGCTCCGTGAGGAGTGAAGCTAACTACTACTAATATGTCGAGGGCTTAACTTAAGCAGAGAGCACGGTTTGAAGGAGCGAAGCGACGCGCAAAGCGTAGCGAATCGCTTATGCAAAATTCACGAAGTGAATTTTACGATCCGACAAAACTTAGCTCGCAAAGCACAAGAGGCCTAGAGTGTTCAATACAAATTATTCTTCTGTATAGTTTTGAAAGAGCAATCTTTCAACTGAATATCCAGTGGCGATGCCTAGATGGATCCACCTGTTCCCATTCCGAACACAGTAGTTAAGCATCTAGAGGCCGAAAGTACTTGCCTGGAGACGGGCTGGGAGGATAGGAAGCTGCTGGTTTTGATGGCGGCTTTGGTGAAGTGGTTAACACACTGGATTGTGGCTCCAGCATGCATGGGTTCGACCCCCATAAGTCGCCCCATATCATAGGGGTATAGCTCAATTGGTAGAGCAACGGTCTCCAAAACCGTAGGTTGTGAGTTCAAGTCTTACTGCCCCTGCCATCTAAATTTCATAACGGAGTGGTACTCAAGTGGCTTAAGAGGACGGTTTGCTAAATCGTTAGGCTGGGTAACTGGTGCGGAGGTTCGAATCCTCTCCACTCCGCCACTATGAAACATCAGGCTTCAGCTTTGGCTGGAGCCTTTTTCTTGTTATTTAATTGCGAGGTGTGTGATATGGCAAAACATCGCAGGATACCTGTGGGCGTTGATGATTTCAGACAGCTACGTGAAGAATGCTATTTCGTTGACAAGACAAGATTCATCAAGGAGTTGGTGGACGAACGCAGTAAGGTTACGCTTATCACACGGCCTCGTCGCTTTGGCAAGACGCTCACCATGAGTATGCTTTATTATTTCTTCACAAACGAGAATGCTGAGGAGAACCGCAAGCTATTTGCTGAGACGGATATTGCTTCTGGTGGCGGGAGGTATATGTCGGAGCAAGGGAGACGCCCTGTGATTTTTCTGACACTTAATGATGCGAAGCAGATGGATATGGGGTCCATGGTTCAGCGTATCGGTCGCATCATGGCAAGAACCTATAGAGCATTTCCTTTCCTTGCTGAGTCCGGATCGCCGCTGACACAGGCTGAAAAAGAATATTATGAGCGGATTAATGATATGAAGGCTACTCGTGAGGAACTGGAGGACAGCCTTCGTGCCTTATCGTCTTTTCTGTATCAATATTATGGGGATAAGACTGTTATCTTGTTGGATGAATATGATGTTCCTGTTCAGCAGGGGTGGCAGTACCACTTCCATGATGATGTTGTCTCCTTTATGCGTAACTTTATGGGAGCAGCCTTCAAGTCCAATGCCTCATTGGACTTTGGTATCATCACAGGGGTGCTGCGCATAGCCAAGGAGACCATCTTCAGCTCGTTGAATAATTTAGAAATCTCCAGCGTTGTACAGGGGCGATTTGCCGATATCATGGGGTTTACGGAAGATGAAGTTTGCACCATGGCAGAAAGCCTGGGACACGCTGACCGGGTTGAAGAAATAAGGCACTGGTATGATGGCTACACCTTTTCCGGGCAGGAAATGTACAACCCTTGGTCGGTAATCAACTACTTCCAACAGGGGTGCCAGCCACAGGTCTTTTGGCTGAATACTTCCGGCAATGCTATCATAGGCGAGATGATGGAACATGCCGATGCATCTGATGAAGAAAAGCTGCTATCCTTGCTGAGTGGCGAACCAGTGGATGCAGTAGTGGATGAAGCTGTGGTGTATTCTGACATATATACCAACAAGGATGCCTTATATACCATGCTGCTTACAGCAGGGTATCTGAAAGCTATAGAAAATCGGCTAGATGATGGAGAACATATATGCACCTTGGCTATCCCAAACAGGGAGATTGCCACGGTCTACCGCAAGGAAGTGGTGAACCGCTATCGTGGCAGGATGTCGCGTACTGACCTCCGCATGGTTCTTATGTCCATTGCCAATGGAGATGCGCAGAAGTTTTCTACCGGCCTACAGAAATATCTGGAACAGATTGCCAGCTTCCATGACACTGCTAATAAGGAAAGCTTCTATCATGGTTTCCTGCTAGGGCTGACGGCATGGTTCCTGCCCAAGTACCGTGTCAAGTCGAACCGTGAAAGCGGCTATGGTCGCTTTGACCTTGGGATTTTTCCAAATGAGCCGGGGCAGGCTGGCGTGGTCATGGAGTTCAAGGTGGCTGATAGTGAAGCTGACCTGGCCAAGGCTGCTGAAGAGGCATTGGCACAGATTGAACAAAAGGACTATCTGGCAGAGTTCCGGGAGCAGGGGGTTGATACTGTCTGGAAGTATGGCATTGCCTTCTACGGCAAGAAGCTGGAGATGGTTTGTAGATAGGCGAGCTCTTGGAGAGGGGGGCAACGAGGGGGCAGTTTGAAATGAAGCTACATGCTGCACCTGCTCTGAATGCCCTGAAATCGGCACCAAAACGTGCTCAGAGGAACCTCTGATACCACGTAAAACCTAGGTTCCCGAATTGCTAAATCGTTAGGCTGGGTAACTGGTGCGGAGGTTCGAATCCTCTCCACTCCGCCACTATGAAACATCAGGCTTCAGCTTCGGCTGGAGCTTTTTTTTGATATCGGATACTTGGGCCTCTTCCCCGACTCTTTGTGTATATATGAAAGATAGACGTTGTATTGCCTGTGTGCTAGAATATGGATATATGTGAATTAGAAAAGTCGACAGTCTAAATGAGAATGGGTAGCTGTTGGTGTTGAGGTGATGGGAAATGCTTTTACACAAAGCTGGAATACCGTAGCTTGAAAGCGTATGGGAAAATTGGCGCAGAAAACACCAGCCCTTGAAAAAATATTTTTTTCAGGGTTCAAGCACGCTTACGCCAGGCATCTACGTGGATGACGGATATTATGGCGAATAACCGAATATACCACATCATGGAAGAGTGATGGCGTCCTTCTTCCAGCAGCCCGTCGATCTTTATGCGTTTGTTGGCCCGTTCGGCAGCTGTGCGCTTGTTGTAGATTTGCTTCCATTGAGGTGAACCTCGTTGAGGATCGCAGAACAGCCGTGGATTATCCTTCGGGCTTATATGCACAACACGGCCATAGGTGGATTTGGTACAGCGCTTGTCGCACAGGCATAGTCTTTCAGCGTATTTTGTCTTCGGACAAATATATTTGGCTCTGTGCCGTTTCTTATCAGTGCCATCTGGTTTCATGGGAAGCCCAAGGGAACAGATTGGCACACCGTCATTTCCCACATCATAGTCTTTGTCCTCAGCTGGTTTTGTGCCACGAGGGTTCAAGTCTATGAAGGGCGTAATGCCGGTTTTGTTGCACATCTCGTACACAGCGATTGCATCGTGTGCAGAATCAAGGAGCAAAGCGGAAATATTCCAGTCTGCGAAGAACGTCTTGATGCAGGCAAGTCCGTGCAGCATGGCAGGAAGGTCGTGGCGGGAAGCACGCTCCAGGATAGGGAAGACAGGCAATCCGGAGTTAGCATCCGTGAAGAGATAGAGGTTATAGCCATAGAAAAAGAAATTTCTGGAGGAATCCCAGCCCCAATTGGCATCTGGTTGGGAAAACCAGCGCTTATGGTGGCAATTGTCGATGCCCTTTTCATGGCAATCGCACATCGAATGGCTGCGCTCACGGTTAGAAACCTGCACTGGAGTGCCGTCACCGGCCAGAACCAGTTTCCTGACATCCAGAAGATCTTTGTGAATAGAACTGGCCAGGAATACCCTGCTATAGATTTTACCGATGATGTGTAGCTTGGTCATGAGGATGCCTCCGGCACTGTGTCCATCAAAATACTTGATGACGGTGGCAGCATTATCTTTGTCGAAGGACGGAGACTTTTCGCCATTGCTCTTTCCTTTAGACGGTTTCTTTCTGCGGTAGCGCAGGTGAGGCAAGAAATTGTTGCATCCTGGCCATAGGCGATGAAAGAAGTCATAAAAAGCGCCGAATGATGGAGTATGGTCGTGTGAAAAGCCTGACAGTATGGCTAGAGACTCATCAGAGCGCAGACGTTCAGCCCAATCAACAAGAGAGGTGGACTTGAGCCAGATGGAAAGCAAGTAGGAACGCAGCATAGAGGAAGGCAGCCATGCAGGACGACCTTCCTCTGAGTAAAAAGGGGCGCATGATCTCGTCAACCGGTGAAAGGTCAAGAGCCATGAGCTTGACTGCCAGTTTGCGCTTCTTATTGTCGAAGCGCTTGAGGCGACTGTTGTGAATGCGTTGGGAGAGGAGCTGCTTATAGGCAGCGTGGGAGCCGATTTCAGGCAATCTCAGCATGATGTTCACCTTCTTTCAAGTACTATTGTACATGTGAACCATCAAACTGAGATGGGTGATACTCATTCGCAGCAGTATTTTGCCATAAAATATGGGGGCACATTGAATAATGTGCCATGACTCAAGTCAGACAAATAGAAGGCTTTGAGTTTTCTAATTTACATATATGTAATTGAAGGGGAGGTATAAATGTCATTTTTAAATAAAAAGAATTATTGGACAAGGTGGGTGATTGTATGGTGCGCCATCTTGTGGCTTTCTGCATTAGGTTGCAAATTACAGGAGCATTTGCCAGTTGTGTTTGTGGCGATGACAGGCTTTTTCCTGTGGCTGTCTGTGTCTGGCGCAATAGTTCTGGCACTGGCTTATGCTGCTTCACTCGTTGACTATAAGTTTTTGCGCAGCGAAAATAAGTTGCCAGCGTGCATCGGCATAGTGTCTATCTTTTTGGGAAGCTCGATGTTTTTTGGGTGGCTTTTGTCTCAGAATCAAACCATTTATGTATGGGATGACCTAAGCACTTGGGCACCGGCACTTGAGTATTCCCAAAAAATTTTCTGTGACCCGCATAGCCTTTTTAGAACATTTCGCCATAGCCTTATGTCCGATTATACACATGTTGTGCCCTTGCTTATGTCGGTACCAATGAATTTGCTGGGGCAAAATAGCTATGTGTCGATGTCAATGCTAATATATATTATTGTCATATTTCCTTCATTGGTATTCGTGGCCACTGCCTTGAAAACACTGATGTTAGAGACGGCAAAGGTTGAAGTGCCCATTTGCGGTTTGTTGCTGGGAGTGCTGTTTTTATATCCGTTGGCGACCATGCCGGCCTTGCTGGGGTTTAGTCAGGGCGGGCAAATCGTGGTGGAGGCAATGCTTTTGTTGCTTATCATATCAAAAGATTGGAGTCGATTTGAGGGGAAGCGTGTCCTTGCTGTCAGCCTAATGATTATTCTTGCTATTTTGATGGCACGCTCAGCAACATTCATGTATGCGGGATTTCTTGCAGGTACGGCCGTTTATGTTTTGTATGTCGCCTGGCAGCAAGATTGTATGGGGCAGAGGCTTAGGGTACTGGTTAAGGAGTATGCTATTTTTGCTCTTCTGACAGCAGGCATCATGTCGGTTTATTTATGGAAGGTGTACAGAACAGCCCATACGCTGGACTATAGTGTGGCCTATTCTGCCTATAGCAGTGGCTTTATGAAAAATGTGCTTGAGGTACCTATTGACTTTTTGGGGCTCCTGCTCATTCTTCTGGCAGTGGCAGGGGGCATCTATGCATGTGGTAAACGTGAAATGAGACCTTGGGTTCTGGGATTTGCCATTTGGGCCTGTGTGGCTGTATGCGGCATGAGCCGCATACAGGCGATGGGAGTTCAGCATTTCTCAGCTATTCTGCTTCCTGTTCTTGGGTTGATTGCGCTAGGGGGGGGGAGATTTGTATCTCGATTGGCACCTGCAGGCAGAATTGTTGCATGGCTTGTGTTGTTCATTCTGTCAGCAGTGCAGTTTTCACATGCATATATGGGGTTCTATCCTGATGCCAAAGTTGGAAGGGCATATAAGGTAATGCAAAGATTTGATTTAGCGGAAATAGATTCGCTAATTATGGATCTGAACCATTTAGCTGGAACAGAGAAAAAAGTGTATTTCGTAGCGTCTAGTTGGATGTACAATTCGATGACCTTGGCTTACGCTCATTTTCCATATGAGTCTGCAGCAATACCGAATCTCATGCAGACAGCTGATGTGGATTTACGTGACGGTTTTCCACTTCAATTCCTGGAGGCGAGGATAGTAGCAGTTGCAATGCCGGTACAACTGCATCTGCGAGCGGATGGCCAGAGAGTAGTATCAATGCTGGCAGCGGATGTTTGCGATGATACGCCTATAGGTCGAAGATTTGTGCAGATTGGGACACATATGCTGCACCCATTTAAAGACGGAAGCTATGACGTTGAAGTCAAGGTATACGAGCGTATGTCTGACTGGCAGTTGAATGACATAGACTGGTTGCAAGAGCAATTTGACGAGATTTATCCAGATAGCCGTGCCATGTTCCATGACCGCTTGGATAAATACAAGCGAGAGCATTATCATATTTCGGAAGGTGAGTGAGCATGACTGAAAAGACTGTCCCTGTTCTTTATCTGGTTTCTCCTTGCTATAATGAGCAAGAGGTTTTACTGGAGACAGGAAGGCGCTTGCTGGATAAGTTATCTGGGTTGATAGAAAAAAACAAAATCTCGCCTAAAAGCCGTATATTGTTGGTAAATGATGGCAGTAGAGATAAGACGTGGGAAATAATACGGAACCTGCACGATGCTGATGCACGCATCCAGGGAGTGTCACTTTCGCGTAACCAAGGGCATCAGAATGCCTTGCTGGCCGGTCTGATGACAGCTAAAGATAGGGCAGATATTGTAATTAGTTTGGATGCTGACCTGCAGGATGACATAGATGCCATAGATGAGATGGTACGCAAATATTGCGAGGAAGATTGTGATGTAGTGTACGGCGTAAGGAAAAAGCGGAGTACAGACACGGCATTCAAGAAGTTTACAGCTGAGGGTTTTTATAAGTTGGTCAACATACTAGGCGGAGAAATCGTTTATAATCATGCAGACTACCGTTTGCTTTCCCGCAGGGCTCTGGAGGGATTGGCTGAGTTTTCGGAAGTAAATCTTTTTCTGCGTGGAATTGTACCGATGGTGGGATTCAAGAGTGATATTGTCTACTATGACAGGCAGGAGCGCGTTGCAGGAGAAAGCCATTATCCTCTTGGCAAGATGCTCTCTTTTGCTGTGCAGGGAGTTACTTCTCTGACAGTGCGTCCCATAAGGCTGATAGCAGAAGCGGGGCTGGCTCTATTCCTTTTATCTATGTTTGTGCTATTCTGGTCTATCTTTAGGTGGTATCAGGGGGACACGATTGCTGGTTGGACTAGCATTGTGGTTTCGATATGGGCAAATGGTGGGCTAGTGTTGCTGTCTCTAGGTGTCATAGGGGAGTATATTGGCAAGATTTATCTTGAAAGCAAGCATAGGCCACGCTACATAATTGACGAGTACCTGCAGTGAGTGCCGCTGGGCGCTGGATTGGTTTGAAAGGAAATGGCATGAGGATGAAAAGCAATTTTTGGGTTGAGGATACGGGCTTTTGGGCGGCTATGCTGGTGTTTGTGCTGGCTGTCTGCTCCTTGCCAGTTATCCTGAGCGACAATCTTTACGGGATGGATGTGCTCTATCATTTGAACCGCATCGCAGGGATTGCGGCGGGGCTTGAGGGAGGGCAGTTCCCCGTGCGGGTGCATGGCTATCAGTTCAACGGCTATGGCAGTCTGGAGGGAATTTTCTACCCGGATTTATTGCTTTATCTGCCGGCCCTGTTGTGCCGATGGGGGCTTTCCGTGTACGATGCAGCCCGTTTTTATGTGGTGTTCGTAAATATCCTTACTGCAGCTGTCTCTTGCTATTCCTTTCGCGTGTTAGCAGGTACCTGGCGCATCGGGCTTATAGGCGCAGCGCTTTACAGTGTCTGCTGGCACAGACTGACCTGGCTTTACCTGGATTTTGGCTTAGGGGAGTTTACGGCGGCGGCATTCCTGCCCCTGGTTTTGGCAGGTGTCTTCTCGGTGCTTCGGGGAGACAGCAGGAAATGGCCCTTGGTCACTCTGGGCTTTACGGGCATCTTGACCGCCCATATCTTGACCAGCGTCTACACAGTGATTCTTTCTCTTTTTGCCTGTCTCCTGTGTCGACAAAAATTGCGGGAGAGTGACCGTCTGCTGGCCCTGGGCAAGGCGGCGGGGTTCACCGCCCTGCTCAATGCCTGGGTATGGTGTCCCTTTTTATATTTTTATGTCACGATGGCAGTCAATCATTCGCAGCCTTACCTATATAATAACTTCATGTTTACCTGGTGGGATGTCTTGCGGGTTCAGTTTTTGTTGGGGCCGCTTCTGCTTCTGGCTTTTTTGCTATACCTACGGCAACGCCACGCCTGCTTGAAAGCTATGGCTCCGGCCTTGTCTGATTGGGAAAAGGGGCTGTTGCTTTTTGCTGGACTGAGCCTGGTCCTGCCCTTCTTTCCCTTGCTGTGGGATCTTTTGACGGATTTGCCTGTGGTGGGACATATCGTTGCAGCAATTCAGATACCGGAGCGTATTATGAAATTCGGCAGCCCCATTTTTTGCCTGTTCGGTGCTATGGGGGTTGCGGCCTTCCTGGATTCCCGGCCTGGGAGTAGGAAGGTTATGGTTCTCGCCTTTGCCTGCCTGACCATTTTCGGAGTGTATTCAAATTATTACCTGTCTTATCATTGGTCGGGGCACCGCTATAGGGTGCATGATTTTGTCCAGCGGACTGACGTGTCGCTGCCCTCTGATTTTGCATCATATTACCTGTACAGGGGAATGCAATTCGCCGAGCTGCGCAATGGGGCGGGGGAGGCACTGTCCGTTTCTGATTTAGAGTCAGGGGGAGCTAGCGTATCAGACGTGCAAAAGGTTGGCGTGAGCATGGTCTTTTCTTATCGGGCCGGGACTTCCACGCAAGTCGTGCTGCCCCTCTTTTACTACCCCGGTTATGTAGCAGAAACGGCGGTAGGCGCGAAACTGCCTGTGACAGAACGAGAGGGCGATCATCGTTTGCAAATTGATTTGCCCGGCGGCTCTGGCGAGGTCAGGGTATTTTACAGGGGGATGCCATGGATGCACGTGCTGGATGTCCTTTCCCTTTTAGCCTGGTTTGCTTTTTTGCTAGCCTGCTTTCGTTCTAAGCGTAAATAGTGGCCTGAATGATTAATGAAGAAAAGGCTTTCATATTTTAGGGAGCAGGGAATCACTGCCGTCTGGAAGTATGGCAGTGCCTCCTATGGCGAGAAACTGGAATTGACTTGCAGATAGGTAAATCCTTCCACTCCGCCACTATGAAACATCAGGCATCAGGCTTCAGCTTCGGCTGAAGCCTTTTTCGTTGTTTTAGATACCCAGTTATGCTATACTTTGATAGACTATAGTAGTTTTGATAGAAAGGAAATCTGCGAACAATGATGCGCAAGCAGACTGACGATACGATAGATACGCAGGAAATGCGTCTTTCTTCCAGAGAGAGGCATTCTCATGCGCTTTTGCCGTTGTTGCTCATGTGCGGGGATTATCTGGCAGTGATACTTTCGGAAACATTTTCCTTGTTTTTGCGACGTTTCCTGCCCGGGCTTCCCAGTCCTGATTTTAATATACCTAATATTTACTTCTATATAATAGTTCCCGCTATCTTTGTGTGCTTTTTGCATGTTATGCGGACCTATATACCTACTATGGCTTTCTGGCAACTGGCCAGAAATGTATTCTATGCCGTGCTGTACTCCATCCTTATGATTCTAATGCTCATGTATTTCGGCAAGGTCTCGGCGGTGGTATCCAGGCTTTTTGTGGGATTTACCTGGTTTTTTAGCTTCAACTTGATACTTTCTTTCCGTTATGTCATCAAACGTTTTTTGAATAGTCATGGGCTGTTGCAGATTCCCGTGCTCTTTGTGGGGGCAGGCAGAACGGCGGAGCTAGTATTGAAATCCTTCCGTCACGATGCTGGCTACGGCTATAGAATAATCGGCTTTATAGATGACCATCCTGTTTCCAGGCAGTTGGCGAGAGACTACCCTATTTTGGGTGGCTTTGTTGATGTGGAGCGTATTGTTAAGGAAACAGCTGTTGATTATGTGATAATTACAGCTCCTGGTCTTTCCAATGAGGAAATGTTGACTATGGTCGATAGATTGCAGCCATATGTGAAGCATCTATCCTTCGTACCAGACTTTATAGGTCTTCCTGTGGGCAATTTGGAAGTAAGTTCCCTGGTTGACGAGAGTATGTTGGTAATTGGGGTGCGGAACAACCTAGCCTCGGTCTGGAACCGTGCCTTGAAGAGAGGGTTTGACCTGTTGGTGTCTCTGTTGGGGATGATTGTGGCTTTACCGATGGGAATTGTTATTGCTTTAGCCATATATATCGACAGTCCTGGGCCAGTCATTTTTGCTCATTTGCGCATTGGACAAAAGAAAAAAGTGTTTCCCTGTTATAAGTTTCGCACCATGGTGCCGGATGCTGAGGAGAAATTAAGGGAGTACTTATTGGAAAATCCCAGTGCTATGGAAGAATGGCAGGACTCTTTTAAACTGAAGGAGGACCCCCGTATCACTAGGGTGGGGCGTTTCCTCCGCAAGACCAGTCTTGATGAACTGCCTCAGCTTCTTAATGTACTTAAAGGGGAAATGAGCTTAGTGGGGCCACGCCCCATTGTGCGGAGGGAAATCATTAAGTACGGTGAGTACTTCCGTGACTTTGCCCTGGTGCCTCCCGGAATAACAGGTATGTGGCAGGTCAACGGTCGCAGCGATACCACTTATGCTGAGCGGGTGCGTATGGATTCGTGGTATGTGCGGAACTGGTCTGTATGGATTGATTTAGTGTATCTGCTTAAGACTATTAGGGTAGTAATAAGCGGTCGTGGGGCATACTAAATAGCAATTGGGGGGCAGTGTTTTACGGAACTTGTTTTATTGGTGAAAGCTGGCTATGTGCTTGGTTTTGGGGTATAATAAAAAAAGTTTTGGGGTGGTTGAAATTGCCATCCTTGGTAAAAGGAGTGTTATATCGTAATGAAGGTCATCATATTGGCAGGCGGTGGCGGCTCTAGGCTGTTCCCTCTTTCCCGCAAGGCGTATCCCAAACAGTTCTTGGCTTTGGAGGATGATAAGTCGCTGTTGGTGCATACCGTGGAAAGGTTTATGGCCTTGGTGCCTGCAGAAGACATCATTTTGGTTACCAATGAAAGCTATCAATACCATGTGCAGAATGAGCTGGAGCTTTGTCATGCTGACAAGGCGCACATTGTGCTGGAACCAGTGGCCAAGAATACGGCTCCGGCAATAGCGCTGGCAGCCAAGTATTGTGAAAGTGAGCTCGGCTGCAGTCAGGAGGAAGTTTTGATAATTGCTGCTGCTGATCATGTTATCAAGCAACAGGAAGAATTCTCTGAATGCATTTCTCGCGCGGCTGCTGTAGCAGAGAAGAATGCTTTCGTCACCTTTGGTATCAAGCCCCGCAATCCAGAAACTGGTTACGGTTATATAGAGGCAGGAGAAGAGACTGAGGGCAGTTTCCAGGTAAAGTCCTTCAAGGAGAAGCCGGATCTTGGATTGGCTGAGAAATATGTTGCGGCCGGCAACTATTATTGGAACTCTGGCATGTTTGCCTTCAATCTTGGCTGCATCATGGGCGAATTGGCTGCTTATCAGCCTGAGATACATAAACTCCTTGACGGGCATAGCTATCAGGAAGTTCATGATACATTTGAGGACATGCCTTCCATCTCCATTGACTATGCTGTGGCAGAGAACAGCAAGAAGGTGCGCATGGTGCCATTTTCCTGCTACTGGAATGATATAGGTTCCTGGGATGCCATGTATGATATACTGCCTAAGGACAAGCATGGCAATGCGGTCAAGGGTGACTGCATCACCATCGACTGCAAGGATTCACTCCTTATCGGTCATGACCGTCTCATTGCAGGTATTGGCATAGACGATTTGCTGTTGGTGGAGTCCGATGACGTCATTGTGGCCACCAAGAAGGGGAACTCCCAGAAGGTCAAGGACGTGGTGGAGACTCTCAAGAAGAACCACCGCAAGGAAGCTACTGAGCATACCACCCTCTATTATTACTGGGGGACGTCTTCCTCTCTAGGCAAGGGGAAAAATTATGTGATGCGTAAACTGCGCATCATGCCCGGCAAGACCTTGCCTCTGCGCATGCACTATCACCGCACAGAGCATTTTATTGTTCTTTCTGGTACAGCTGAAGTACAGCGTGATGAAAAAACTTCCATGATTCATGAGAATGAATCTGTGTTTATTCCCCAGACCTCCCGTTACCAGCTTTCTAATCCAGGCAGGATTCCTTTGGAAATCATAGAAATCCGCAACGGTACTTATCTGGGTGAGGATGATATAGTTGAATTTTGACAGGGTGGACAGGAAAATGAAAGTGGCGCTGGTCTGTGAATGGCTGGTCACTTATGCTGGTTCGGAAAGGGTTGCGGAAGCAATCCTGGAAATCTTTCCCCAGGCTGATGTGTACGCTGTGGTGGATTTCCTCCCGGAAGAGGAGCGCGGCTGGCTGCATGGCAAGAAAGTCCATACTACTTTCCTGCAGAAGTGGCCTGTTGCAGGAAAGCATTACAAATCATATCTGCCGCTGATGCCACTGGCTATCGAGCAACTGGATTTGTCTGGCTATGACCTGGTAATCTCCAGCAGCCATTGTGTAGCCAAGGGGGTTCTGACGGGGCCGGATCAGCTGCATATTTCCTACGTCCATTCTCCCATGCGCTATGCCTGGGATCTTACTCATGAATACCTGAGAGAAACCGGACTGGACCGGGGGCTGAAAGGCTGGATAGCCAGGTTGCTACTTCATTACATGCGAATCTGGGATACACGTACGGGCAATGGCGTGGATCATTTCCTGGCCAACTCTGGCTTTATAGCCAGACGCATCAGGAAAGTCTATGGACGGGAGGCACAGGTCATCTATCCTCCGGTGGACGTAGACAGATTCACCTGTTGTGAGGAGAAGGAGGACTATTACCTCACAGCTTCAAGGCTGGTGCCGTACAAAAGAGTAAAACTTATCGTCGAAGCCTTCAATGGCATGCCAGACAAGAAACTGATAGTCATTGGAGATGGCCCCGAATATGAGAGCATCAGGGCTATAGCAGGGAACAACATAGAAATGCTGGGTTATCAGCCAACAGAAGTGCTCAAAGAAAAAATGCAGCATGCCAGAGCGTTTGTCTTTGCCGCCGAAGAAGATTTCGGCATCACCCCTGTGGAAGCCCAGGCCTGTGGTACGCCGGTCATTGCATATGGAAAAGGCGGGGCTCTGGAGACAATTACCGCAGAGACGGGAATGTTTTTTACAGAGCAAAGCGCCGCGGCTATCAGGGAGGCTGTGCGCAGCTTTGAGAATCAGAATATCGCTCCGGCCAAATGCCGGAAGAACGCCGAGCGGTTCGCTCCGGAGGTGTTCAGGAACAGCCTGAGGGAATGTGTAGCCAAATGGAGTTGAGATCTTGCATATCGTGATAGATTGCCGCTACGAAGCTGCTTCTGGCATTGGCAGATGTATTCGGGAAATCGTTCCCCGTCTGCTGGATTATAAGGAACATAGGTTTACCCTGATCATGCCGGACGCACCTGGCGAAGAATTTATGCAAAGATGCCGGGGAAAGGCAGGGATAGTCCATTCCTCTGCAGGCATGTACAGCCTGCAGGCGCAGCTGGAACTGCCCCGCTTGATTCCTGAATGTGACATTTTTTGGGCTATGCACTACGATGCTCCTTTGCTACCTGTGAAGGCCAGGAAAAAGATGGTGACCATCCACGATGTATGCCATCTGGCACTGAAGCACGAGTTCGCCCTGCACAAAAGGCTTTATGCCAAAGCTATGTTAAAAGCTGTGGGCAGATGTTATGATCAGATAATCACGGACTCCGAATTCAGCCGTCGGGAGATAGAGCGCTATGTAGCTCCACAGGCCTCTATCGGGGTGGTATATATCGGCGTAACCAGCCTCAGAGATATAGGTGGTGATGCAGCATTGCCCTATCCATACCTGCTATGCGTGGGCAATGTGAAACCACATAAGAATATATCCCGCCTGCTGGAAGCATATGCCTTGTTCCGCAGTAGGACAGAAAAAGCCCCCAGGCTGCTTATAGTGGGAAAAAAGGATGGCTTTCTCACAGGGGTTGATAATCTGGAGGCAAGGCTGACAGAACTGGGAGTAAAGGATGATTGTATATTCACCGGCTATGTGGACGATAAGACACTGGCCGGGCTCTACAAGAGTGCAGTCGGGTATGTATGCCCATCCCTCTACGAAGGGTTCGGGTTGCCTCCTTTGGAGGCCATGTCATATGGTACGCCAGTCATAGCGGCCAGGGCTGCCTCCCTGCCGGAAGTATTGGGGGAGGGGGCCTTGTATATTGACCCTTATGACACAGAAGATATGGCAGCGGCCATGGCAAAACTGACAGAGGATGCCTCTCTGCGGCAGAGCCTGTCAGAAAAAGGCCTGATACAGTGCAGCCGCTATGATTGGGGTCGTACAGCCAAAGAGATAATGGAAAGAATGGTAGGACTTATATGCTAAAAAACATTTGGCACTACAGACATTTTATATACAGTTGCGTAAAGCGGGAATTTCAGGAACGATATACAGGATCTATTTTGGGTATATTGTGGTCTGTTTTTCAGCCTTTGGCCATGATCCTGGTCTATACGCTGGTTTTTACAGAAGTCATGAAAAGCAAAATGGCGGGGATGGAAAGCGTGCCGTTTGCTTACAGCATCTACCTGTGTGCAGGTGTGCTGACCTGGAATCTGTTCAATGAGACCCTCATGAATCTGGTCAATGTGTTCTTCAAGAACGCCAATCTGATGAAAAAGGTTTCTTTTCCCAGGGTGTGCCTGCCGACTATCACGGTGTTGTCGTCCTTCACCAATTTCATCATCGGCTTCATGCTTTTTTGGATTTTCCTCATCATTATAGGCAAATTCCCTTATATGCACATTCCTGAAGTAATCATTGTGTTGCTTGTGCAGTCAATCTTTACTGTGGGGCTGGGGCTGGGACTGGCAGTGCTCAATGTGTTTTTCCGTGATGTGGGACAGATGCTGGGGGTTGTCACCCAGTTCTGGTTCTGGTTTACCCCGGTGGTCTATCCAGTGGCAATTATTCCGGAAGCCCTGCGGTGGCTGCTGGACTTCAATCCCATGTATCGCATTATAAAATGCTATCAGGACATATTTGTCTACGGACAGCATATTGATTATATGGGGCTTGGCGTGGTCCTCATCCTGGGATTGGTTTTATGTGTCTGGTCCCTGAAGATATATCAGAAACATGTAGGAGAGTTGGTGGATGAGCTATGAGCAAGGAGACTAACAGCATCAGCATCTGTCATGTGGGGAAATGTTACAAGATTTATGCACGTCGCAATGACCGTCTGAAAGAGTGGTTGCTTCCCTTTGTTGGGAAAAAACACGAGGAAAAATGGGTGCTTAAAGATGTAAATATCGAGGTAGCCCCCGGGGAAGCTGTTGGCATTATCGGCATGAACGGTGCTGGCAAGTCCACCCTGCTGAAGATAATTACTGGTACCACCGTGCCAACCACTGGCAGCGTAAGCTTCAATGGCCGGGTATCGGCCCTGCTGGAGCTGGGGCTTGGCTTCCACGGTGATTTTACCGGCAGACAGAATGTCTATATGTCAGGACAGCTCCTTGGTTATACCATCGAGGAAATAAACGAGTGCATGGAACAGATAGAGGCCTTTGCCGAAATCGGGGCTGCTATCGATGCACCGGTGAGGACCTATTCCAGCGGCATGCAGGTCCGGCTGGCTTTTTCTGTGGCTACCATGAAGCGTCCGGACATTCTTATCGTGGATGAGGCTCTGAGCGTGGGTGACAGCTATTTTCAGCACAAGAGCTTTGGCAGGATAAAGGAGTTCTGTGAAGAGGGGACTACCCTGTTATTGGTATCCCATGATGCCACCGCCATACAGGCTGTCTGCGACAGGGCGGTGCTGCTTGACCATGGGGAAGTTCTTAAAATCGGGCAGCCCCAGGAAATCATGGATTATTACAATGCCATGCTGGGGGGCAATGATGGAGAGCCTATCCAGCAGGAAAAGCAGGAAGATGGCAGTGTCAGGACTATTTCAGGCAATGGGCAGGCCGTGATTGAAAACATTGTCCTGAGCAACAGGGATGGAAGCGTGGCTGAGATGTTCAACGTTGGGGAGCAGGCAACTCTGACGATAGAGGCTGCAGCCATGGAGAACCTGCAGGATATGTCCTGCGGTATCCTGATTAAGAATACTTTGGGGGAATCAGTTTATGGGGTTAATTCTTATGACAGCCAACTTGGGGGACGTCCCATTGAAAAGGGCGCTCGCAGGAAGTACATTTTTTCTATCCCCATGAATATCGGTCCGGGAAATTATTCCGTTACTGTGGCTCTGCATAGCGGGGATACCCATGTTGAAAGTAATTATGAGTGGCGTGATATGGCTGTCATCTTCCAGATCGTTCGTCCTGCTGGCCTGGAATTCGTAGGGGCAGCATATCTTAATGCCAGCATAGATATAGTTGGTTGATAGAGGTATATTTATGAAAAATGATTTTTTCCATAGATTGAAGCAGATTCTGCTGCCGAATTATTTTCATGCCCTGAGACAGAATCTGGAGCATGTGGTGGCGAGGGTTGATGAAATATCTGACAGTAACAGGAATCAAACCCATCGTATGGAGGAACTGCAACAGGAAATTGACCAGAAACTCGAACTGCAACAGGAAATTGACCAGAAACTCGAACAGCAGCAGAAGCAGATGTTACGAGAAATTGAGTCCCTGCGCAATCAGCTTATGGCAGTTGACAAGCGTCTGGATGAGACCTTTTGGACTACGGCCAACACTGAGGGCAAACTGGAGTCCCTTCGTGCCATGTGGGTGGCTGAAACCATGTCCAAATATGAGGATATAAGCTCATCAAAGCTGTTCCGTAGCATAAGAGGACTTAGAGAATTGATGCATACGAAGCGTCCTGTTGACAAGCAGCTCATAAGGACAGGTCGTGGCGAAGATGGTGGCTATATCATGTTGGATGATTTTGAATCATGCAAGGTAGCCTACAGCTTTGGTATTGCTGATGATGTTTCCTGGGACAAGTATATGGCAGAACGTGGTATAGATGTATATATGTATGACCACACTATAGAAGGCCTGCCTGAGGAGAATCAACATTTTCATTGGCAGAAGACGGGGGTAGCAGGTGTCTATGACAGTGCTGTCCCCGAGCTTCGTACCCTGCCGCAGCTTATGGAGGACAATGGCCATACGGGCAGGAGCGGCATGATACTGAAGATGGACGTGGAGGGGGCAGAATGGGAGGTTTTCAGGAACCTGCCTGCAGGCTTCCTGAATTGCTTTGACCAGATACTGCTGGAGCTCCATGACATGAATTCCCTGGAGAAGTATCAGGATATCGCTGCTTCCCTGAAGACCCTGAATGAAACACATCAGCTGGTACATGTGCATGGCAACAACTGTGCCCACTACCTGATGTGCAATGGCCTGGTAGTGCCAGGCGCAATGGAATGCACCTATATCAGCAAGGAAAAATACAGCTTCAAGGAAGATGAGACCTTCTATCCTGACGAGCTGGATGCCAGCAATGACCGCCGCTGGCCTGACATCATGCTGGGGCGCTGGGGCTGAAACGAACAGACCCGTGTCTGCATAAGTTTTGATGGGTGATTTGACAGAATGAGGTTTTTAACAAATGGGGATTATAGATATCAGCAATTCGATTGCCGATAAGGATGAATTGATTAGCAGGATAGAGGCAAAAGCAGAAGAGAAGGGCCTTTACCTCGGAGATGGGGGGGAGGGGTACATTGGCAGCGTGACGAAGCTGGCAGAGCAGCTGGCGTTATGCAAGCGATATGCAGCCCTCATGAAGAGTAGTGCAAATATCGGGGAATGGCCGATTACTTCCCACAGGAGAAAAATAGGCTGGCTGATAGTATTCTGCAAAAAGGTAGTCCGCAAATTATTGAGGTGGCTCCTGAACCCATATTTTGAACAGGTATCAAACTTCAATAAGAATGCAGTGCTGGCTGTCGATAATCTTGTCAGATTGCAGGAAAAAATTATTGCCATGGAAAAACAAAAGAGGATGTTTTAGTTATGAATATCAATCAATTCCATTCGGGGGTGGCTTATGGGGATGCCATCACCAATCAGATGCTGATGTTGCAAAAGTTGCTTAGGGAACGAGGCTTTCATTCTGAGATATATGCCGAGCATTTGTCATCTGAAGTAGAAGGGGATATAAAAAGCATCTTTGCATACGAAGGCAATCCCAATGATATTCTGATAGTACACCATTCCATGGGGATGGATGCCTTCGACAAGATAGAGAGCCTGCCGGACAAGAAAATACTGATATATCATAATATCACCCCGGAAGAGTTCTTTGAAGATGAAAACACCAAAAAATATATTCGGAAGGGCCTGGAACAGCTGAAGGAATATAGCCGGGTGGCGGATTATTACATCGCCGCTTCCAACTATAACCGCAGGGATATGATTAAGGCCGGCTTTGACAACCAGATTGATGTCATGCCTGTGAACATATCTGTAGACAGGTTCGACAGAGTCAGGGAGAATAAGACCCTGCTGAAGACTCTTGAGGGAAAGACAAATATCATCTTTGTAGGGCGGATAGTAGGCAACAAGAGGCAGGATGATGTCATCAGAAGTTTCTCTGTATACCATAATATCTACAATTCCCAGAGCCAGCTGATTCTGGTAGGAGCCCCGGGTTCTCCCCAGTACATGGAGGAACTCAGTGCTGAGGCAGCAGCCTTTGGTGTGAAGGATGCTGTCATTTTCCCGGGAAAGGTGCCGGAGGAAGACCTGAAGGCATATTATATGGCTGCTGATGTTTTCCTTTGCATGAGCGAGCACGAAGGCTTCGGGGTGCCACTTCTGGAGGCTATGCACATGGGGGTGCCCGTGATAGCCTACAGGGCAGGGGCGGTAGCAGAAACCTTAGGTGGCTCAGGCATCGTGGTGAATGAGAAGAATCACGATTTCATTGGTACGCTGATAGATGAGCTTGTGGAGAATGATGAGCTGAGAGAGAAACTCATCAAACATCAGCATCAGACGATAGAGCGCTTGCAGGAGAGCAATGCGGAAGAAGTGCTCTTTAGGGCTATTGACAATGTAATCAGTGGTGCCCGCAAGCCTAATGTGCAGATGCAGGGCCCGTTCGAGACCTCATACAGCCTTGCCATTGTGAACCGCAAACTTATAGAAGCCATCAACGAGAATGACAAGGTTGAGGCATCAATATACTGCACCGAAGGACCTGGTGATTATACGCCCAGGGCAGAAGACCTGAAGGATAAGCCGGTGGCAGAGAAGTTATGGAAGAAATCACGCAATGTGAAATATCCTGATGTGACAATCCGTAACATGTATCCTCCCAGGGCACATGACGCCAATGGAGGCTTGAATTTTTACGCCTTTGCCTGGGAAGAAAGCGTTATTCCCGAAGCATACATCAATGATTTTAACAAATATATTGATGGCATAGGCACAACAGCTCGGTATGTTACTGATAAATTGATTGAATGCGGTCTCAAGATACCCGTCAGGACTATTGGCAATGGTGTGGAACTGTGCCCTGACTTTGAAAACATCAAGCCTTTCGGTCTGGAGAGCAAAAAGAAGACGGTGTTTCTGCACATAAGCTCAGCCTTCCCCCGTAAGGGCGTAGATGTACTGCTGAAGGGATATTATGAAGCCTTTACTGGTGATGATGATGTCTGTCTCCTGCTGAAGACCTTCCCCAATCCCCACAACAAAGTGGACGAAATCATGGCAGAACTGAACAGCCAATATGGCAATCCGCCGGAGGTAGAGTGGATTAACCGCGATCTGCCGGAGGAGCAGCTTTATGGTTTGTACAAGGCTGCCAGTTGCTATGTCTCGGTGGCCAGGGGGGAAGGCTTTGGGCTTCCAGTGGCAGAAGCCATGTTGGCCAGGGTTCCTGTAATCGTATCTGCCAACAGTGGCATGAAAGATTTCTGCAATGACAAAACGGCATTCCTGGTGGCTAACCATCTGGAACTGGCTGACACCCATCTGAGCAACAACACCGGCAGCGGCCGGAAATCCTACTGGTATGAGCCGGAAATACCCTCCCTGGTAGAAGCCTTGCAGAACTTTGCTGCTTGCACGGATCAGGGGCTCATCAAGGACATGGTTGAAAATGCCCATAACCTTATTGCCAGTGAGTATAACTGGCAGGCAGTGGCCAGAAAGTGGGAGGCGTTTGTCAGGGATGTCGGGGCTGCGAAGTATGTGCCCAGGGTAGATATGGTGACCTCATGGAATACCAAATGCGGTATAGCAGAATATTCCCGGTCCTTGGTAGAATATACAGCCAACAGGGCAGATTACAGGATATATCCCAATTATGGGGGAACTGTCATACGGGAGGATGAGAAGTTTGTCCATGAGCGTTTGTGGCAGAATCAGTTTGATGTGGATCTGAACGCCCTTACCGAGGCATTATGCAGATCTGCCAGTGAAATTGTTCATGTCCAGTTCAACTTCAGCTTTTTCAGCCTGGCCAATCTGGCAGCTATGATTGATGAAGTGACCAAAGTAAAGAAGATGGTCATAACCTTCCATTCCACCAAGGATGTCTTGGATGGCGGTAGAACATATTCACTCAGGGATATAATGGACTCCCTGAACAAGCTTTCTGCTGTTATCGTGCACCAGCCGGAGGATGAGACCAGGCTGGCAGAATTTGGCCTGGACAAGGGACTGATTCATCGTATCCCCATAGGACAGGCCATGTACCCGGAGTGCAATGCACAGGTGATGAAGCGTGAGATGGGAATAAAGACATCACTGCTGATTGGCAGCTATGGCTTCCTGCTCCCCCATAAGGGGGTAAAGGAGACCGTCATGGCAATGCCGGAGATTCTCAGGCACTATCCTGATGCTATATATATGCCGGTATGTGCCTTGTATGATGCACCAGAGTCATTCAATTATTATAATGAATGCATGACAACAGCCAAAAAACTAGGCGTGGAAAAAAATGTGAAGTTCATCACCGACTTCCTGCCGGATGAAGAATCCATCAGGTATCTGCAATGCTGTGATGTAATTGGCCTGGTCTATGCACCCACCAAGGAATCTGCCAGTGCCTCTGTACGCTTTGGGGTGGCTGCCTTGCGGCCTGTCCTGACCACCAGGCAGGATATCTTTGCTGATTTGAAGGAGTTTACATATCAGATTCCTGATAATGACCCTGCCAATGTGGCGAAAGAGATACTGCTCATGGCAGATGAAAGCTCCAGGCAGAGGAACAACGAATATGTGGAGCGTGAGAAAGCATATATAAAGGATAATTCCAGGTATGTCGTAGCAAATAAGCTCTATGACATTTATAGGACAGTTGTGCAATGATGGCACATGCGTGCTGTGATGGAGGTCTAAGGTGCGAATAGTACAGTTGGTTCCCTTTCTTACATATGGTGATGCGGTAGGTAATGATGTGCTGGCGCTTCATCAGATATTGAAAGAGTTTGATGCGGAGACCAGGATATATGTTCAGGCAGTTGATACCAAGAGGATTGATGAAAGTGTGTATTCATATCTGCATGAACTGCCGTTGCTGGATGAGGAAGATGTAATCTTCTATCACATGGCCAGCGGTTCGACTGAAATGGTCCAGGCTTTGAAGAAACAGCGCTGCCGCAGGTATATCATCTACCATAACATTACTCCGCCAAAGTTCTTTTCAGGTTATTGCGAACCTGCAGTGATAGCTACACAGCAGGCCTTTGATGACCTGGAAAAATTACGGACAATTGTTTCCGGGTGCCTGGCTGACTCCGAATTCAACAAGAATGATTTGCTGAAGCTGGGCTATGATGTGCCCATGGCGGTCCTGCCTATCGTGGTACCCTTTGAGGACTATGCGGCAGAGCCATCGGAAGAAGTTCTGTCAGCATATGAAGGTGATGATTATGTCAATATCCTGTTTGTGGGACGTATTGCGCCCAATAAGAAGCAGGAAGATATCATAAAATCCTTCTGCTACTACAAAAAATATGTTAATCCCAAATCCCGTTTGTTCCTTGTGGGGAACTGGAAGGGGCAAGAAACATATTTTGACCGTCTGCAGAGATATGCAGCAGCACTGGGGGCAGAGGATATCTTCTTTTCAGGCCATATCTCCTTCAGGGAAATCCTGGCCTATTACCATCTGGCCGATGTGTTCCTATGCATGAGTGAGCATGAGGGGTTCTGTGTACCTTTGCTGGAGGCCATGTATTTCAACATACCTGTTTTGGCCTACGATTCCACGGCTATACCTTATACCATGGGGGGAGCGGGGGTAGTCTTCCCTGACAAGGAGCCTGCCAAGGTAGCCAGCCTGATTGATCAGGTGGTTCGCAACGAGAAGCTGCGCCAGACCATGCTGGAAAGACAGCAACAGCGTCTGGAGTATTTCTCCTATGAGAATATTGCTGGTATGGCAAGAGAATTCGTTTCTACTATTGCTGAGGGCGGGGAACTGCCTGGGGCATCCCTGGAAGACTCCCGACAGGAAACAGGGGTCCTTCAGGCAGCGGCCCTGCAGGCAGCCGCTCAGGTGCAGTGTAAGGAAGAACTGCTTTCTTTCGGGCAGATTCCTGTCCATCAGCAGGAATCCCTGCGCCACAGAATCCTGGTCAGGGGCTATAGGGCCGTGCATTCGCTGTGCCCGGTCTTTGCCGATAAGGTGAAGTCTTATATAAAAAGACATATCTTGTCCTGACGGGCTATTTGACCAATTTGAATGTTAGTGTCTATGATATGGGAGGAAATAAAAATGTCTAAGAAAGCGCTTATCACAGGTATAACTGGCCAGGACGGGGCATATCTTGCCAAACTGCTCTTGGACAAGGGATATGAGGTATATGGTCTTTTGGCACGCCGTGCTACCAAGACGGACTGGCGCCTGAAGTATCTTGGCATAGAGGAAAAGGTGGAACTTATCGAGGGGGACCTCACGGATGTGACATCCATCATTCGCGCCCTGAACATCGCCCAGCCAGATGAGTTCTATAACTTAGGTGCTCAGAGCTTTGTGGGCACTTCTTGGAGTCAGCCTCAGCTCACTGCTCAGAGCACAGGTGTAGGTGCTCTGAACTGCCTGGAGGCCATCCGCATCGTAAATCCCAAGATTAAATTCTATCAGGCTTCTACCTCTGAGATGTTCGGCGGTATGCCTGAGTATCCCCTCCAGTCCGAAGAAACTCCCTTCCATCCTCGCAGCCCCTATGGTGTGTCTAAGCTTTTCGCGCATTGGATGACCATTAACTACCGTGAGAGCTTCGACATCTTCGGCTGCTGCGGCATTCTCTTCAACCATGAGTCCCCTCTGCGTGGCATTGAGTTCGTTACCCGCAAGGTCACTGATGCCGTGGCTCGCATCAAGCTTGGTGTACAGGAAGACCTGCACCTGGGCAATATTGATGCCAAGCGTGATTGGGGCTTTGCAGGTGACTATGTGGAGGCTATGTGGCTCATGCTCCAGCAGGACGAGCCTGACACCTATGTGGTGGCCACTGGCCGCACCACCACAGTCCGTGACATGTGCAAGATTGCCTTCGAGCACGTGGGCCTGGACTATGAGAAGTACGTGGTCATCGATCCGAAATTCTACCGTCCCGCTGAGGTTGACCTTCTCCTGGGCGACCCCAAGAAGGCTGAGGCCAAGCTTGGCTGGACTGCCAAGACCAGCCTGGAAGAGCTTATCCACATGATGGTGGATGCAGACCTGAAGCGCGTGCAGGATGAGTTGAAGGTGAAGGCATGAGAATCCTTATAACCGGAGCTGCAGGTTTTGTGGGAGGCCATCTCATCAGAGCCTTTGCAGAGCACGGACATACGCTTGCTGCCATAGATTTGGGCAGCAGCCCCCTGTTTGGGGAATATGGGGTCAGCCATCATCAGGCTGACCTCCTGGACGGGGAGGCAATGCAGAAGGTCTTCAGGCAGGAAAAGCCAGAGGCCATCGTGCATCTGGCAGCTATTGCCAATGTGCCCTTTGCCTGGGAGCATCCTGGGAGGACCATGGCAGTAAATGTGGGAGGCACGGCCACCCTGCTGGAAACCATGGCCAAATGTGCTCCGGAGGCAAAGCTTTTGACCATCGGCTCCAGTGATGCCTACGGCCTCACCGCCAAATGTGGCAAGCCACTCACCGAAGACATGCCCTGCGAACCGCAGAATCCCTATAGCATCTCCAAGCTCTGCGCCGAGCAGCTATCCATGCAGCTGGCGAAAAAATTCAGCCTGAAGGTCATTGCTGCCCGCTCCTTCAACCACTTCGGCCCAGGCCAGAAGCCGGGCTTCGTGGTCAGCGACTTTGCAAGCCAGGTGGCGGCCATTGAGAAGGGGGAGCAGGAGCCTGTCCTTTCCGTGGGGGATTTGACAGCAGCCAGGGATTTCACTTATATCGATGATATCATTGCTGCCTATGTGGCCTTGACAGAGAAAGAGGTTCCCACAGGAATTTACAACATCTGTTCCGGTAAGCCGCGCAAGATAGAAGAAGTGCTTCAGGGGTTGCTGGCCCTGTCCGGCAGGGATATTGAGGTTAGGAAGGACCCTGCCAGGATGCGGCCTTCGGAGGTTCCCTTTTTCGTTGGTGATGGAAGCAAGCTGAATAAAGCAACGGGGTGGACGCCGGAAACGGATTTCCGGGCTGGCCTGGAGAAGACACTGGAATACTGGTGCAGCCAAACCATGAAGTCTTGACGGAAATTAAGGAATATAATTAGCATGTATAAGAAGTTTGTGTTTTCTTTTTTAGCACTAGCTGCTGCAATGTTGCTGGTGACAGGAATTTTCAACTACCTGGCAGACCCTTACAGTATCTGGAAGGTACACAGATATCCTGGCTTCAATATGTGGGCCACGCGGGCAGATAGCGTAGAGCGCATGGGAAAAGCAATTTCTCTGCTGTCAGTTGTTCCGCAGCCAGAAGTTGTCTTCATAGGGGCATCTCAGGTAGACTGGGGTATCGATGCTGAGAATGCCGCAGAGTTGTTGGACAGGCCTGTGTACAATTTAGGGATACTGGGTATGACGGCCTATGAGCAGAGACGTTATGTTGAGCATGTTTTGGCCGTAGATCCTTCGGCCAAGGAAATTATCCTGGCAGCTGACTTCACCAAATTTGTTTCAGGCTCACGGTATAAGACTCCCTTTGATGAAAGCCTTGTCGGTGTTGAGGCGCAGATAGGGAAAAAGTATGTTACTCCAGGAAACCTGGAGAAAACCCTGTTTTCATTTCAGTCCTTGAAGGACAGCTATGAATCTGTGAGGGCAAATCGCAAGCAGTCGTGGCAGGCGCCTTACTACAAAGCTGGCAAGACGCTGACCCATGAGGCTATGATGAGCTATTTCAATCGTGAGCACTGGCGTTTCAACCGTTCCTTGTTGCTGGTGCAGAGGGAAGGATGGCTGGAGAATCCCCAGCTTAATGAAAAATGCTTTCAGGAGTTTGAACGTATCGCAGAGATGTGCCGGGACCATGGCGTGGGGCTAAAGATATACCTGCCTCCCATGCATGCCGAAGCGGCCATAGCTTATGATGACTGTCTTTATACCTATGGTGCATGGCTGAACAGACTTTTGGACATAGCGCCGGTGTGGACCTTCTTTGATATAGATGCTTTATCAACATCACCTGTCCAGGAAGGAAAATTTTCTGAGAGTACCAATGCGTATTTTTGGGATTCCATACATCATAAAAGCAATGTAGGCAGATGGATTGTGGCGAGGTTGTACGGCAGGGAAGCTTCTGGTATGCCAGATAATTTTGGACTGGAGCTATCAGAGGCTAATCTGGGCGATTATCTAAAACAACTTCGGGCTAAGCTCAGGGCCTGGGAATCAATGAATCCAGAAGCTGTGGAGAATATAAAATATTACGCTGGTTTTTCTGATATTACACCCTCCGTTATAGCTCAAAAAACGAGGCAGGTAGAACCAGTGGTGGCCATGATGCAAGCTGGCTCTGTTGATGATGTGGCTGTTTTTCGATTGCGTCGTGAGGATTATCTGGAACTGAAAGGCAATGGTTTCCTGCCCCCTGAACTGCTGCAAAAATCATATTTGAAATTATCAAACTCACAGGGGCAAAGCTGGTATACACTGGCCGAGCCTGTTGTTTCCCCGGATACAGCAGAATTCATGCACAAGCGTGCCTATGAGAATTTAGGTTTTTTTGTCAAAGAGCCTTTGAAGGATGTGCCTGCTGATGATTATGATATCGTGTGGCTTGCGGTGACCAAAGATGGCAGAATATGTGTATCAGAATCTCTGGGAAAAATTACCGTGGTTGACTGAGCATGATTTTAGCAGGTTAAAATTTAGGATGGTACAACTGTGGCACATTGGATAGAAAATTTTAATGTGCCACAGTTGTTGCTTAAGAGGAGATTTTGTTTTATGACGATTAGTACAAAGGCTTTTGGAGCCTACGATTTGCGAGGCATTTACCCCGATGAAGTTAATGAAGAGTTATACTATCGTATAGGACGCGTTTTTCCTGGTTTGTTTGCTGCTCGAAAGGTGGCCGTAGGGCATGACATACGCCTTTCTGGCACGGCTTTGTCGGAGGCTCTTATAAAGGGACTGACAGAAGCGGGCTGTGAAGTTATGGATATTGGCCTTTGTGGTACGGAGATGATTTACCATGCAGCAGGAAAAATAGATGGCGGACTGATGGTAACTGCCAGTCACAATCCCAAGGAGTACAACGGCTTGAAGCTGGTGCGTGCAGGTGCAGTGCCATTGACTAAGGAAGAATTGAAGGCGCTGGCGGCAGCGGTACAGGAAGAAGCTGAGCTTCCATACGCAGTTGAAGTTCCTGCTAAAGCCGAGAAAGTAGATATGCTGGATGATTATTTGCAGCGTATACTGTCCTTTGTGGATGTGAAAGCGCTGAAACCGCTCAGAATCGTGGCTAACAGTGGAAACGGCTCTGCAGGTCCGGTATTAGAGGCACTGGCCAAGTGTCTTCCTTTTGAGATCATTCCTGTTTATGGGGAGCCTGATGGATCGTTTCCACATGGTGTACCAAATCCTCTGTTGCCAGAAAATCGTGAAGTTACAGCCCAGGCGGTATTGGAGCACAAAGCTGATTTTGGTGTAGCTTGGGACGGCGATTTTGACCGCTGCTTCCTCTACGATGAGAAGGGGCATTTCATAGAAGGGTATTACATGGTGGGCTTCCTGGCCCAGGCATTTTTGGAAAAGAATACCGGGGCTAAGGTTGTCTATGACCCACGCTGCATATGGAACACTATTGAGCTTGTAGAGACAGCTGGTGGTGAGCCTGTGGTCTGCAAGGGTGGTCACGCCTTTATCAAGGCCAAGATGAGGGAAGTAGATGCAGTATATGGCGGTGAAATGAGTGCCCATCATTATTTCCGTGATTTTTCCTATTGCGACAGTGGCATGATTCCCTGGCTTCTGGTGTCAGAACTTCTTAGCCGCAAAGGCAAGAACTTGTCTGCACTTTTGGGAGAGCGCATGGATAAGTTCCCTGTGTCCGGAGAAATCAACACCAAACTGGAAAGTGTGGATATGGCAGTTGGAATCATGGAAAAGGCAGAGTCCGTCTACGGCAGGGAGGCAAGGGAAATCCTGCACATTGATGGCCTTAGCGTGGATATGGGGGACTGGCGCTTTAATCTTCGCCGCTCAAATACAGAGCCTTTGATTCGTCTGAACGTGGAGACCAGGGGGAATGTGGCACTTTGTCAGGCCAAGACAGAGGAACTTTTGTCATTGATAAGAAAGTGAACTATGAGTATGGGGGGATGTAGGAGATTTTCGCCTGCTGAAATATTTCTTCACTCTCTTGCTGTCCATCGATATAAGGTATGTGTGATGGGAGACCTCGCCTGTGTTCATTGCGCAGGCGGGGTTTTTATGTTACCATGAGGAAAAATGGCGGTGTTTAGCTGGGGAGGGATAAATGTGGGCATGAAAACAAAGCTGCCAGTAGGCGTTGACGATTTCAAGCGACTGAGCGATGGGAATTACTACTTTGTAGACAAGACGCGTTTTATCAAGGACCTTCTGGAAGAGCACAGCGAAGTCACCCTCATCACCCGTCCTCGTCGCTTCGGCAAGAGCATGGCTATGAGCATGCTGAAGTATTTCTTCACACTGGAAGATGCGGAGGAGAACCGGGCGCTCTTTGCGGGGACGGACATCGAGCGGGCCGGAGCCACGTATATGCAGGAGCAGGGACAGTGGCCGGTGGTGCTGCTGTCTCTGAAGGATATCAAGCCGCTCACTTATGATGCTATGGTGGAGCAGATGGCTATCCGTATGCGTGAACTATACAAAAAATATGCTTATCTTTTGGATGAGGATGTCCTGCGGGGAGGAGATCACGATGACTTTCAGGATATTATCTGCGGCCGGGCTACAGAGAGTGTGTTGCAATTTGCAGTGAGTAATCTTCTGGGCTATCTTCATGAGTACCATGGCAAGCCTGCCATCCTCCTGATAGATGAATACGATGCCCCTATTCAGGCAGCCTGGTCTGCGCCGAATAGCTACTACGATGAGGCCATTGCCTTTATGCGCACCTTCCTCACCTCTGCCTTGAAGGGCAACACTTCTTTGCGTTTCGGAGTGCTCACAGGAGTGCTGCGCATTGCCAAGGAAAGCATCTTCAGCGCCCTCAATAATCTGGAAGTTTCTTCGGTGGTGAAGGGCAAGTATGCCGATAGTTTTGGCTTTACTTTCGAGGAAATTGCCCGGATGGCCAGAGAACTGGGGCATGAGGATAAGCTCCCCGAACTGAAAGAGTGGTATGACGGCTATAATTTCTCCGGGTATGAAATGTATAATCCCTGGTCAGTGGTGAACTATTTTGCCAATGCTTGCCAGCCTGACATTTTCTGGCTCAATACCTCCGGTAATGATATCATAGCTACCCTGATGAAACAGGCGGGAAGGAAGGATGAGAAAAAACTTCTTACCCTGCTGCAGGGAGGAACCATAGAGACTGCAGTCCAAGAGGGGCTTATCTACACGGATATCTATCATAGCAAGGATGCCCTCTATACCATGCTTCAAACCACCGGCTATCTGACTGCTCGCCATACGGAGCTGATGGGAGGTAGGACCTACTGCGAGCTGGCTATCCCCAATATGGAGGTTAGCACGGTCTACGAAATGGAAATTATCAATCGTTACCGTGGGGAAATGGAGGAGTCTGATCTCTTCATCATGTTGCGTCATCTTTTGAAAGGTCAGGGGGGAGGAATTTGCCCAGGGGGTGGAGGAATATCTGAAGCAGATTGCCAGCTTCCACGATACGGCTGAAAAGGAATCATTCTACCACGGCTTTGTGCTGGGCATTATGGCCTGGTTGATGCCAAAATATAGAGTGGTGTCAAACAGGGAAAGCGGCTATGGCAGGTTTGACCTTGGCATTTTTCCAAGGGAAGCGGGGATACCCGGCATTGTTATGGAATTCAAGGTGGCAGATAGTGAGGAGGCTTTGGCAGAAACAGCTAAGCAGGCCCTGGCACAGATAGAGGAAAAGGACTATCTGGCTGAGTTTCGGGTCCAAGGGGTAGAGGATGTCTGGCGTTATGGTGTGGCCTTCTGCGGGAAGAAAATCCGGCTGTTAGCGGGGGAGGTATATCGTTAACATAGGCCAGATAGTACATTTCGTGAAAGAACTGCTGCCATCAGGTATGTGTGATTAAGAAATGGTATTTTAAGAGTCCGTGTCTCTGTCTGCTCTCATTGCGCAGGCAGAGGCTTCATGTTATCATGGGGGATATTGTTGGTTTTCTGCTCTATTAAGGTGGGCTGGTAACCAAAAACTACAGGGATAGGGTATCTTAAGATGGGAGGATGTTATGAGATATGCAGCAATCCGTGCTGTGGCAGGGTATCTGCCGCCAACAGTTGAGAAGAACGATTTGACCACCCGTTCTGGTCAGGCGCTGGGCATCAGGGAGCGGCATCTGGCTGACGGTATGACGGCCTCGGAAATCGCCGTAGAGGCAGCGGAGAATCTGTTCAAGCGTTATAAAGTGGAACCCAAAAGTATAGACTTTGTGCTCATCTGTACCCAGTGGCCTGACTACCAGATGCCGAGCACGGCCTGCCTGGTGGCAGAGCGTCTGGGGCTGGAGAAATCCGTTGGTGCGCTGGATTACAATCTGGGCTGCTCAGGCTATGTCTATGGGCTGGCGCTGGCCAAGGGGGTGGTGGAGGCCGGCATGGCGCAGAATCTTCTGCTGATTACTGCCAGCCTCTATACCCAATGGGCTGCGCCGACGGATAGCGCCACCAGACCCGTATTCGGCGATGGCGCTACGGCGACGCTCATATCTGCCGTAGAGGCGGAGAAACCTTTGCTCTCTGACTTTGTCTTCGGTACTGATGGCAAGGGGTATGACAAGATTATTGCGCCTGTCGGTGGCAGCCGCTATCCCTTCCGCACTACGCCTGAGGAAACCATAGAGGATGACCATGGCTCCCATACCAATTATGATGCCTACATGGATGGGCAGGGCATCATGTACTTTACCCTGCACCGTGTACCCGGTCTTGTCAGGGAAGTGCTGGAAAAGGCTGGACTGGAGCGCAGCGAATTGGACTATTGCGTCTTCCATCAGGCGAATCACTTCATGTTGGAATTCGTGCAAAAGAAATGCAAGCTCATGGACGTACCCTTTTTCAACGATGTGGCAGACACCGGCAACACTGTCTCCTCAACCATTCCCTTTGGACTGGAGAGCATCGTGAAAGAAAACGACCCCGCAGGTCTCAGGCATGTCCTTCTGGCGGGCTTCGGCGTTGGTCTCTCATGGGCCGGCTGTCTGGCTGATCTGTCCATGATGCTGCCATCCGGCGATTCTTGACACATTATAAAGGGATAGGGTACAATGTCGTTTGCATGATTGAGTCTTTTATTGGTTTATGAAAGGAAAGTATACAGTGGCTAATAAGATTGACGAGCAGGAATTCCTTGATGTTGTTTCCGCCAAGATTCTGGGCGGGGAAAAGATAGAGATGGATGAGAGCCTGAAGGATATCAAGGCATGGGATTCACTTTCCAGCGTCAGCTTCCTGGCGCTCATGGATGTGGAGTTTGACAGCACCATCAATCCCCTTGAGGCGCGTTCGGCTCAGACCGTGCGTGATGCATACGAGCTGGCTTGCGAAGGGGTGGAGGACTGATGCGTGCCGCTTCCTTTGACTTTGACGGTGAGCGCTACGCTGTGACGGGGGCTTCCTCCGGCATGGGCAGGGAGATTGCCCTGCGGCTTGCACAGTCTGGCGCAAAGGTGCTGGTTTTGGCACGACGCGAGGAAAAGCTTGCAGAGCTGGCCGCCGAAGTGCCGGGGATGATAATCCCTGCAGCAGTGGATGTCTGCGACACCAAGGCGATGGAAGAGGCTCTGGGGCATTTCGTGCAAGAGCAGGGGCCTCTATCCGGTACTGTCCATGCGGCAGGTACGGCAGTTTTTACGCCATTGGCGGCCTACAATGCCCGCAAGGCGCAGAAGATGATGGAGACAACCTTTTGGGCTGGCATGGCCTTGTTACAGCTGGCGACCCGTGCGCCCTATGCAGGTGAACGAACCTCTCATGTGCTTTTTTCCTCAGCAGATGCGGTCTGTTGTGAGATGGGCAAATTTGCCTATGCGGCAGCGAAAGCAGCCGTCAATGCCGGGGTGCGCTCTGCAGCGAAGGAACTGGCCAGGAATGGGCATCGCGTCAATGCAGTCATGCCCGGCTGGGTAGCGACTGAGATGACGCAGAATCCCCTGGCTCAGGCTTATGCGGACCAGGAGGCTATTGCTGTCCGGGAGCTTCTGGGGATGGGGGAGCCTGCCGATGTGGCGGGGCTGGTGCTCTTCCTGCTGTCTGACAGCGCGCGCTGGATGACAGGAGCCTGCCTGGCTGTGGATGGCGGCTATTCGGCCTAAGGGGGATAGGCATGCTTTTTAATTCCTACACATATATATTCCTGTTTTTGCCGCTGGCGGTCAGCGGTTATTTTGCTTTGTCTCGATGGGCAGGCCTGCGCTGGGCCAATGGCTGGCTTGTGCTGGCCAGCCTGGGCTTCTATGGGTACTGGAATATCTATTTCCTGCCGCTTCTGGTGGGCAGCATTCTGGTGAACTATGCCATATCGCGCTGCATCGTGAAGTATCAGGCAGAACCACAGGGCCTCTTGACAGGCAAGACTTTTTTCATGCTTGGTCTTGCTTTTGATATAGGCATGCTCTGCTATTTCAAGTACATGGATTTCTTCATCAAGAATGTGAACAGGCTTATGGGGACAGATTTTGAGCTTTGGCATGTTATACTGCCCCTCGGCATCTCCTTTTTTACCATCACGCAGATGGTCTACCTGATTGGCGTTTATTTTTATGGGGACGGCAAAAAATACAAGGATTTTGTGGATTACTGCCTCTTTGTATCCTTTTTTCCGCACCTGCTGGCAGGCCCTATCCTCTACCACAAATCAATGATGAAGCAATTTGCAGATGAGCGTCTGCACAGCCCCCAGGCAGAGAATATAGCAAAGGGTATTGCCATGTTCTCCTTGGGGTTATTCAAGAAAGTCGTGATAGCTGATGCGTTGATCGCGCCGATTGCGGACGGTTTCGCCCATGCGGGTGAACTGGGTTTTTGGGAAGGCTGGGCGCTGGCTGTATGTTTTTTCATGGAAATGTATTATGATTTCTCCGGCTATACGGATATGGCTGTGGGGGCGGCGCGGCTGATGAATATCAAGATCCCCATCAACTTCAGCGAGCCATTCCGCTCGAAGAATCTCAGCGAGTTCTGGGGGAAGTGGCATATGTCCCTAACCTCGACCATTACTGCGTACATCTACACGCCCCTGGTTCTTTGGATGGGGAAAGTTACGCTCTGGCGTTCAATGCTTGCCACCATGCTTACGATGGTTGTCATAGGTGCCTGGCACGGAGCTGGCTGGACCTTTGTGGTCTTCGGCTTTATGCAGGGTGTGGGGCTTTGTGTCTGCCAGCTATGGAAAAGGCAGTCCTGGCTGTCTTTGCCGGATGGCGTTTCCCACTGGCTGACCATGGTCTTTGCAGCCTCCTCGTGTGTACTGTTCCGCGCAGAGAGTTTGCCCCAGGCCATTGAGGTATACAAGGCCATGGCAGGTCTCCGGGGACTGGACTGGCCTTTTGCCCTGGGGGGCGGCATGCTGGATAAGGTCCTCAATGCGTCGGGGTTGCATGGGCTGCCCATCTTTACATTGTTGCTGGCTCTCTGGCTGGCTGCGTTTAGCCACGACAGCAATGTGCTGGTGGACAAGTACTTCCGTCCCAACTTGAAATGGGCAGCCTTCCTCGCCGCCCTTTTCGTCTTCTCTGTTTTGCACTTCACTCAGGTGACGGCATTCTTGTACTTCCAGTTCTAAAAGCATAAAATGATCTTAGGGGCGCAGGGCTTTTCCTGCGCCTTTGTTTGTTACAGGTCAAAATGATATGTTCGCGGAGGGGGATTTGCCTTATACCTTAATCAGGTGTATAATGGCATCCGTTAATGGGATGATTTATTGCAAAGGAGATGCAAGATTGGGTACACCACAAACTGTGATTAGAAATTTCATGACGTCTTTGAATGGTACCAGACTGAGAGGCAGGGCGGCGCTGGATGAAGCGGTGCGCAGTACCTCGAACTATGGCAGTTGGCAGGATGTGCTGAACTCCATATACAACGACTGCAGGACCATGGGGGCAGATGCCTTCCTGAGGGACAGGTGCGGCATTATTTTGGGCGATAATGATACCGGTGCCATAAGCGGCAGCAATGCTGGCGGCGGCGGGGAAAAGACTGCTGAGAGCATTGTCCCTGAGCGTACAAATGAGTGGCGTATGCCCACCAGCTGGCGAACTCGTTGCAGCGACTATAATCTGACGGTGGATTGGACCAATACCAACCTGAATAACGCAGCTCAGGTGCAGGTGGTGAAGGGATTATACACCTGGTGGCTGGACGAAGGTCTGCGCTTGATAGATAATTCCTATGGCCTCAGCTTCAATGACACTGCAGCAACAGTAAATACCATCACTGTGAAATTTGAAGATGATGATCCTGATAATTACCTGGCCAAAGTAAACTGGCATTACAATGGCGCTGGCAAGACAGATGAACTGACACTTTTGGTGAATATGCGCTATTATAACAGCATTGATGGCAATAATGTGAATGGTAAATCTGCTAATACCAGCTTCTATCTTGATCGTGTGATAGCTCATGAGCTTGTTCATGCTACCATGGCGGCTAATATCACCTATGTAAGTGATCTTCCATACTACATACGCGAGGGGGCGTCAGAGCTGGTTCACGGCATTGACGACGAGCGTCCCGGTGATATCAGGCGTCTGGCTTCCAATCCTGACCAGTTGAAAGAGGTTCTTAACACCGATGAGAAATCAGGTGGTGACGAATATGCGGGGGGCTATATTGCCCTGCGTTACTTCGCCAAGCAGGCGGCAGCAGGCTCCAGCGGTCCGGCTCCCTGTCATTGGACTAAGGTGACTGCCAACGGCAATGGCAACGTATGGCTGTCCGGGTATGATGTGCTGGCGGGAAGGTCCTTTACTCATGACCCTGCTTTTCCGGATGCTACGGAGCTTGACGGCAGCAGTGTCACCAGCGAAGTCATCCTGGCTGGCAACAGCAAGAACGATCTCATCAAGGGCGGTCAGGGCAAAACCTCCCTCTGGGGCGGCGGCGCAAGCAATGATACCCTCCAGGGGGGCTCTGGACGGGATATGTTCTGGTTCGGTGCCGGGGATGGCAACGATGTAGTGACAAATTATGCGTCCGGCAATGATGTAATCAATCTCTACAGTGGTTCCCTCACCTCTTTTGGCCGCAATGGCAATAATCTCAAGCTGAACATGAACGATGGTAGCAGTCTCACTGTGCAGTCTTCTCCTGATGCAGTGGTGCTCTATTCCACGGACGCGGTGCATATCTCCGGAGCCAAGATTGGCGATAGCAATAAGGCCAGTGTCATTAGCTATACGGAAGCGGCATCCAGCTACTTTGGAGGCAGCGGCCGTGACACGCTGCAGGTCTCTGGCGGTGGCAATAAAAATGTCTGGCTGGATGGCAGTCAGGGCAAGAGCTACGCCAGCATCGAGATCATAGACGGCTCCGAGTCCACTGGCGCAGACCAGCTGGTGGGGAGCAGTGCTGCAGAATCCATCCAGGGGGGGCGGGGCCAGTCTTCTCTCTGGGGTGGTGCGGGCAGCGCCGATGATACCCTGAGGGCAGGCGCTGGCGACACGCATCTCTTCTATGGTTACGGCGAGGGCAATGATGTGCTGCAGAATACCGGGGCTAATGACAGGGTTATGCTCTACAACATGGGCCTGGATAAGATTACTGGGGCAGACATCGGCACCAGTGAAGTGAAGATTCGCACCACGGCAAACCAGACCCTCACGGTGCAGGGGGAGGCAGCCTTCACCCTGTCCGATGGCAGCACCTGGCGGGCTAACCACAATACCAAACAGTGGTCTGCCGTGTAAGCAGTATTGTTTCGATAATATGAAGGGGACGCTTTAGCGTCTCCTTTTTGATAGGGGGATTTTGATGCCCAAGGAATGCCTGTTGTCTCTGGCCCTCATTATGAGGGATGCGGCGGAGGAGATACTTGTCTGCCTGAGCAGTGTGGCCCAGGCGGTGGACGAGATGGTGATTGTGGATACGGGAAGCGTGGACGATTCGGTGAAAATCGTCCGGAGGTTCCTGCGGAAATGGCAGCAGGAAGTTCCCGGGCGGCGGGGAAAGCTCTATGATTTTGTGTGGCAGGATGATTTCTCCCTGGCGAAGAATTATGCCCTATCCAGGTGCCACGGTGAATTTGTGCTGTTTCTGGACAGCGATGAGAGCTTGTCAGAGGGAACCCGGGAAAATCTGCGGCCCCTGGCAGAAAGCTTGTCCGCAGGTGACATTCCCTCCGGTGTGAGGCTGGTGGCTGTACCTGGACAGGCAGTGCACGAGAGGAAAATTGACCTGCTGGAAATCTGGCGCGAGAATGTGGATCTGGACGGTACTCCGGTGGCAGGGGAGGCAGATGATCTGGCGGTGCGGCTGCTCAGGCGGCAGGAACTGCTGCGGTACCGGGGGGAGGTGCATGAGCAGCTGGTGCTCACCGATGGGCGGCAGACGAAAATCGCTGCTGCAGCAAAAGGGCTTCTCTCCATACGACACACAGGTTACCGCCCTGAGGTGAAGGCTCAGAAGAACAGACGCAATGAAGAGATCCTCCTGAAAGAGGAGAGGCAGGGAGGCTCCACCTTTTTGCTGGATTATTATCTGGCGGAGACCCATCTCTCCCGGCGGGAGTGGCGGGAAGCCATAGAGTGCGCCCAGCGCTCCTTTGGCTCAACCCTGCCTGTCCATGACCGGGTGGCTCCCTACCGCATCATCTACCAGGCACTCAGGGAGCTGGAGCAGGAGGCCTGCAGCCAGGCGGGGCTGGAGATAGCCGAGGGGGAGCCGTTGCCGGAGCCTGGGGATAGGGACAATGAGCACCTGCAGGCGGCCCGCTCCCTGCGGCAGCAGGGGGAGGCTGTGCTGGCAAAGGCAATGTCCGCTTTCCCCGACTATCCTGATTTTTACTATTTCCGGGGCGGGCGCCGCTGGAACGCAGGGGATAAGCCGGGAGGCAAGGCCGACCTGGAGCGGGCCCTGCTGCTGGCAGAGGCTTTCCCAGCTGCTCACCCTGAGGCAGATTTTAGATTCAAGGAATTGCTGCCGTCTTTGCGGGCGGTTTTGGAGCAGGTGCGTAAGGAGGCAGAGACTTAAAAAAGGCTTATTATGCCCACTCCGGGGGGCTGCGGGACAAACTTAAATCTATGAAAGAATCCTGCAGTCCCTTGCTGCTGTTTTAAAATTGTTGTAAAATTATGATATAGGGGATATGTCTGTCAGCAAGGGAGTGAGTGGCATGGCAACGTCGATGGAAGTCATAAGGAACTTTATGAGCATACTGGACGCTACCAATCTGCGGGGCAGGGCAGCCCTTGATGAGGCAGCCCGGCAAATGACGGGGCTTTCCAGCTGGCAGGCAGTCATTGACTATATGTATAATGACTGCAAGAGCTACGGCAAGGAGCGGGCTTTGGATTTCCTGCGGGAGAAGTGTGGCATTATTCTGGATAATGAGGATACGGGGGCCATCAGTGGCAGTGATGCGGGAAGCGGACCTGTGAAGACCGCTCTTAGCGTGGTGCCAGAAAATGATAACAACTGGCAGCTGCCTGCCTCAGGCTCTACCACCTATGAGGAATTCGGCCTGACGGTGAACTGGCCGAATCTGTCTTCCCTGCCAGAATCCCAGCTGCGGATTATATCGGGCCTCTATACCTGGTGGATTCCAGAGAGCCTGCGTCTGATCCGGATTCCTATGGCCTGACCTTCAATGAATCCGGCACCACCGTGAACACTATTTCCAGCATAAACTTTGTGAATCTGGCAGATGATACTCTGGCTCTGGTGAACCATCAGTACCATACGGATGATGGCAAGGCCACAGCCCTGAGCCTCACCATCAACATGCGTTATTATGCCAATTTGGGGGCAGATGTGAATGGCACTGCCAAGAACACCCATCTGGACCGGGTCATAGCCCATGAGATGACCCATGCGGCCATGGCTGCCAATATAGATTTCTTCCACACTATGCCCATCAGCGTCAAGGAGGGGGCGGCAGAGCTTGTACATGGTATTGATGATGAGCGGACACTGGCTATCAAGCAGCTGGCCAGGAACGCGGACAATCTGAAGACGGTGCTGTCCAGCGACTCAAACTACGGGGAGCACTCCTATGCAGGAGGCTACATGCTCCTGAGGTATCTGGCCCATCAGCTCTCAGGTGGCAGCGCGGCTCCTGCTTCGACGTCTGCGCCAGAGCCTGCGTCCACCCCCACCGATACCACCGAAACCAAGCCTAACGTCACCAAACTTACCGCCAAGAGCCCGGGCAGCTTCTGGCTGTCAGGCTATGATCCCCTGACGGGGGAGAAAGATACTGCCTATCCAAACTGCAAGGAGCTGGATGGCAGCGAGGTGACTGGCGAGGTGATTCTGGGCGGGAACGGCCAGGATAATCTGATCAAGGGGGGCAAGGGCAGCTCTTCCCTCTGGGGAGGCGGCGCCAGCAATGACACCCTTCAGGGGGGCTCTGGTCGGGATATGATCTGGTACGGCGCCGGAGACGGCCACGATGTGGCGAGCAACTTCACCCCCGGCACAGGGGGCAGCAGCGATGTGCTGAATTTCTACAGCGGAAGCTTGTCAGGCATCACAAGATCCGGCAATACCCTCCACCTTTCCATGGCAGACGGGGGCAGCCTGACGGTGAACACCACCGCAGGCTCTGACAGTGCTGTGCTCTACTCCACAGATGCGGCGGCCCATCTCTATGGAGCAAAGATTGGTGAAAGTGCCAAGGCCAATAACCTTTCCTATCGAAATGACCTGGCTTTCTTCCAGGGCGGCTCAGGCCGGGATACTCTGACAGCCTCTGGCTCTGATAGCAAGAGCATCTGGCTGGACGGCAGCCAGGGACAGAGCTTTGTCAGCATAGAACTCTTGGATGGATCCAAGTCCTCGGGCTCCGACCAGTTGGCAGGAGGCTGGGGAGAGGAGACCATCGCAGGCGGCAGCGGCTCAGCCTCTCTTTGGGGAGGCGCAGGCAGCGCCAGTGACACACTGCGCTCTGGGTCGGGCAGTAATGTGTTGTTCTACGGCTACGGTGAGGGCAATGATGTTATGCAGAACACTTCCTCAGGGGACAGGGTGATGCTTTATAATATGGGACTGGAGCATCTGACAGGAGCCCAGGTGAGCAAAGACATCATCAGCATCACCACCACCGCAGGCCATACCCTGACCGTCAGCGGCCAGGCGGGAGTCTTCACTCTGAGGGACGGCTCCAGCTGGAAGCCGGACCGTCAGCAGGGCAGCTGGTCAGCAGTATGAATTTCCGAAGAAGGGACGCAGGTCGTCCCTTTTTTTCTGTCAGACATAGCTATGGGAAGGTATAAGGCAGGTCGGGGGCGAATTACACAGGAGTGCAGTATTTCTGCGTCATGGTGTTCTTTATTACATTGCGAGGGAGTGAAGGACATGGCTGAAAATGCATCCTGGGAGATACCGGGAGAAGAATATAGCACCGAGATTTTGCGGGATACGACGGAGGAAGAGTCCGAGGAGCCGCTCACCACTGACTATACAGTCACCACCCTTACGGTGACAGAGGCCGGGAGCTACTGGCTGACGGGCTATGACCCCATCAACAAAAAAGCGGGGGTGGCCTATCCCAACTGCCGGGAGGTTGATGCCTCTGAGTGCTCCGGCGACGTGCTCATAGTGGGAAATGAAAAAAATAATCTTCTCCTGGCAGGCACGGGCAAGTCATCCTTGTGGGGAGGGCTGGACGGCAAAGATACCATGCAGGGGGGCTCTGCCAGGGACTTGTTCTGGTACGGGAACGGGGACAGCAATGATACAGTCTGGGACTTCACCCCGGGTGAGGAGGAGACTTCTGATGTACTGGTGCTCTACAGTGGCAGCGTCGCTTCCGTCAGCAGGCTGGGCACTATCCTGACACTGAAGATGTCTGATGGAAGCGGGCTGACTGTGCAGTCCTCTTCGGGAGCAGATGACGTGATCCTCTATTCCTGGGATGCCAAAGATATACAGAAAGCCAAAATCGGCAACAGCAACGGGAACAATACCATGAGCTATACGGAGGAAGTGCTCTACTATCAGGGGGGCAGCAAAAAAGATATCCTGACCCTGAGCGGCGGCACTGAAGCCAAGCTCATTTGGCTGGATGGCAGCCAGAAAGCATCTTATAACAGCATCGATGTCATAGACGGCTCCCAATCCTCCGGTGCAGACCAGCTGGCAGGCACCACGGCTTCAGAATCCCTGGTGGGGGGCAGGGCGGCTGCTTCCCTCTGGGGAGGCACGGGCAGTGCCAGTGACACCCTGCGGGCCGGCACGGGGGAAAATATCCTCTTCTACGGCTACGGTGAAGGTGATGACGTGATTCAGAATACCTATCGGAATGATACGGTGATGCTCTACAATATCGGTCTGGACCAGATATCCGCCACGAATATCAATGGCGAGCTCATCAGCATCAGGACTACGGCAGGCCAGACCCTGACGGTAAATGGCAAGACGGAGCTTTTCGTCCTGGGGGATGGCGCCAACTGGAAGCCTGACCGCAACAGCGGCACCTGGCAGAAGCTGTGAATCTGGGGATGAGGATGATGATATGAGGGGATGCACGGGCATCCCCTTTTTGCGGTGCAAGGAGAAGTTGGGCGGAAGTTTTGTCTTCGACAAAACCTGAACTATTGCGTATAATGAAATCAGTGATTTCTTATTTATAGAAAGGATACAACTGTATGGCAGAAAACAACATGGATTGGGAAATATATATCAGTTCTCCTGATTCTCAGGGGGGGCGGGCCCTCAGGCGGCAGGTGGCCAGGGAGGGCGGCTGCTTTCATTTCTGGGAGCCTAGGACTGAGGTATCCACAGATGAAGGGAAAAAGCAGGGGCTTTTGCTGCCATTTTTAGAGATTGGGGAGGACAACCAGGAAAAGTACCTGCCCAAGGTAGCTCTCTCCCTGCAGAAGGCCAGGGGCTTTACGAGGACGGTGCTGTTGCTGCGGGAGCCTTTGCCAGAAGTGCTGTCGCTGATGGGACGCCATCAGGAAAAGGGGCTGAAGGTGACGGCGGTCTGCGCCGGCAAGGGAGAACTCTACGGAGCCGAAAAGCCAGAGGAAGCGGCCGGCCCGGTGGAGGAATTGCTGGATGCTCTGCGAGAGCGCCTGGCTTCCTCCTCTCCCAGGAAGCGGCTGGTTCTTCCCTATGGTGAGAAAGAAAAGCTCCCACTCACCTATGCAGGGGACCTGGCCAGTGCCTCACTTTTTGTGCTGCGTCATGATGAGGAGGGCGTGCCTTTGCTGGTGGAGGGGGTGCCCTTCACCTATGGGGAGATGGCAAAAGCTGTGGCAGATGGTTTGGATTTTGGAGGGAGGCTCCAGTTTGGCAAGGGGAAGCTCCCCAAGGCCACAGTGGACAAAGAGGCTTTCCGGGTCATGCAGGGTCATGCGCTGCACCCCTTGCAACTGGTCCTGCCCTATCTTCTGCAGGTTCGGGCCAGGGGAGGAAAGCTCACCCTCTCTGCCTGTGTCATCATGCGGGATAATGAGACAGATATCGGCAGATGCCTGCAGTCCCTGGCTGCTGCTGATGAGATTATCGTGGTGGATACCGGCTCTGTGGACAGGTCCATAGAGATAGCCAAAGAGTACACGGATAAAATCTATCACTTTGACTGGATAGATGATTTTGCTGCTGCCAAGAACTTTGCCCTCTCGAAGGCCTCCGGGGACTGGATAGTTTTCCCAGACAGCGATGAGTTCTTCTCACAGGAGACGGCGGGCAATCTTCACCGCATAGCCGAGGACTACGACGGCCCCGGAGGGATGCGGCAGCTCATGGTGCGCCACATGAATGTGGATGAGAAACTGCAGCCTCTGGGCACAGAAGCGGCGGTGAGCCGTATCTTCACCCGTGGACTGCACTATGTGGGGGCTATCCATGAGTACCTGGAAAACGAGCAGGGCAGCAGCGGCCTGACCTACTCCATCCCCCGGGAGCGGCTCCTGATGAAGCACACAGGCTACAGTCCGGCGCGGCAGACAGAGAAGCGCCAGCGCAATGAGCAGATTCTGCGCAGGCTTCATGAGGAGGGCCGGGAGGTGGGCCTGCAGCATTACTACATGGGCAAGATACTCATGGGGGAAGGGAAGTATGCCGAGGCCCGGGAGGAGATGCTGAAGGCACGTGAGTCAACGGTGGTGCCCGCCAACCTCCGCTCGGAGATCTATCGGATTTGGTATAACGCCAGCCGCCTGCTGGAGGATGAGGCAGCCATGGAGGAAGCCCGTGAGGCCATGGAGCGGGAGCTGCCCAATATGCCGGATTCCTACGCCATCAAAGGAGTGGCTCTCTGGAACGAGGGGCGGGAAGAGGAGGCGGCTCCCTTACTTATGAAGGCTTTGGAACTTTCCCGGGATTTCCTGAAGCTTAACCCCCGGGAGATGGATGTAGTAGGGGAAGATATGCCTGCCATCGCCAGGGAACTGACGGAGTTCTACACTAAGCGGGGGGACAAAGAAAAAGCTGCAGCCGTAAAGGAGCTGGCAGCTTCGTTTGCCCTGGAAGCATGATTGGCCCGGGATGACAATTGTCATGAAAATTGTGTCAGTAGATTAGAAATATCTTGACGCTGCCCATGTTTTTAGCCTATAATAAGGGCATGTAGCGAGACAGATGGCACGGCAGGTGCCTTTTGTTATTCTTAGGATTTATCGCGGCAGCAACCTCCGGCCCCCTGTAGTGTATCGCCCACTACAGGGGGTTTTCGTGTGTCGGAGGGGCGAATGATTCAAAATTTAATGGAAATCTAATGAAATTTTAATTTAATTTTCACCGGCAACTACCGATATATATAGCAGGGAAGCGTCAGGAGGGCTTCCTGAGAGTCACAGGTCCCATGATAATTTTCTTGTTTTAGAATTTTTATTGCACTCTTCAAGGCACTGTGATAAAATATTTGTGTTAAAACCTCTATACCTAAAAAAAGTGGGATAAGAGGAGAAGGCGATAGTGGGGATAAGCCCATAGGGCTCCTCACTGATTTATCTATTTTTGAGGAGGTTGTATTTTATGGCAACTTTGAACCTGGGGAGCTTTTCTGGCCTTAAAAATGGCAGTGTGATTGGCTACTCTTCAGAAGCAACTGACAATTATAGTGCGGCTAAGGGCTTGCCTAGTGACTATGACAAGGTAGCTACTGTGAGCTCTATAACTGGTGGTTGGGCGGTTGATCTTGGGAGTGATACGACTGCTAATACGGTTCAGACTGGTTCTTCAAGCGATGCATGGAGCATTGTTGGTTCCAGCACCGTGACTGAGATTGAGACTGGCAACAAGGCTGACAGCGTGACCATCGGCACCACTTCTGAGACTGATGTTCGCATCAGCGTGGGCGAGGGTGCTGACTATGTGTCCGTTCAGACTGCAGCTGGCAAGCTGACTGTTCAGGCTGGCGATGGCGCTGACAGCGTGGTCGTTGGCGAAGCTAAGGACAACCTGAGTGTTGAGCTTGGCAATGGCAAAGACAGCCTGACTATCGGCGCTGTGACTGGCAACGTTATAGTTTCTGGTAACGGCAGCGATGCCAAGTATGTGAGCGTTACTTCCGGTAACGAGGTCAGCATTGAGCTCGGCGAGGGCGCTGACAGCGTTTATCTCGGCAGCGCAAGCAGCACGCTCAATATTAATACTGGCGATGGCAATGACAGCATTGTCGTCGGCAGCATCAAGGAAGAGGCTAATGGTACGATCCAGGTTGGCAACGGCAATGACTTCGTCAGCGTTGGCAGTGCTACCGGCAACCTGAGCGTCGAGATTGGCGAAGGTAAGGACAGCCTGGAGCTGGGTACGGTAGCTGGTGAGCTGGTTGTTACTGCTTCCGGCACTGATGCCAACTATGTAAGCCTCACCTCTGCTTCCTCTGTGAACATCACCCTGGGCAATGGCGCAGACAGCCTGAAGATTACTTCCGTTGTTTCTGGCTCCATCAACCTGGGCGAGGGCAAGGACAGCGTAGTGCTGGGCGGCCTTGACAAGGCTACCCTGACCGCTGGTGCTGGCAACAAGTATGCCGAGATTGCTTCCCTCAATGGTGCAACCGTTACCCTGGGCGCAGGCAATGATAGCGTCAGCCTCGGTAGTTCGGTTGTTGACTCCACCATCACCCTGGGCGAGGGCAATGACAGCCTCGTTCTGAACTCCCTGAAGGACAGCACTGTTTACGGTGGTGCAGGCAAGGATACTGTCATCGTTAATGATAGCCTTACTTCTGGCCTGATTGACCTGGGCGATGGCGCTGACAGCATCACGATTGCTAATCTCACGAATAGCGAGTCCAATGTCACTGTTGCAGGTGGCGAGGGCAAGGATACTATCGATGTGTCTGGCCTCACCGCTGGTACTGTGACCCTGACAGACTTCAATGCTCTTGAAGACGTGGTGGTTATCGGCGGCAATATTGACGACAGCGTTCATGAGAGTGGTCAGATTTCCGTTGGCAGCGGCGTGGTTCAGTTCACTAAGACCAGTGACAACTACTATGTTGCCAATGTGAAGGCAACTGGCTATACGGGCGTTGTTGCTTGGGCAGCTGAAGATGGCGGCGCTCTGATTAACGCCAGCAGCATTACTGACAAGTCTGTGCTTCTCGTTGGCAACGACAATAATGAGGGCGTAGACACCCTGATTGGCGGCAGCAAGAACGACAGCCTCTTAGCAGGCGGCGGCGACTATGTCTATGGCGGCCTGGGCAACGACAGCATTGAGATTGATCATAAGGATGCCAAGGGTACCACCTATGTGGCTCTCACCAGCACTGGCGGCACGGATTCTGTTGCCGGCTTCGCATCTGTAGGCGGCAGCAGCCTTGATGGCGATGCTATCTATCTCTTCGAGAACAGCATCAATGACCTCAAGTTCGAGTCTGGTACCAAGACTACGGCAAAGGTTGGCAAGGGTTCCCTGGTACTCAATAGTGTGGACAGCTCCCAGGAAGTTACCGTCAAGGTCCTCGACAACACCGGTACCACTTACAATGTTGATGTGGTTGGTGGAAAGGCTACCGTCAAGGATGTTACCGAGATGGCTAATATCTACTACGGTGCAAGCAAGTCTTCTGCCCTTGACTTCAACACGGTTGATGACGCTCTGGTGGTTGACCTGGGCAATACCGGCATCTTCAAGAACACCAGCAATGCAACTTACTCCGGCACCTTCGCTTCCGTCACCGGCGGCAAGGACAATACCGTCCTCATGGGTACTGCTGCTAACAAGGAGACCCTGATTGCCGGCACCGGCAACACCACCCTGTGGGGCGGCGGCAGCGCAGCTGATGTGCTGGATGGCTCCAATGGCCAGAGTGCTACCGATACCAACGTCACCTACTACTACACTGCAGGCGACGGCAAGGACACCATCCAGAATGCTAAGTGGGGCAGCAAGGATGGCGATGATGTCCTCTACCTCAGCGGTGTGGATATCACCTCTGTCAAGAACGATGGTTCCAACATCGTCATCAAGACCAGCAACAGCACTGACAAGCTGACCCTCTTAGGTGCTGGCTCTGCTACCGACACTGCCATCAAGGTTACCACCGATGGTGTCAACACCACCCAGGTGAAGATCGGCAAGACCGGTACCAACAACTGGACCTACAGCGAAGATGTTTCCATCTACATGGGCGGCTCCAACAACACTCTGAAGGTTGGCTCCGATGTGGATACTGCAAACATCTGGCTTGATGGCTCCCAGGGTGTAAGCTACGATAGCGTCAAGACTGTTGATGCTTCCAGCAGCTCCGGCACCCTCGTCATTGCTGGCACCAGCTCCGCAAACGAGAGCCTCGTTGCTGGCAAGGGCGAGACCAGCCTCTTCGGCGGCTTCGGCGCTTCCAACGACAGCCTCAAGGGTACCTCTGGCGGCACCACCACCTTCTTCTTCGGCAAGGGCGATGGCAGCGATGTTATCACCGGCAGCTACAGCGATGACAAGGTTGTGCTCTACAACGTTACCCTCGACGATATCACCAGCGGCAATGTGGGCATCGACACCAGCAAGTCTGGCGTCATGACCCTCAGCATGAAGGATGGCGATGCTACCAGCACCCTGACCATCAACAGCATGAGCTCCAGCTCTGTGAAGACCTTCCAGCTGGCTGATGGCTCCACTTGGGAGTACAACTACTCCAAGAAGACCTGGTCTCAGGCCTGATTGGCAGTTGACTCTAACTGAATAAATGAATCCCCCCTCCGCAATGCGCATGCGGAGGGGGGATTTTTTTGTCAATTTCAGGTTCAATTGATACATAAAATTTGACACCAAAGGTACAAAATTGTATTATATATAACGAGTACAAGATGTCCCCCACTTCCATAAGTGGGGGCGGCAAATTACTAACAGGCGGTGAGTTAATATCTCCCGCCTCGTTGAAAGGCCAAGAGGAAGTTTTGCCTACGGCAAAACTGGAACAATGGCCTTATAAGTCTAAATGATACAAGGGGGTGAAGCGATGGAGAAAAGGGTCTATTGCGCCAAGTGCGGCCAGGAACAAACCTACCGCATCAATTCTGTGCCCATGGTGGGACGCATCAAGGATGAGATGTACAGCTATACGGGACAAGAGGCGCGGTGCAGCACCTGCGGGGAGAGACTCCAGGTGGACGAAATAAATGATATGAACCTGCGGCTGCTCTATGACCTCTACAGGAAAAAGAAGGGCATCATCTCCCTGGAGCATATCCGGGCTATCCCTGTGCGTTATGCCATCGGCAAGCGCCCCCTGTCGAAGCTCCTGGGGTGGGGGGAGCTCACCTTTACCCGTTACTACGAGGGCTATATGCCCACCAGGCAGTATTCAGAGGTACTGAAACGCCTCTATGAAGATCCAGCCTTTTACAAGGAGATGCTGGAACGCCATAAAGAGCTCCTGGGCTCTTCCCGCTCCTATGAGAAGAGCCTGAAGGCGGTGGAAAAGCTCCTGGTCCTTTCCCGGAGCCGGGAGGACAGCAAAATAGACCGGGTCACCCGATACCTGCTCTACAGGTGTGAGGACATCACACCTCTGATGCTTCAGAAGGCCCTTTATTATATACAGGGGTTCCATTATGCCTTCCTGGGGATTTTTCCCTTTGAGGAGGACTGTGAGGCCTGGACCCATGGCCCGGTGTTCAAGGAAATTTACCTGCGCTACAAGGACTACCGCTATGAGCCGGAGCAGGAGAGGAAAGCTTTCGATGCTTCCGTATTCACTGCTGGGGAGAAGGTGGTATATGACAGCGTAATAAATTTCTTCTGCTGCTACAGCGGCCGGGTCCTGGAGCGCATTACCCATAACGAAGCCCCCTGGCTGAAGGCCAGAGGCAGCCTGCCCCTTTCCGCTTATTCAGAGGAAATCATCGGTAAGGAGTCTCTGGGGCAATACTTCCTGGCGGTGAAGGAAAAATACCATATGGTAAACCCCGGTGATATCAGAGCTTATGCGGAAGACATGTTCAGCCAGTCCTGTGTAGTGCCGGTAGGGTAAAGATAAGGAGTTTATACATGGAAACAAAAGAAAACCAGGAGTATACAGCCCTGGGAGCCCTGGAGAAATGTATCTTCAATCTGGGGCGCAAGGTAGAGAAGGGGACCCTGCGGCGTGAGCATCCCAATATGTGGGATCAGAGCATCCAGTGGGTGAACCTGGAGCGGTTGGCCAAGGACTACAAGATGCGGGGCAAGGTCCAGAAGATAGGCATCGATGAGCTGCGCGAGGTGCCTGCCCCGGCTATCGCCAAGCTGAAGAATGGCCAGTATGTCATGTTGGGGGCTCACAACGATGAGTCGGTCATGTTCCTGGATATTGCCAGGGACAAGGCAGTGGCCCTGCCCACCAGCAAGTTTGGCGAGGTCTGGACTGGCGAGGTCATGACCATCACCGCCAGGCTGAACTGGGAGGAAATCAAGCACAGATTCAATCTGGAATGGTTCTGGCGGGTCATCAAGAGGTACAAGCATGTCCTCATAGAGATCCTGCTGGCCTCGGCTTTCTTCCAGGCCATGGGCATCATGATGCCGCTTTTCACCCAGGTCATCATCGATAAAGTGGTAGGCAATGGCGGCCTTTCGACCCTTACGGTGCTGGGGGTGGCCATGGTGGTGCTGGCCCTGGTGCAGGCCATGCTTTCCGGTGTGCGTACCCATATCCTGAACCAGACCACCACCAAGCTGGATGCCATCCTGGGGGCGAACCTCTTCCGGCATCTTATCTCCCTGCCGGTGCCTTATTATGAGCACCGCCGGGTAGGTGATACCATCATGCGTGTGAACATGGTGGGCAGCGTCAGGCAGTTCCTGACGGGCACCTCCATGACTGCCCTGCTGGATGCGGTGTTCTCTGTGACCTTTGTGGCAGTGATGCTCTATTATAGCGTGGGCCTTACCATCATCGCCCTGGTTATCATCCCTCTCTATGTTTTCCAGACTTATTGGGCTTTCCCGATTTACTGGGACAAGATGATGCGGGCCATGGCCATGACCATGCAGCAGAGGAACTTCCTCATCGAGGCAGTCACGGGCATGCAGACGGTGAAGGCTCTGGCCATCGAGCCCCAGTTTATAAAGCGCTGGGAGAGCCTGGTGTGCCGCCATATCCAGCGTCAGTTTGACATGGCGGCTTTCAACCTGCTGATTACCGGTGGCAATGGGGCCATTCAGCTGGTGTCCACCCTGGTGATTCTATGGGTGGGCGGCTACAAGGTCATGAACGGCGAGTTCACCCTGGGCCAGCTCATCGCTTTCCAGATGCTGGCAGGGCAGGCTATCGGGCCTCTCACCAAGCTTCTGACCATGTGGCCGGATATCCAGCGGGCCGTGCTGGGCATGAGGATGCTGGGGGATGTGCTTCACAGCCGTATTGAGCCGGTGCTTATGCCATCTCCTCCGGGATTGAAGGTCATCCGGGGTGACATCGAGGTGAAGGATGTTTCCTTCCGCTATCGTCTGGACCTGCCCCCTGCCGTGGATGGAGTGAGCTTTTCCATTAAAGCCGGTGAGAAGATTGGCCTGGTGGGCCGCTCTGGCTCCGGCAAGTCTACCCTGGCAGGCCTTTTGGAAAAAATCTACATGGCAGATGAAGGCTCCATCACTGTGGATGGCACAGACCTCCGCGAGGCGGATTATCCCTGGCTGCGGAACCAGATGGGGGTTGTCCAGCAGGACAGCTACCTTTATAATGGCTCCATCCGCGATAATATTGCGGCAGGCAAGCCCGCTGCTTCCATGGAGGAGGTCATCAGGGCAGCCCAGCTGGCCGGGGCCCATGAGTTCATACTGGAGCTTGATGAGGGTTACGATACCAAGGTGGGCGAGCGCGGGGCCAGTCTCTCGGGAGGCCAGCGCCAGCGCATCGCTATCGCCCGGGCGCTCCTGACTAATCCGAGGATAATGATTTTTGACGAGGCCACCTCGGCTCTCGACTATGAGTCCGAGCGCGTCGTCATGAAGAATATAGAGGCCATAGGCCAGGGACGCACCATGATTTTCATTGCCCACCGCCTGGTGACGGTGGAGCATTGTGACCGTATTATCGTGCTGGACCACGGCAAGGTGGCAGAGCAGGGGACACCTGCAGAGCTGCTGGCCCTGGGAGGCATTTATGCCCATCTGCATGCACAGCAGTCGGTGGAGTGAGGGAGAGAAAATGTTTAAGAAATTTTGGCATAGATTTATCGAAGGGGATAAGGAAGATACGGAAACAGAGTTCCTGCCCTCTATCCTGGAAGTAACCGAAACCCCACCCTCACCGGTGGGCAGAGCGGTGCTCTGGACCATTGTGGCCCTGCTTGTCATTGGGGGCATCTGGGTCTTTGTGGGCGAGGTGGACGAGGTAGCCGTGGCCAACGGCCGCGTCATCCCCGTGGGTAACGTGAAAATTGTCCAGTCCCAGAACAAGGGGGCCATCAAGGAACTCTTAGTGCGTGAGGGGGACTATGTGGAAGAAGGCCAGACCCTCTTGGTGCTGGACACCACCAAGACCCAGGCAGACGTAGACCAGCTGAAGAAGCAGGTGGCCTACTACGCTATGACAGTGGACAGGCTGCAGTCTGAGATGAACGACCAGCCTTTCAATCCCCCTGACAACAAAGACGGGGTGCTGGACCAGAAGGATATCGATGCCCAAGTGTCTCTGTACAACAGTCGCCGCACCAAGCTCATGGCTGATATGCAGAAGAATTCGGCAGCCATCGCCCAGGAGGAGGCGGCCATTGAGTCAGCCCAGGCCCAGCAGCAGAAATACAGGGCCCTTTATGATGTGGCCTATGAGAAGGAACAGCGATTGGAGATGCTGTTCAATGAAAGCGCTGTATCTTATTTCCAGCTGTTGGAAGGCCGGGCTACCCGCGTGGAGTATCAGAAATCTGCCGAGGCCATGGACCAGGAAATCCAGAAGGAGCAGGCCAAGCTGGCTGAAGCCCGTGATAATCAGGCTACCACTGACAGCGCTTACCGTCAGGAAACCATGACCCAGCTGGTAGAGGCCAAGAGGCAGCTGAACGCCTACCAGGAGGAGCTGACCAAGGCCAACGAGACCAATGTGCAGTCTGAGATTGTGGCTCCTGTCTCCGGTCGTGTGAATCAGCTCGCTGTTCACACCGTAGGCGGTGTGGTAACTGAGGGCCAGGCACTGATGATGGTGGTGCCTGATGATGTAACCCTGGAAATCGAAGCCTATGCGGATAATAAGGACATCGGCTTCATCCAGAAGGGGCAGGATGCTGAGGTGAAGGTTGAGACCTTCAACTTCCAGAAGTTCGGTATGGTGGAGGCCAAGGTGGCCGAAATCAGCCCGGATGTCATCGACAATACCCAGGATAAGCAGAAGGACGGCAAATATCGCCTGACTCTTTCCATTGAGGATGACAATAGCGGCATCGGCCTTTCTCCGGGCATGAACGTGACAGCGGAAATCAAAATCAAGAAGAAGCGCATCATCGATTTCTTCCTGGATCCTTTCCGTCAGTACAAGGACGAAGCTCTCAGGGAACGTTAAAGGAGATTTTGCATAAATGGCTAAAATAGATTCTGCCCTGGGATGCCTGGTGCAGGTGGCTGCCCACTTCTCCATCCCGGCGGATATTTCCCAGCTTTCTCGTGCCTACATCACAGATACAAAACCAGTGGATACCACGGGACTTCTGATGGCCTCCAAGGAGCTGGGCTTGAAATCCCGGGCTTATGAGGGTGTGAAGCTTGAGAGGCTGGAAAAAATGCCCCGGCCCCTGGTCTGCCGCATGGTGGATGGCGGCTTCGTGCTGATTACCCGCATCGACGAAGATGGTGTAGTGCTATTTGACCCCCGCCTCAAGGAGGGGGAACAGCTGCTGGTGGTTAAGCGGGACTTTTTTAGGGATAAGTGGACTGGGGAGGCCATCCTCTTCACCAAGCGCTATCAGCTGGCTAAGGTACTTGATAAAGTAGAAGGATTCGGTTTTTCCTGGTTTTTGCCAGTGGTGTCCAAGTATAAGACATTGCTTTTGAAGGTGCTTTTCATTTCCCTGATTCTGCAGGTTTTCGGCCTGCTGACACCGTTATTCACTCAGACCATCATCGACAGGGTGCTGACTCACAGGAGCGTTTCCACCATGGATGTGCTGCTGGCAGGCATGATACTGGTGGCACTTTTCCAGCAGTGGATGCTGGCGCTGCGATCCTATCTTTTCCTTAATACTACCAACAAGATAGATGTGACCCTTTCACGGCATCTTTTTAAGAAGGTGACGGAGCTGCCTGCCAAGTATTTCGATAACTGGCAGGTGGGTGATATTGTGCAGCGTATGGGCGAGCTGGAGACTATCCGGGGCTTTTTGACAGGCACGGCTCTTACCATTGTGCTGGATGTGGCACTGGCAGTGGTGTATCTCATCGTGATGTTTCTGTACTCCAATGTACTGAGCTATGTAGTATGGTTTACCATTCCCATCTATGTGGTGCTGAATGCAATAGTGGCACCTATTTATAAGCGTCGCATCAATGAGAGCTTCCTGCTTTCTGCAGAGCAGAACTCTTTTAACATCGAGACTATCACAGGTATCCGCACCCTCAAGACCATGGGGGTGGAGCGTACCTTCCTGAAGCGGTATGAGGACATTTACTCCCGCTATCTGAAGAGTGCCCTGTCTGTGATGAATGTGGCCAATGTGGCCGGCAGTATCGGCATGTTCCTGCAGCTGGCCTTTAATCTGGCCATACTTTGGATTGGTGCCTATATCGTCATGGAGGGCAAGCTTACGGTGGGTGAGCTCATCGCCTTCAATATGCTGGCAGGCCAGGTCATTGCTCCGGTGCTGAGGCTGGTGAATATGTGGCAGAACTTCCAGACCATTAGGGTGTCCATGACCCGTCTGGCGGATATCATGGACGAGAAGAGCGAGCCGGCCTTCGACCCCAACCGCACTACCCTGCCCAGCGTCCGTGGTGACATCATCTTCGACAAGGTGAATTTCCGCTACAAGGCTGACGGCAAGAATGTCATTTCTGACCTTTCTGTGCGCATCCAGGCCGGGGCCAAGGTGGGCATCGTGGGCCGCTCAGGTTCCGGCAAATCCACCCTTACGAAGCTCATCCAAAGGCTCTATGTGCCGGATTCCGGCCGTGTCATGGTGGACGGGGTGGATATTGCCCAGGTGGAGACAGCCTGGCTGCGCCGTCAGATCGGCATCGTGCTGCAGGAGAATTTCCTCTTTGCAGGCACCATCAAGGAAAATATCGCCATCGCCATGCCCAATGCCACGGATGAAGAAATCATGATGGCAGCCAAGCTCTCCGGGGCAGATACCTTTATCCAGGAAATGCCCCAGAAGTACGACACCTTCGTAGGCGAGCGCGGCAGCCTTCTTTCCGGCGGCCAGCGCCAGAGGGTGAGTATCGCCCGGGCCTTGCTGCTGGACCCGAAGATTCTGATCTTTGACGAGGCTACTTCGGCTCTGGATACGGAATCCGAGCAGCTGATTTTGAAGAATATTGATGAGATCGCCAAGGGAAGGACCCTGCTTATGATAGCCCACCGTCTGTCCACGGTGAAGAAGTGTGATGCCATCATTGCCATGGATCATGGCAGGATTATGGAGGTTGGCACCCATGAGCAGCTGATGGCCAGGAAGGGTTATTATTACCATTTGTATGCTAGTCAGGAGTAAGTGATATGAATATACTTTTTTTACATCCGAATTTCCCGGGTCAGTTTTTGCAGCTTTCCCGTTATCTGGGAGGGACAGGCAGGCATAAGGTGATGTTCCTTTCCAAGGATCAGAATGGCTCCAAACTGCCGGGAGTACAGGTGGGGATGTACAAGAAGCCCAGGGCTGCTACCAAGGGCATTCATCACTATCTGAAGATGTGCGAGGAGTCCGTGCTGGAGGGCCAGGCGGTTATCAAAGGCATCAACGCCCTTAAGAACCAGATCAATTTCACCCCTGATGTGGTGGTGGGACATACGGGCTGGGGCTCTACCCTCTATGTGAAGGATGTGCTGCCCAAGGTGCCCCTGATTGGTTACTTTGAGTGGTATTATAATGCCATCGGTGGTGATTCCTGCTACTGGCCGGATGAAACTCAGACCATCGATGATATGTGTCGCATCCGCACCATCAATGCCCACCACCTGCTGAATCTTCAGGCCTGTGATGTGCGCTATACGCCCACCCAGTGGCAGAAGGCCCAGTTCCCCAAGATGTATCAGGAGGGCATGGAGGTTATCCATGAGGGGGTAGAGACTGATTATATCAAGCCTCAGCCGGGCAGGAAGTTCATCTTGCCGGAGCAGAAGCTGGACCTTTCGGACTGCGAGGAGCTGGTGACCTATGTGTCCCGGGGCTTCGAGCCTTACCGGGGGTTCCCGCAGTTTATGGACAGCATTCGCATTCTGCTGGAGAGGCGTCCAAAGTGCCATGTGGTCATCTGTGGCAGTAACAATGCATGCTACGGCCCCCAGCACTCCAAGGAGAAGACCTGGAGACAGGTGGAGGAGGAAAAGGGCGGCTACGACAAGAGCCGGGTGCATTTCGTGGGCCATTTGAAGCGTGAAGAGTATCTGATGCTCCTGCAGGCTTCCACTGTTCACGTATATCTTACCCGTCCTTTCATCCTTTCCTGGTCCTGCCTGGAAGCTTTGGGGGCAGGCTGCTGCCTGGTGGGCTCTGCTACTCCTCCGGTGGAGGAAGTGGTGGAAGATGGTGTGAATGGTCTTTTGGCTAATTTCCGCCGCCCTGAGCACATCGCCATGCGCATTGAGGAGGCTCTGGATGATCCTGAGCTGCGGGCACGTCTCTCCAAGGCTGCCCGGGAAACGGTGCTGGAGAAGTACGACCTCAGGGACTGCATGAAAAAGCAGCTCAACATGATTTATGGAGCGATGAAATAAATGACGGATATTGCGGCACAGATACCGCCACGGGCTAGAAGAGTGGTGGAGCTTGGTGTCTCGCGTGAAAGGGCCGGTGAGGCCTTTTTGCGTATACAGCCCCAGGCGGAATACTTTGGGGTTGTGTCAGACCAGGAAGAAATGAAAGAGGCCTCGCTCTTTCTCACTCATGTCTTTTGTGCAACCCCGGAAACTTTGGATTTTGAGGCTATGGGCCTTTATGAGGCAGATGTTCTCATTATCCGGGAAAATTTCCTGGAGGGACTTACAGGGGCGCGGCTTCGGAAATGGTGCGAGGTATTGACGGCAGAGGGGCTGGTCCTCATGGAGGTTCCAAATGCCTGCTATATACGTCCTTATCTTGAGCAGCTGGCGGGAAAGAAGCCGGGAAAACTGCATGGGTTTACTGCCGGGGAGGTCCGGGAAATCCTGCAGGAAGCAGGTCTTTTCCTGTTGCATGCCCAGGGCAGGTTTGACTCCGAGCGTGACCAGGAGCTGCGCCAGAGTGAGGCCAATAAAGCCTTGCTGCAGAATCTGCAGGTTTTCACGAATCTGCTGGGGGGAGAAAACACCCAGGAGAGGAACCCCTGGTTGAAGAGTTTCTTTTTCAAAGCGGCCAGGAAAGCTTTGCAGGATGAAGACAAGCTTCTGGTGCAGACCGTGTTGGGGGAGACCATTGTCACACCCAGGGTGAGAATCGTGGACCCGGGGAAATTCCTTTCCACTGAGGCCGGGGTTACTGCTGCTTTGGTGGGGAAGGATGAAAAGGCAGCCAGGGCACTGGCTGCTCAGTTCCAAAAGAAAATTTTTATCCGCCAGCGGATTTCCTTTAACTCGGCGCCACAGGCCTTCACCACCTTGGAGGTTCTCAGGCGGGATGGGTATCTTATCTTGGGCGAGATAGACGATAATCCTCAGGCCTTCATGAAGCCAGGGGATGTGTCCTGCCTGAGTTATATGGGCACCCATGCCATGCAGGTATCCACGGAGCCGCTGGCGGAGATTCTCAGACAGTACAATCCACATGTGCAGGTCATCAGGAACCAGCTTACCAGGCTGCCGGAAAAGCGTGATTATGAAGCTGAGCGGCAGGCCAGGTTGGCTAAGGGAGAGGACTATGTTACCTTCTTCTTTGGAGCGCTGAACCGCACCGAGGAGTGGCAGCAGGTCATGCCCATCATCAACGAGGCGGCCAGGAAGTACGGTTCCCGTCTCCGCTTCAAGGTGCTGTCAGACAGGGGGTTCTTTGAGTCCCTGGCCACGGAGTACAAGGAGTATATTGGGAACGAGAAGATGTATGGCGGCCAATTTGTGCCCTACCATATGTATGAGAAAGCGCTGGGCTCTTCAGATATTTCTTTCCTGCCACTGCGGGATAATGCCTTCAACCGCACCAAGTCCGATTTAAAATTCATTGAGTCTGCTGGTTATGGGGCGGTGGCCATCGCTTCACCTACGGTGTATGAGGCTACTTTGCGGGATGGTCGTACAGGCTTTATCTATCGCAGTCCGCAGGAGTTCAAGGCTCAGCTGGAACTTTTGGTGGAAAACAGGGAGCGGCGGCTGGAGACAGCTGATGCTGCTTATAACTATGTGAAAAGGGAAAGGCTTCTGGCCAACCATTACCAGGAAAGGCTGATGTGGTATCGGGAGCTTATTGCCAGGCGTGAGGAACTGGACAAAGAGATGGTAATGCGGCTGAAAGAATGGCAGTCCAGGCACCCGGAAGCATTTGTTAAAAAGAAAGAGGACAAGGCATGACGGAAGTACAGAAAATAGTTTACGAAGGACTTATGGGGTTCTATGAGAGCCATAAGGGCGGCCCTTTTTTAGGAAGCCAGCTGGTGGAATATATGGAGCCCATTTTCAAGCGGGCAGGGCTTCGTGAAGAGACGGCTGTAAGTGGTCAGCATATATTGGTGGTAAGGGATGATGCGGCAGGGGATTTTGTACTGTTTTCTCCCTTTATGAGGGAATTGCGACGCATTTATCCCGGGGCACATATTACCCTTTTTGCCTCAGACAGAAATGCAGAGCTGGCCAGGTGTTGTCCCTATATAGACAATATACTGATAAAGAATTTCGAAAGGGATAGCGGCAGCTTTTGGGAAATATATCCTATGCTGGCCCGTCATGCTGTGGAGCAGTTTGTGCCTTATCATTTTGACCTGGCCTTTGCCGGGCGATTGGGGCTGAAGTCTGCCAGTGTGCTGCTCATGTATATGGGCGGTGCCAAGCGACGGGTGACGTACACCCAAAATAGGCCCAAGGCGGATGGTACCATGGTAGATGTTGGCTGGGATGATCTTATCAGTATTCCTGTGCCTATTCTGAATAAGCTGGAAAGCGATGTGGACAGGGACCTCTACATTCTGGAGTATATCCTGCAACTGCCCATTGCCGACCGTCACCTGGAGCTCTGGACGCTGGCTTCGGACAGGGAGGCTGCCAGGCAGGCAGTGGAACCCCTGCTGGGGAAGAAGAACATCAAGCGCCTCTATACGGTCATGCCCTGTACCAGTGAGGCCTTCCGCCAGTGGCCCGTGGAGCGCTTTATTGAGATGTTGAAGGTCATCATGAAGAGGGAAAAGGATTTGGGTCTGGTGCTCATGGGTGGGAAGGGGGATGCTCCCCGTACGGAAACCGTAGCCAAGGCTTTCCCGGGCAGGGCTCTGTCTTTGGCGGGGAAACTCCCCTTCCGGGTCTCTGCTGAGGTGGTTGGCCTTACGGAGAAGTATATTGGTGATGATACGGCACTGATGCATATTGCAGCAGCCAAGAAGGTGCCAGTGCTCACCACCTTCCCTTATCCGGCCGAGCTGGGCCTCCGTCCCATGTCTGTGCCCATCAGGTTCCAGCCTTATCAGGTACCCTCCGTTATCTTGCTGCCGCCCAAGGCTGCAGGTGATAAGTGCAGGTTAAGTCACGGCACTGGCTGCAGCGTGGCTGCAGGGCCACATTGCATCCTGGGCATTACGGTGGAGAAGATGCTGGATGGCTACAAACGTCTCAATAAGTGCATAGAAGAAGGTCGCACTGCGTCGTTAGTGTTAAAGTAAAGGAGTGGGAGATATGCGGTCGAGAAGAACGATATTTCTGGCAGTAGTTCTTATAGTGGCAGTGTGTACAGCTGCTTTGGCCTATGGCAGGGAGCGCACTCCGGAGTACGCCCTCAGCGAAATCGCCCAGGGCATTGCCTCACTGGATTATGAGAAGGTTTCACGCTATGCTGACCTGCAGTCCGTGGTGACGGCCAGCTATGATGAGAGCACCGCCATCCTCTGTCAGGATATCGAGCGCCTTTCCCGCATGTATCCCCAGGACTGGTTCTTCCGGCATGACACGGCTTTTATGACTGAGTATATGGCAGAGAGGCGGGACGCTGACCTCGCGCTGATACTGGACACCATGAAATTCTTCCTGACGGGTGATACTCCCATTACCAGACAGGAAGGGGAGGCCCGCTGGATAGCTGACGAAACGGCAAAGTTCCTGCAGGAGTATGATGCTGAGGTGGTGAAGGTGGAGGAGACGGACGGCAGCGCCGTGGCAACCATCGCCATCAAGGGCCACGACACCCCCTACGGCCAGCTGGCTCCTAAGCTTACCTTGAAAGTTGCCATGGAAGAGCAGCAAGATGGCCGCTGGAAAGTGGTCCGGGTCAGTAATGTGAAGGAGCTGTTCTATCCTGTGGTGGATGGGATAGAGAATTATTGGACTATGCAGGGCTGGCAGTGAGGAACTGTCCATAAATAATTTTGGCTTTGATTTGTCTAAATCTCCATTTGCATGGCTGCAGTCCGCATAGCCTGAGACCGGGGCAGGCAAGGAGGCCGTCAGGTCGGAGCTTCTCGGGGCGGAGAGCCATGTTTTTCTTGAAAATAGAGGGAAATATGATATAATTGTGTTACAGTTCATCGTAGCAAATTTGCCGGACACCTGGGGTGTCTGTGCGCCCTTGCGCGGAATTGGAGTCCGTTTGCGCTCCGGTGGGCCAGGCTTTTTGAGATTTCACAGCAGGGGGATGAAAGGAGGGCATTCATGGGGTACAAACAGGTTCAGCCTTTGCGGTTTATGGGGAGTGTTTCTTATAATTCTGAATTTTTCTTTAATCCTTGGAGGCTCCTGTGGAATGACATGAGGAGCCAAACTGATGCTTTGGAGCAGAAGTTTGCGGATAAGAAAGGTCTTCCCTGTCGGCAGCTGCAGAGTGACATTGCAAGCCTGGCTGCATGGATGCATAAGAAGAAGGCAAAAGATAAGGTTGCCAAGGCGAATATGCAGTGGCTCGGTATGGTGCTGAATGGTGGCGCAGCCGCTGCTGCAGCCGGCAAGCTACTGTCCTATTACCGGGATCTGTGGAGCCTGGTGCGGTGTGGCGGAGACAGCGTTGACGCTGCCTATCGCTGCATTGACTTTGTGCGCGAGTTTCCCCAGAGGATTTCCTGGGATATGGAAGAGGCGCAGAAGAGGTGCGGCCTGGCCGTGCGAAAGGGCAGTGGGAGATTTTCAGATATGGTCTTTTACTCTGCTCAACCGCACCTTTTTGAAGAGAGTGTGTATGATAATATGCATAGTTTTTATAGCGCAAGCCTAGATGATGAGTCTAGGCTTGTTGTTGCTTGAGGGGGGCTTTTGCGTGGAGTACAGAGATTTTGTAAAAACAATAGAAGTAGACCAAATCAATCTGTCATCTCTGCATGTGGAAAAGAATGAAGAGTTCGCATCGGAGCTGAAAGATATCTCTGTGGCTATGGATTTTGGGGAAAAAGACCATTATGTGAAGCAGGGGAAGCTGCATGTGCTGTCCGGTCTGGCTGTCATCGCCCTGTCGTCCAAAATCGAGATCAAAGAGGGGAAGATGCTCAGTGAAGAAGAAATTGACAGCAAGGAAATATTGTTCAAAATCGAGGTCGTTTTCGATTTGTCCTATAACTTCAAGGATATAGAAGACCCGGATGAGTTTGTGCAGAAAAATCAGCAGCATGTGGAGAATTTCTGTGAGAAGAATGTCCCCGTCAATGCCTGGCCATATTTCAGGGAGATCATCAACAGCAGCACGGTCAGGATGGGGGTTCCTCCACTCACCATACAAGCGCTCAAGCGGGTGTGATTCGGAGGGATAGTATGTCTCTGTCATTTTTGGATGGTGCAGGAAAGTTTGCTGGCCTTCATCAATTGATAGAAGAATTGCAAAAATTTGTAGAGAATCAGCCGCTGGCATACAAATACATTGCCCGTGTTTTTTCCGCCAGCAGGAAAAATCCCGCCGCGGAGCATGAACAGGTGAAAGTTCTCATAAAAGTGACTATTGAGCATCCCCTCAGTGAATTGTCTGCGGAAGAGCAAAGAAAGCTGGTTTCAATCCTGGAGAAGGTATATGCTTGCCCGGAAAGCGATTTCCAGCGCGTCAGGAGCGATTTCCTGGAATTTGTGCTGTTTAGGTGGAGCAGGTTCTTCATCCCCGGATTGGCAACGGCCAAGCTGCACATGGAGCCTACTGTGCGGGATGGGGGCAATAATATCAGCCAATATGACAAGCACTGTGATTTCGTCTGGCATTGGCGTGATGATGTGCCGCTGGTCTTCTGCGAGTGCAAGGCAAATATTTACAATACGATAAATGTAGGCAAGAGCCTACAAAAGCAAGGAGAAGGCAAGGAGAAGATCCTGTATATGCATGAATGTCATGATTATTTGCAAAAATGCTATGCCGTTCCCCGCATGATGCTGGCTTTCTACAATGAAGAGTATGAAGATGTGGAGGAAACATTGGAATCATGGGGCATGCCCTATTTTGAGTTTCTGGGGCCAAGGGAAATCATCAGTCAGGTTGCCAGCGTTCAGCCATGACAGCGACTACGGGCGCCTCTGCCCGGAGCTGACTTTGAAGGTGGCATTGGAGCAGCAGGGGGACGGGCGCTGGAAGGCAGTCCGGGTCAGCAATGTGAAGGAGCTTTTCTATCCCGTGGTGGACGGGATAGAGAATTACTGGACGCTGCAAGGGTGGCAGTAAGTCTTGATTTTGGGTTTAGATGATGGTATACTTTGATTAGTACTTAAGGTACGAGGGGTCATACTGCAACCTAAGAAAAAGCCCCCGGGAGTTGGTCACTCTCGGGGGCTTTTTTGCGCAATTGGTCAAGTTGCGCCCAGCCAGGTGCCACATTTGCGGATGCTCTTACCGCCCCAGCATCTGCAGAATCAAGGTTCCAAGCATGCTGCTTATCACCCCTATCAACAGCTCGAGCAGGATTAAACGAAAGGTCATAACCGCAACCTCCCTTCCTTGCCAGATTAGCTTGGTCAGGGCTGTGGCAAAATCATTATAACGCAATTTTTATGATATTGGCAAACTGTCCTTAAAAATGGTACAATGAATAAGTTTACAAATTGACAATAAGGATGTGCAGTTTATGCCGATTAAAATACCCAATAACCTCCCAGCCACCCATGTGCTGGAGGGGGAGAATATCTTTGTCATGGACGCTGACCGGGCCTATAGCCAGGATATCCGTCCACTGAAGATACTCATACTGAACCTAATGCCCATCAAGTCCGTGACGGAGACACAGCTTTTGAGGCTCTTGGGCAATACTCCCCTGCAGGTGGAGGTGGACTTTATCTATACGGAGTCTTATGTGCCCTCCCATACTTCCCAGGATTATCTCACGGAATTCTACGGCACCTTTGCTGAAGTGCGGCATAAGAAATACGATGGCTTCATCATCACCGGCGCTCCCGTGGAGAACATGGAGTTCGAGGAAGTGGCCTACTGGGATGAGGTGGCGGAGATCATGGAGTGGTCCAAGACCCATGCTTACTCTACCTTCCATATCTGCTGGGGAGCGCAGGCGGGGCTTTACTACCACTACGGCATCAAGAAGCATCAGGTGGGGGAGAAGATTTTCGGGGTATACAAGCACCATCTCTGCGTGGAGAATGAGCGCCTACTGCGCGGCTTCGACGATGAGTTCTTCGTGCCACACTCCCGCCATACGGAGAACCGCAAGGCAGAGATAGAGAAGGTGCCGGAGCTCACTATCATGGCAGAAGCAGAAGGCAAGGCTGGCCCCTATATCATTGCGAACCTGGCTAAGCGCCAGTTCTTCATCACAGGGCACGCGGAGTATGACCCCATGACTTTGAAGGCAGAGTACGACAGGGATGTAAAAGCCGGTATGAACCCCAATGTGCCCAGCAACTATTATCCCGATGACGATCCCGGGAGGCCTCCCATTGTGCGGTGGCGCAGCGTGGCGCACCTGCTCTTTGCCAACTGGCTGAACTACTATGTATATCAGGAGACTCCTTATGAACTGGACGAGCTGAATAAGGATGGCGACGACTGAGGAGAGACTGATGGAGAAGAACCTGACCAGTATCATAATACTGAGCTATAATACCCTGGAAATGACCCGCATGTGTCTGGAGAGCATCCGTGCCCACACGCCGGAAGCTTATGAGCTCATTGTGGTGGACAATGCCTCTGAGGACGGCTCCCTGGAATATCTGAGGGAGCAGGCAGATGTGAGACTGATAGAGAATCAGGAGAATATGGGCTTCCCAAAGGGATGCAATCAAGGTCTTGAGATAGCACAGGGAGACAGCCTGCTGCTGCTGAACAGCGATACAGTAGTGACGGAGAACTGGCTCGGTAACCTTAAAAAAGGGCTGTACAGCGAGGAAAAGGTGGGGGCGGTCAGCTGTGTTGCCAACTATGTTTCCAACCGCCAGCAGATAGACGTGCCCTACGGTACGGATATGGAGGCCATGCAGGTCTTTGCTGCTGGTTTCAATCACAGCAATCCTGCCAAATGGGAAGAAAGACCGCATTTGGTGGGGTTCTGCTATCTATTTACGCGTGAAGTATACGAAGCCGTAGGTGGTCTGGATGAGCGCTTCACCCCCGGGAACTTCGAGGACAATGATTACAGCCTGAGGATATTGGAGCAGGGCTATAAGCTTCTGCTGCTGAGGGACACGTTTATACATCACTGGGGCAGTGGCTCCTTCAAGAAGGTGGAGAAGGAAAGCAGGGAAAAGAGCCCGTCTTATATAGCGCTCTCTCAGCACAATATGCAGAAGTTCTTCGAGAAATGGCAGTTGCCTCCCTCATACCTGCACAAGTCGCCGGAGGAAGTAAGGGAATATATCAGCCAACAACGGCAGAGAGAAATGCAGCTGAGAGAGCAGCCTGAACTGCTGCGAAAGGCAGTCGTGGTTATTCCTGCCTATAAGGAAAGCCTAAGTCCTACGGAGGAAATATCCCTGCGCCAGTTGCGGCGGGTATTGCCCTGGTGCAGTAAAATCTTTGTAGTGCCAGAAGGGCTGCAGCTAAGATATGGCGGTCTGGAGGAAGGCTTTGAGGTGCAGGAGTTCCCCCGGGAATTCTTTCAGGGAATTGAAGGCTACAGCCGCCTGTTGCTGACGACGGATTTCTACAGCCGCTTCAAGGACTACGAGTATATACTGATCCATCAGCTGGATGTGTTCCTGTTTGAGGACAAGCTGTTGGAGTTCTGTGATATGGGCTATGACTATATAGGAGCGCCCTGCCCAAAGTTTGACTTCACCTGGCATCTGGTGGAGGCACAGGTAGGCAATGGAGGACTTTCTTTGAGAAAGGTAAAATCCTGTCTGAATCTGTTGCATAAGCATAGACGGCTTTTGAAAAAACATCCCTATAGTGGCATTTTCCTCAACAATGAGGATAGTTTCTTTGGCTATGCAGGTACTCATTTGACAGATTTCAAGGTACCGGATGTGGGGACGGCCCTCACTTTTGCCATTCAAGATAATATCTGTCGCGTGTTGAAGGGGGATTTGGAGCTGCCTCTTGGTATACATGCCTTTCATAAGATCAACTCTCAGTTGTGGCGCAGTGTCATAACGAGAGAGTACGCCTATCCAGATTATGAGGTCATACGGGATGGCGATTTTAGGAATATGAGTCTGCAAGTGTATCTGCGAATGCGCAAAATACTGCCGGTGCAGGCGCTGTTCGGTGCCCTGAAAGCAGGCGAGCACCAAAAGGCATTGTCAATCATCAGGAAGTGGCACAGACCTGAAATCTTGTCTGCTGATGATTGGGATTTTCTTACGGCTTATCTGGATACATTGGTGCTCTATGCGAAAAATAGGGAACCAGAGCTGAGGAAACGAGCAGATATCAAGGCCAGCAAGGCTTTTCGGGAAGATCTGACCAAGTTCATAAGCCGGATTCTGAAAGCACGGGGAGCGTCTACCTCTTCATGGATATTAGGACTTACCAGAGCGACTTTTCAAGGAATGGAAAGATAAGGAATACTTTCGGCACTGGATGAGGATATGTTTCATTGGTGCGGTGGTAGTAGGGATTATATAGGCGAGCGGATAGCATTTGCGAAGAAGGTGGTGGACTCCCCTGCCCATAAAAATTAAAATACGCTTAAAATCTGATTGAAAATCAGCCTGAAATGAGATATAATAATTTCAAAGGCTCCCTATTTGGGAGACGGATAATATAAGACGAACTAGTATAGGCAGAAAGGATTCAGCCGACGTAACTAGGGGCAAGGAGGTAGATGCTATGATCATAGCAGCCCAGAATGCCCACGTCATCGAGGCTGAGGTTCGCGAAGCCGAGACCAGGCGTGAGGTATGTGCCGGAGAGGATTTCCGCAGCATGGTGGCAGAGGATGTGCGCCAGCAGACCTTGGCGGAGATCCAGAAAGAAAACGAACTGTGCGGCCTTGGCAACATCAAGCGTGACTTGCAGCTGCAGATAAACAACCCGCACCTGCTGAACATCCATCGTCGGGTTATGGCTGACGGCAGCTACATCATCACGGAGAAGCACGGGGAAGCACAGGTGTCTCACTACTGCAAGCGTCTGACTTGCAAGCTGCTGACGGTGGAATATTGACAAAGGTATATTCTGGGTGCCCTTGAGGGGGGACCCTTTTATTTTGCCTTTCTAAGGAACTGTGCAGAAATAAATCGGTCAATAGAGCGCAGAACAAATTTTCATAGGCTAGGCGGAGGAGGTCGCCATAGTGGGGCTATGGCGACCGACGACAACAACGTCTAGGGAAATTTGGGCAAGCTATATAACTGATTTATTTCGTAACAGTTCCTAAGGGCAGGGATATGGGCAGCCTGCGGCGAAAGAATCCCTCGTTGAGCGATTTGTAACGTAGCGAGAGCAAAGGGAGGTATCTTTATGCCCAAGACACGAAGTTATGCTGTGCTGTGCTTTGCCCTGTGCAGCTTCCTGCTGGCGCTGGTGTGGACACCGGCAGCGGCGGGGCGGCTTCCGGCACGGGGGAGCTTATCATTTACCACACCAATGATATGCACGCCCGGGTCCAGCCCCAGGACGACTGGGGAAAGTCCATCGGCCTGCCGGAAATGGCAGCGGTGGTGAAGAAGGCCAGGGCGGAAAATCAGGCTGTGCTCTGGCTTGATGCGGGTGATACTGTACATGGTATGCCCATGATCAATGTGTCCAAGGGAGAGAGCATGGTGCCACTGCTGAATGAAGCGGGGATTGACGCCATGGTGCCCGGCAATCACGACTTCAACTACGGTTCAGACCAGCTGGAGAAACTTGCCAAGGAAATGAATTTCCCCGTGCTTTGCGCCAATATGGTGCGGAAGGATAATGGCAAGCTGGTTTTCCCTGCCTACAAGATTTTCAAAGTGCAGGGCCTCAAAGTGGGCGTCTTTGCCCTGACCACTCCGGAATGTGCCTACAAGTCCAGTCCTGCCGGTGTGGCTGGGCTGGTTTTTGAAAATCCCGTGGACAAGGCCCGGGAGATGATCAGGAAGCTCAGGCCCAAGTGTGATGTGCTCATCGGTCTCATGCACATGGGGCTGGACGCCAGCAGCGAGTTCACCAGCGAGCGCATTGCCAGGGAAGCGCCGGGCATGGACCTGATTGTGGACGGCCACAGCCACACGTCTTTGCAGCAGGGCCTGCAGGTGGGCAAGACCCTGATTGCCCAGGCGGGCTACTATGAGCATAACCTGGGAGAGGTCAGGATAGAGGTGGAGAAGCACCGCATCACGGGCATGAAGTCCCGCCTGCTGGGCAAATCCACCTTGGAGAATCTGGGCATAGCTCCGGATGAAGGAATCGCCAAAAGCATTGAGCAGGTCAAGGCAGACAGCGAGAAGCTCTTTGCCAAAGTGGTGGCTCATAGCGACAGGCAGCTCAGCAGTGACAGGCTGCTGGTGCGCCGTCAGGAATCGGAGCTGGGCAACCTCTGTGCCGATGCCATCCGCTGGCAGACGGGGGCGGAGATTGCCGTGGTAAATGGCGGCGGCCTGCGGGCAGATCTGCCCAAGGGGGATGTGACTCTGGGCAACTGCCTGGCCATCTTCCCCTTTGGCAACACCATACGCATGGCGGAGGTGCAGGGCAAGGTCATCCGCCAGATGATGGAACACTCTGTCTTTAGCTATCCCGCTTCCTTTGGCGGCTTCCTTGATTTCTCTGGCATGACTGTGGACTGCGACCCCACCCTGCCGGTAGGCAGCCGCATCAAGGAAATCAAGGTGAACGGCGTGCTGCTGGATGATGAGCGCATCTACACCCTGGCCACCAATGACTTCCTCTTTGCAGGGGGAGACAACTACGAGATGCTGAAAGGATCCAAGATCGTAGGGGAATCCAATACCTGCGAGGAAGTCCTGTCCAACTACCTTAATCAGGTGGGTATCCAGGATATCAGCACGGGCCGTCTGACCATGGAAAAGGTGCTGGAGGTGCCTGCAGAGGAATTGGATGTACCTGAGGCCGCGTAAAATTCAATGATGTTTGGAACACCCCCATGAGAGCTTGTGGGGGTGTTTATTTTATTTGACATACCCTGTTATTTTTAATGAAATTATAATCTTTTTTTAATGTTGTATAAACAATCTTGTTTTAATATAATTGCAGTGAGTATGAATATTAGAGGGGGAATATAGATGAAGAGGAAACAGCTGGGCTTGGGGGCGCTGGCTTTGACTCTGGCAGTCAGCGGACTGGTGCAGCCTGCAGTGGGCAGCTGTGCCGCCCTTTCCTTGGATGAGGCCGTCGAGATGGCCCTGGCCCAGAACACCGGGCTGAAGGTGACGAAGAAGGGGGAAGAGACAGCTGAGGCACAGCTGCGCCAGGCCAGGGGCAATAACGGCGTGTCCGTGTCAGCTAGCGACAATCTCTCTACGGGCAAAAGAAGCGGCGGGGAGAGGAGTGACAGCAACAGCCTGAGCCTTTCCGGCAGTCTGCCCATCTACTCAGGTGGCAAGAATCAGGCCAATATCAAGTCACGGGAGATAGGCGTGGACACGGCGAAGCTGGCCACGGAGCGGGAGCAGGAGGATCTGAAGCTCTCCGTCATCAAGGCTTACTATAATGCTTTGGAAGCCAAGAAGAACATCGATGTGAATCAGGAGTCTGTGGACAACTATCAGGCGCACCTTACCAATGTGCAGCAGCTCTACTCCGCCGGCTCCAAGGCGAAGATTGATGTGCTGCGCTCCTCTGTGGAGCTGTCCAATGCCCAGCAGGACCTCATCAGGTCCCAGAACGCTTATGAGGTGAGGCTGGCAACCCTGCGGAATTATATCAATATGGACAGGGAGGAACCCCTGACCCTCACTACGGACTTTGCCTATGAGAAATTCAGCCCTGAGCTTAGTGAGGCTGTGGCTTACGCCTACAGCAACCGCAAGGACCTGCTTTCTGATGAGTATGTGGTGGAGCAGAAGGAACTGGCCATCAAGGCGGCCAAGGCGGGATTCCTGCCTACGGTGAATCTCAGCCTTGGGCTGGGGCAGTCCAATGATTTTCACCCGGGCAGCGATTCCAGCCACAACTGGTCCGCAGGCGTGGGGGTCAACTGGAATATCTTTGACAGCGGTGTCACGAAAGCCCAGGTGGATGAGGCAGAGATTGCCAGGGATGTGGCAAAGCTGAACCTGGAGAAGGACAAGGAAACAGTGGACCTCACTCTGCGCACCGCTTACTACAATATGCGGGAGGCAGAGAAGCGCTTCAATTCCACCAGCGATGCTGTGAATCAGGCAGAAGAGGACTACTACATCGCCACGGAAAAATACCGGGCAGGCGAGGGCCTGATGCTGGATATCATCGATTCCCAGCTGGCTCTATCCACAGCCAAGTTCAACTACATCAGCGCCCAGTATGACTATGCAAGGTACAAGGCAGAAGTGGAAAATGCCATGGGCGTTTCCCTGACTGAAAGCGAACTGGCAGCTGCATCTAAATTAGGGCAGGAGTAACGAGTAGGTCTTACCTCCACCGCTTGCGGGGGAGGTGGCAGCCGAAGGCTGACGGAAGGGGGAGAAGGGCAGTTGCTCTTTTTGCCCCTTCCACCACCTTCGGTGGTCCCCCCTTCCCCGTTTCACGGGGCAGGTAATTATAACGAGGTGATTTTATCTTGAACAAGAAAATTATAGCAGCCGTGCTAACGTTGCTTTTATTAGCTGGCGGCGGCTACTATGCCTACACCAGCTATCAGCAGAAGCAGGCCGCCGAGCAGGCGGCTGCGGTGAAGACCGTGAAGGTGGAGCGCATGAATATCAAGTCCACAGTTTCCGCCACGGGCACTATCCGCCCGGTGGACTCCGTAGAGGTCAGCGCCAAGATTACTGCCCGCATCAAGAGCATACTGGTGAAGGAAAACGACACGGTGACGACGGGGCAGACTGTGGCTATCCTGGACGGCAAGGATTTTGAGGCCCAGCGTGACCAGGCCCAGTTCAAGGTCACCAATACCCGGGCCAAATACAATCGCGCTGTGTACCTGCACGGCATTGGGGCAGAAACTGATGCAGACCTGGAGGATGCTACCCTGAACTATCAGACGGCAGTATCAGCCCTGTCTGAAGCGGAAAGCGACCTCAATGAAACTGTCATTGTGGCCCCTATGGATGGTGTAGTGGTAGGCGAGCCCCAGACTGTGGGCACCATGGCAGTGCAGGGAACCAGCAATCCCACGGTGATCATGCGCATCGCTGACCTTTCCAGCAAGCAGATTCAGGCGAAAGTGGATGAGACGGATATCGGCAATGTGAAGGTGGGCCAGGAGGCAACCTTCACCGTGGACAGCTATACTGGCAAGACTTTTACGGCCAGGGTTTCCAAGATTTCCCAGACGGATACCAGCAACAGCTGGAACACCAATTCCTCTACGTCCTCCTCCAGCTCCAGTTCCTCTGCCAGCGTCATCTACTACTATGTGACCCTGGATGTGGATGACCCGGAAGGGATACTGATGCCCTCCATGACCGCCCGGGTGGAAATCAATACAGCCAACAAGGAAAACGCACTGGTGGTGCCCATTTCCACTCTCAAGACTGACAGCAACGGCTCCTATGTCATTGTGAAGAATCCCGACGGCACTCAGGAGAACCGCTACGTCATGACAGGCATCTACAGCGATGAGTATGTGGAAATCCTGGAGGGACTCACCGATGGTGAGGAAATAGTGGCTGACTATAAAGCCAAGGCAGGTGCTGGTGACAGCGCAAAAAAAAAGAATCAGGGCGGACCGCCTCCCATGTGACGAGACAGCTGAGGAAGTAGTTATGGCAGAAAAAGACAACCGCCATGTGACCATCAAGCTCACGGGCATACGCAAAGTATATAAGATAGGCGGGGAGGAACTGGCGGCGTTGGACGGTATCGACCTGGACATCCATCAGGGGGAGTTTGCTGCTCTCATGGGCCCCTCCGGCTCGGGCAAATCCACGCTGATGAATATCCTGGGCTGCCTTGACCGTCCCAGCACCGGCTCTTACAAGCTGGACGGGGAGGAAGTGGCGGGCCTTAGCGATGATAAATTAGCCATCACCCGCAATAAGAAAATCGGCTTTGTGTTCCAGAACTTCAACCTGCTGTCCCGCATTTCGGCTCTTGACAATGTGGCCCTGCCTCTGGTCTATGCCGGGGTGGGCAAGAAGGACAGGCTGGAGCGGGCCATGCAGTGCCTGCAGGCGGTGGGCCTTGAGGACCGGGCCGACCACCAGCCAAATGAACTTTCCGGCGGCCAGCGCCAGAGGGTGGCTATCGCCCGGGCCCTGGTGAATGACCCGCATATCATCATGGCAGACGAGCCCACAGGCAACCTTGATACCAAGTCCACCAAGGACATCATGGAAATCTTTGAGAGCATGCACGAGATTGGGCGCACTATCATCCTGGTCACCCATGAGCCGGAGATTGCTGCCTGTGCCAGCCGGCAGCTGTTGGTGCGTGATGGGAAGATCACCCGGGATGCAGGGAAGGGAGTGGTGATGGATGTTATCTGAGCAGGCGAAGTCCTTCAAGCTCCCACCCTTCACCGCCAAGGCCCACAAGTTCTGGCTCAACGATGCGCGGCAGTGCTTCGTGATGGCTATCATAGCCCTGAAGGCCAACAAGATGAGGACCTTCCTCACCATGCTGGGCATCATCATCGGCGTGGGGGCGGTGATTGCCCTGGTGTCCGTGGGCATGGGGGTCAAGAGTAATGTCACCAGCTCCATTTCCAGCCTGGGCTCCAATATGCTGATTGTCTCTCCCGGCTCCTCCAATCGCGGCGGCGTCCGGGGGGCGGCAGGCTCCATGCAGACTTTGAAATACGATGATGCCGAGGCCATCAAGGAGAAGATCAAGGGCATTGACTATGTTTCGCCCACCGTCAGCGGTTCTTATCAGGTGGTCAACGGCAATATGAACTGGAATACCTCCGTGCAGGGGGTGACGCCGGAACTCATGTCCATCCGCGCCCTGACTGTAGGCTATGGCTCTTTCATCAGCCAGAGCGATATGAACAAAAGGCAGAGAGTGGCCGTCATCGGCACCACAGTAGCTTCCAATCTCTTTGGCACGGACAATCCCGTGGGCAAGAATATCCGCATCAACAATCAGCCCTTCAAGGTCATTGGCCTTTTGGAAAGCAAGGGCCAGTCCTCCATGGGGCAGGATCAGGATGATATGATTTACATCCCCCTGACTACGGCCCAGGAGCGCATGCTGGGCATCACCTACGTCCAGTCCATCAACGTGCAGGTCACGAGCCAGGACGATATGGATCAGGTCCAGGCAGAGATAGAAACTCTCCTGCGGCAACGCCATCACATCCTGGCAGGGAAGGATGACGACTTCAATGTGCGGAATCTCACCAGCCTTATGGAGGCGGTGAGTGAGAGCACTTCCATGCTGACCATCCTCCTGGGCTGCATTGCGGGGATTTCCCTGCTGGTAGGCGGCATCGGCATCATGAATATCATGATGGTGTCGGTGACAGAGCGCACCCGGGAAATCGGCATCCGCAAGGCCCTGGGAGCCACTTATGGCAATATCATGATGCAGTTCATGATTGAGTCCATGGTGATAGGCATCGTGGGCGGCATCATCGGCATAGTGCTGGGGTGCGGGGCTTCTCAGATCATCGCAAAGCTGGGCAGCTTCCAGACCCTCATCACGCCCCTGCCCATTTTTGTGTCCTTCTTCTTCGCCGTAGGGATAGGGCTTTTCTTCGGGATCTACCCGGCCAGGAAAGCGGCTAAACTGGATCCCATTGAAGCGCTTAGATATGAGTAACTCTATATAAGCCTCCACCGTTTACGGGGGGCGCGTAAGCGCGGGAGCCCTGCGGGCTCCCTGGGGGTGGCAGCCCAAAGGGCTGACGGAAGGGGGGCTAGGGGTCGAACAAGTATCTTTTAAGTATACTGTTCGGCTGCTTATTCCCCCCTTCCACCGGCTCCGCCGGTCCCCCTCCCCCGCAAGCGGTGGAGGCTTTTTTTATGCCTTTGCAGGATTAACTACAGAGGTGGTAGAATTTACAAGCAGTGCAATAATATTTCTTTATCGTAGAAGGGGTCGATTCAATCGTGAAGATATTGGTTACTGGCGTGACGGGCCAGCTGGGGTATGATTGCGTGAAACAGCTGGAGAGCGAAGGGCAGGAAGTGCGGGGCGTTTCCAGCAAGGAGTTCCCTCTGACTGAGCCTGTGAAGATGGAGGCTTATCTGAAGAAATTCCGCCCCGAGGCGGTGATTCACTGTGCTGCCTATACAGCAGTGGATAAGGCTGAGGATGAGCCTGAGGCCTGCCGGGTGGTGAATAGTGAGGGCACCCGTGTACTGGCCAAGCTGTGCAGGGAGATTGACGCCAAGCTCATTTACATCAGCACTGATTACGTATTCCCAGGAACGGGAGAGGAAGCATACAGCGAGGACGCTCCTACTTCTCCCGTGAATGTCTATGGCGCTTCCAAGCTGGCAGGTGAGGAGGCCGTCAGGGAAATCCTCACGAAATACTTCATCGTGCGCATTTCCTGGGTCTTTGGCTACAATGGCAAGAACTTCATCCGCACTATGCTGAAGCTTTCCGAAAACCATGACAAGCTCACTGTGGTGGATGACCAGGTGGGGTCCCCAACCTACACCCGTGATCTGGCGGTGCTGCTGGCAGAGATGGTGACGTCCGACAAGTACGGCACTTACCACGCCACCAACGAGGGCTTCTGCTCCTGGGCTGACCTGGCTATCGAGACTTTCCGGCAGGCCGGGGTGAAGGTGGAAGTGGAGCGGGTCACCTCTGACAAGTTCCCCACCAAGGCTGTCCGGCCCCATAACTCGCGCATGAGCAAGGAGGCTTTGGACAGGGCAGGGTTCAACCGTCTGCCTAGATGGCAGGATGCGGTGGGAAGATATCTTATCGAACTTCAAAAGTAAAATACGGCTGTTCATTTTCTTTGGCGCAAAGAAAACGAACCAAAAGGTAAATATGCCAGTGGCATATTTACCGGCCTTGCATTTCATCCTGAAATCCAACGGCCGCAAGAGCGCCCATCCATGGGCGCCGGAGTGCGATACTGTCCTTCGTGAGAGTACATCACTGTGTGGTGTACTCTTTTTTTACTACAGGGAAAAGAAAATCCTCTCTGTGCGTACAAAAATGGCAAAAATCTCTTGTTAAGATGTAATGTTTCTGATATACTTACACAAGTAGTAATACAAGTGGACTAATATACAATAAGGAAGGATGGTGTGGGGAACTGGTAGAAAATAAATTAAACAAGATTGCGTAGGATGAATTTTCACTGTCAAGGCAGAGGAGTGAGGCGTAGCGGCGCTACGTCGAACGACGATAACGCAGACAGGGGGAATTCAGACAAGCAAGATGTTTAATTTATTTGCGGACAGTTCCCTAAAAGAGGGGATGTCTAAGATGTTGAAGAAAGTAAGCAAGAAATATCAGGAAACAGCCCTGATCAAGCTCATCGCCATGGGCCTGGTAGTGGGCATCCTGCTGGCGCTGTTTGCACCGGCAGCAATCCCAGTGGTTTCCGTTTTCGGTGACCTGTTCGTCAAGGCCTTGAAGGGCGTGGCACCCATTCTGGTGTTCGTGCTGGTCATGAACGCCATGGCCCAGAAAAGCGCCGATGCCAGTGCGGCTATGAAGCCCATTGTGCGGCTTTATGTGTTCGCTACGTTTTGCGCCTCCCTGGTGGCGGTGCTTTACTCCTTTGCTTTTCCCACGGCTTTGCAGCTGGCGGTGACGGATGCCGAGGTGGCGCCTCCCTCCGGCATTCTGGAAGTGCTCCACAACCTGATTCTCAGTGTGGTGGACAACCCCATCCATGCTTTGGCCAGCGCCAACTACATCGGTATCCTGGCCTGGGGTGTGCTGGCAGGCATCGCCCTGCACTCTGCTTCAGACAGCACCAAGGAGATGCTGTCTGACCTGGCCAAGACTGTGACCAAGATTGTCCAGTGGGTCATCCGCTTTGCTCCCTTCGGCATCATGGGCCTGGTGGCCAATGCCATCGGCGAGAGCGGTCTTTCCTCCATGGTGAGCTACCTGCAGATCCTGGCAGTGCTCCTGGGCGCTTTCTTCACGGTGGCTCTGATCATGAACCCGTTGATCGTGTACCTGCACCTGCACAGGAATCCGTATCCGCTGGTTTGGACTACTTTGAAGGAAAGCGGCGTCTATGCGTTCTTCACCAGAAGCTCTGCTGCCAATATTCCCGTGAACCTCTCTCTCTGTGAGCGCCTGGGGCTGAATCCGGATACTTATTCCATTTCCATTCCTCTTGGCGCTACCATCAACATGAGCGGCGCGGCCATCACCATCGCGGTGCTGTCCCTGGCAGCTGCCCACACCATGGGGATAAGCGTAGACCTGCCCACGGCTCTCCTGCTGTGCATCGTGTCCACGGTAGGCGCTTGCGGCGCTTCCGGCGTAGCCGGCGGCTCCCTGCTGCTGATTCCCGTGGCCTGCTCCTCCTTCGGCATCGGCAATGACATTGCCATGCAGGTGGTAGCAGTAGGCTTCATCATCGGCGTACTGCAGGATTCCTGCGAGACGGCTCTCAACAGCTCCTCCGACGTGCTGTTCACCGCCACGGCGGAGCTTTCCCAGAAGGCCAAAGAAGGCACGCTGACGGCTGACGATATGGTGCCGAATAAATAAAAAGAGGCTTGCTCAACCAAGTTGGAAGAGCAAGCCTTTCAATTATGATAAAACCAAGGCAAATGCCCGGCGCTCATGGATGAGCGCCAAAAGCGGCCCTTCGTGTTTGAGGATCAAACCGGGGCCGCTGTTTCTTTTGGTTCGTTTTCTTTGCGCCAAAGAAAATGAACAGACGAACCTTACTTGTTAATAATCAACGCAGTGAAGACAAGGTCTTCCGTGCTGGATGCATTGGCAATCCCGTGCTTCTCCCCTTCGGGGCAGAAAGTGGTAGTCCCTGCCCCAATCTCTTTCTCCGTGCCATTGTCATTGTATACGGCCTTGCCGGAGAGGATATGATAGGCCTCTGTATTCCCTTTATGCTCATGTACCCCGATGGAGCAGAGGGGCGGGATGATGACCTTGGAGAACATGGCGCACTTGCCGTCAAGTTCCTCCTGACCCAGCAGATGAACGATGGTGATGGTGCCCTTGCCGCCGGCTTTTTCTGTAGCCTGTACGGGTTTTGCTTCAATAAATGCCATAGCAAACTCTCCTTTTCTTTTGGAAATTATTTTGGTAGAATAATATATACTATTTTAGCATTTATTCCCGCGGAGGTACATAAATAATGGTATATTTGCTCAAATTCGGCGCGAGTTTCATTCTGCCGCCGGGCATTTTCATAGTCTTTCTCTTTTTCTACAGCATTCATCTTTGGAAGCATTCCGCCAGTGGCGGCGGCATTTACGGCTGGCAGAGGCCTACGCTCAGAAAGAAGGTGGCTGCCATGCTGATGGCCTTCACGATTATTTTCTATTTGTTCTGCACGCCCTGGATGGCGGAAAAGGCCATGGGTTGGCTGGAAGGGGAGTATCAGCCGCCCAAGAAAGCCACGGGTGATGTGGTCATCATGCTGGGGGGCGGTGCCTATGCGGATACCCCGGATGTGAGCGGCCAGGGCACCCTCTGCGCCGCACCTTCGGCGCGGCTCCTGACGGCGGTGCGGCTCCAGCGGCAGCTGGATGTGCCTATCCTCCTTTCCGGCGGGCAGGTCTATGAGGATACGGGGGCTGAGGCAAAGATTGCCAAGCGCATCCTGATGGATCTGGGGGTGCCGGAGGAGAAAATCCTGGTGGAGGACCAGAGCCTCAATACCACCCAGAATGCCCGCTACTCTGCCCAGATCATGCAGGAAAAGGGGCTGAAAAATCCCGTGCTGGTGACTTCTGCCTTCCATATGAAGCGGGCTATGCTGAATTTCCAGAAGCAGGGCTATGAACCTGTGCCCTTCCCATCTGATTACCGCACGGGTAAGAAACACGTCTTCCACTACGTGAAGCTGCGTCCTTCCGTGGATGCCATGTATGACAATGCGGTGGTCCTGCAGGAGACTTTGCGGACTCTTGTGACGAGGTATTTTGAATGAGTGCAAGTACGAAGAATCTCACAGAGGGTGAGCCCTGGCGGCTCATTCTCTTTTTTACTCTCCCCCTGATTGCGGGGAATATTTTCCAGCAGCTATACGGCTTTGTGGATACCCTCATCGTGGGGCGCATCCTGGGGGTGGAGGCCCTGGCGGCGGTGGGCTGTACGGGGCCACTGCTGTTCCTGATTATGGGCTTTGCCATGGGTACCACTTCGGGGCTGTCTATCTATACGGGGCAGCGCTTCGGAGCAAAAGACGAGAAGGGGGTGCGCCAGAGCGCGGCGGCCTGCCTGTTGCTGACTCTGGCTATTGCCATAGTGATGACGGTGCTGGCCTACGGTCTCTGTCATCAGCTGCTAGTCTGGATGGAAACGCCGCCGGAAATCATGGACAATGCTTACGCCTTCATCAGCATCATCTTTGGCTGGCTGGTGGTGCCCTTCTTCCTGCTGATGATTACCAATATGGTGCGGGCCCTGGGGGACAGCCGTATGCCTACGGTAATCCTGGCCTTTGCCCTGACCTGCAATATCATCCTGGAACCTGTCTTCATCATGTTCTTCGACTGGGGGGTGCCCGGAGCGGCCTGGGCGGTGATTGCTGCCCAGAGCCTGGGCGTGGCGGCGTCAATACTCTACATCTGCAAGAAGGTGCCTGCCCTGCACATCCAGAGGGAGGACTGGCATCTGACCAAGGAAATCCTCTGGGGGCATCTGCGCATCGGCCTGCCCATGGGCTTCCAGACTTCCATCATCGCCATCGGTGCAGTCATCCTGCAGGTGGCGCTGAACAATCTGGGGCCGGTGGCGGTAGCTTCCTATGCCGCCTCCCAGAAGGTTGACTCCCTGGCCCTTATGCCCATGATGTCCTTCGGCATGGCCATGGCGGCCTACACTGCCCAGAACTACGGGGCGCGGAAGTTCCACCGCATCAGCGAGGGCGTGAAGAAATGCGTCTATATGTCCGTGGGCTTTGCCATTGTGATGGGCATCATCAATGCCCTTTTCGGTCCCTGGCTGGTGGGGATGTTCGTCACGGAAGAGGCGGAGCAGGTGGTTGAGTACGGCAGCATGTACCTGCTGATCCAGGGCTCCTGCTACTGGGTGCTGGCTCTCCTCTTCATCTTCCGCAGTGTCCTGCAGGGCATAGGCCAGAGCGTGGTGCCTACCTTCGCTGGCATCATGGAGCTCCTGATGCGCGCCGGTGCCGCCCTGATACTTTGCGAGATGTGGGGTTATCTGGGAGCCTGCTGGGCCAGCCCTTTGGCCTGGATTGGTTCGGCGCTGCCCCTGATGATTGCCTTTTACTTCACCAGGAAGTCTTTCATCAGGAAAGGCATGCGGGAAATGGCGTGAAACTTGGCCTTCCCCTCAAGGGGAAGGCTTTTATGGACAAATGTCTTTATAAGTATTAAAATACAAGGCAGGGAGGATTTTCTCCCTGCCTTGTCGTATATACATTATAGTATGTAGCAATGCAGATGAAGTATCAATTTTTTTACGGGAAGGGTGGATCAATTTATGTATCAGGACGAATACAAGCGCTGGCTTGAGGCGGATCTCATTGACTGTGACTTGGGAAAAGAACTGAGGGACATTCAGGGGGACGATGAGGCCATCAAGGAGCGTTTTGCTGCTTCCCTGCAGTTCGGTACTGCAGGTCTGCGCGGCACTCTCGGTGCCGGCACCAACCGCATGAACATCTGGGTGGTGCGACAGGCTACCCAGGGTGTGGCTGACTGGGTGAAAGGCGAGGGCGGCACTCAGACGGTAGCTATCAGCTACGATACCCGCCTCAAGGGCTGGACTTTTGCCAAGGAGGCCGCAGGCGTGCTGGCTGCCAATGGCATAAGTGTCCGCATCTACGATGAGCCCATGCCGGTACCTGCCCTGTCCTTTGCCACCCGCTTCTACAAGGCAAATGCAGGCATCATGGTCACCGCCAGCCACAATCCGGCCAAGTACAACGGTTACAAGGCCTACGGCCCGGACGGTTGCCAGATGACGGATGATGCTGCCGATGTGGTTTACAATGCCATCCAGAAGACGGATGTGCTCACCGGGGCAAAGTACATGTCCTTTGCTGAGGGCGTGGAAAAAGGCCTGATCAAGTTTGTGGGCGAGGACTGCAAGGACGGCCTCTATGAGAATATCGAGGCTTGCCAGGTGCGCCCGGGCCTTTGCAAGACTGCTGGCCTGAAACTGGTTTATTCCCCGCTGAACGGCACCGGCCTGGTGCCTGTGACCCGGGTGCTGCGTGACATCGGCATTGACGATGTGACCATCGTGCCGGAGCAGGAGTATCCCAACGGCTACTTCACCACCTGTTCCTATCCGAATCCTGAGATCCTGGCTGCCATGGAAAAGGGCGTGGAGCTGGCCAAGCAGGTGGGGGCAGATTTGATGCTGGCCACCGACCCGGATGCTGACCGTGTGGGCATCGCCATGAAGTGCCCGGATGGCTCCTATGAGCTGGTGTCCGGCAATGAGATGGGCGTGCTGCTCCTTGACTATATCTGCGCCGGCCGTCAGGAAAAGGGCACCATGCCCAAGGACCCTGTGGCTGTGAAGTCCATCGTTTCCACCCCGCTGGCTGATGCCGTGGCCAAGCACTATGGCGTAGAGCTTCGCCATACGCTGACCGGCTTCAAGTGGATTGGCGACCAGATCCTCCAGCTGGAGGGCAAGGGCGAGGAGAACCGCTTCATCTTCGGTTTCGAGGAAAGCTACGGCTATCTGGCCGGCCCCTACGTCCGTGACAAGGATGCCGTAGTAGCTTCCATGCTGATTTGCGAGATGGCAGCTTACTACAGGAGCAAGGGTTCTTCGATCAAGGCCCGCCTGGAGGAAATCTACAGCCAGTACGGCCGTTACCTGAACAAGGTAGACAGCTTCGAGTTCCCGGGCCTGTCCGGCATGGACAAGATGAAGGGCATGATGGAGAACCTGCGCAAGGATCCCATCAAGGAACTTGCTGGCAAGAAGGTCGCGAAGGTCATTGACTACCTGGACACCGCTGCCACCGGCCTGCCTAAGTCCAATGTGCTGACTTATGAGCTGGAGGATGGGTCCAGCGTGATTATCCGTCCTTCCGGGACGGAGCCGAAGATCAAGGCTTATTATACTACCAAGGGGAAGGATCTGGCGGAAGCTGAGGCTGCTAAGGAAGCGTTGGCTGCTGCTGTTAAGCCGTATCTGTCATAAACGTTTCGGCTGTTCATTTTCTTTGGCGCAAAGAAAACGAACCAAAAGAAAACGTGGACTGAAATCACATCGTGTGATTTCCGCGTCCACGGGGCCCATCCATGGGCCCTGGGGTTCGGGGGTTCGACCTCGCCGCCTTTGGCGGCATCGGGGTTCGGATAGTTCGAGCAATAAAAAAGAGCCTTAACGGCTCTTTTTTTATTGCTATTTTTGCTTCAGTTATCCCAGAAGCATAGCATCCTTTCTGCCTGGGCCTCCTGCTTTTCTGCCTCTACTTCCTGGGTGATGTTGAGGTCTTTCTGCCCATATCCGTCGGTCAGATTGATATTTTTGGACAGCCATTCGTCGGAGAAGAGGGGCTTGTCTATGAGGATGGCCCTGATCTGTGCCCGGACTTTGTCTATGGCGGCTTTGTCCTGAGAGGACAGGAGGAAATCTCCCAGCAGGCGGCCTACGGTCTGCATGGAAGGTTCTTTCAGGGCACGGGTGGTGGGGTCAAGGGCGGAGAGGCGCAGGATGGGGAAGGTGAGGCCTTCGTCGGAGGTTAGCATCTTTTCGCCTTTCACCAAGAGGCCGGCTTCTTCCAGTTTCTCAGCCATTTTTTCCGGGGCTTTGCCTTCGGGCAGACGGGCCAGTACCAAGTGGCTTTCGGTGTCGCCACAGAGGGTTTTGAGGCCGGCATCGCGCAGGCCTTTCTGCAGGGCACGGGCGTTTTTCAGCACCTGTTCGCAGCAGGCTTTGTAGGGGGCAGCGCCTGCTTCCAGGAAGGTGGTGGCAAGGGCTGCCAGGACGTTTTTCTTCACCATGGCATGGCCTGTTTCCAGCACAGCCTTGTCCATTCTGTCAGCCAGCTCCCTGGTGGTGAGGATGACGGCACTCTGGGGGCCGTGGAGGGCATCGTTGGTGGGGAAGGTCACCACATCGGCATAAGGTATGGGGGAGGGAGCGCAGCCGGCGGCTACTGCGCCGCCGTTCTGGCCGATGTCCACCCAGAGATAGGCTCTCACGCCTTTGGCGATGTCATGCAGCTTCTCGAAATCCATCTGCCGGGGATAATTGACAGGAGAGTAGATGATCAGCCTGGGCTTCCGGGCCTGGGCAATCTTCTCCACCCTCGCCAGGTCTATGAGTTCTGTGTCCGGGTCAATGCTGAAATTCAGGAACTCAAAATTCATCCAGTCCCCGCTGCAATGCTCAGATTTGCGCCGGTTGAAGGAAAGCACCGTGCCTCCCTCCTGCAGCAAGGCATGGAAGACCACCCGGGAAGCGGAAGTGATATCCGACAGCCGCACGATGGCATGGTCTGCCCCAAAGAGTTTTTCAGCCCGGTGGGCGGCGATGTCTTCCAATTTCACACGCGAGTTCACGGCATGATGGTCAAGGTATCCATTGCCGAAGATGCTGCCCTTCAAATAAGCGCAGAAGGGAGAAACAGCATTGGAGGTAGGCAAAAGGGAAAGGGTAAACCGCTGCCGCTGCACCTCCTCCTGCAGCAGCCCATATATTTCCGGATCAAAAGCCGAAAGGCTTTCAGTAAGTGTCTGATTCTGCATAAGGAACCTCCTTAAGAGCCTTCAAACTAACGAACCCCGGCGCCCATGGATGGGCGCTTCCTGTGGCCCTTCGTGTTTGAGGATTAAACCGGGGCCACTGTTTTCTTTTGTTACTTTTCTTTGCGCCAAAGAAAAGTAAAAGCCGAAGGCTTAACCTGTTATCCAGTTAACAAAGTAGATGGCAAGAGGAATGGTCACGCACGCAATCCCTATAAAGTCGATATAGACGCCAGTCTTTATCATCTTCGTAATAGGAATATACCCCGACGCATACACAATGGCATTAGGCGGTGTGGACACCGGCAGCATAAACCCAAGTGAAGCCGACAGGGCAATGCCCACAGACACGGGTATGGGGCTGATGCCTGCGGAAAGGGCTGCCGTGATGGCCAGGGGCCCAATCATATTGGTAGCCGCCGTATGGCTGGTGAGCTCGGAGAGCAAGAGCGCCATGACTGAGAAAATGGCCACCATGGCCACCTCAGAGGGTGCCCCGCCCATGGAGCTGACAATGAGGTCGCCCACCCACTGGGAAAGGCCCGTCTTGTACATCATGCCGCCCATGGCAAGACCGCCGCCAAAGAGAATCAGAGTGCCCCACTCGATGCCCTGCATGGCCTCGGACCATTTCAGGGTGAACTGACGCTCCTTGAAATTCACTGGCAGGAGGAAGAGCAGAAGGGCGCCAGCCATGGCTGCGATGGCCTCGGGGAAGAGGAGGTTATACATTTTCAGCATGGGGTCTGTGCTGCCAAAAGCAATGGACATGAAGCCCGGCAGCACCCAGAGCGTCACTGCCACGATGAAGGCCAGCAGAGTGTTCTTCTGGGCACGGGTCCAGCTTCCCAGTTCGTCCCGCTTGGTCTTGATAAAGACATCTGCCCCCTCGATGCGGGTGACATCAGCAGGGAACAAATGGGAAAGCACCACATAGGCAATGGCGAAATAAACTACCATGGCAATGAGGCCCCAGGTCATCCACTGGAAGAAGGATACATGGATGTCGCACATGGTATCCAGGAAACCCAGCATGATAAGGTTCGGAGGAGTGCCAATGGGGGTCAGTACGCCGCCGATGGAGCAGGAGTAGGCCGTCATCAGCATGAGGCCGGTGGCGTACTTGTACTCGTGGAGATGGATTTCCCTGCCATTGGCAGCAAACATTTCTTTTATAGAAGTCAAAAGTCCAAGGCAGATGGGGAACATCATGGCGGCGGTGGCAGTGTTGCTGACCCAGCCGGAGCACAGGGCTGCTGCCAGGCCTACCGCCAGGAAAATCCTTTTGGGATTGGAGCCCACCCACTCACGGGACAACAGCCAGTAGGCAAAGCGCTTATCAAGGCCGTGGGTCATCATGGCCTTGGCCAGGATAAAGCCGCCCATGAAGAGGAAAATCATGGAGTTGGCGAAGGCTGCAAAGGCCGTGCCCACGGGCACCACACCAGTAATGACCGCCAGGGTGGGACCGATAAGGGAGGTCACCGGTATTGGCACGGGCTCCGTGATCCACCAGAGAGCTACCAATACCATGATGGCTAAAAGCTTGTGAGCTTCCAAGGTAAGTCCGGCAATGGGAGTCATGAAAACCAGCACAGCCAGGATGGGAGCACCGAAAAGACCTATGGTGCGCCGTTTGCGGTCAAAGGCCTCTTCGGCCTTTTTGACAGCATCTGCTTCGCTTTGTCGCTTGTCCAAGTTCATACGCCTCCTTCATATGTAGTGAGAGAAAGTTGCTTACTTTATTGTTCTTGCTGAGACGGCTTTTCCCTGCTTTGGCGAAGATTTTATTCAGCTATGAAAAAACTCTTGCACAACCCTTGTAATGATGGTATAATTCTCTAGTCGTAATTAACGCAAGGTTTATGTAAGGAAACTTATTGAACCTCTGCCCCGGGCACAGACCCGTGGCCAATGACCAGAGAGGGAGGTGATTTCGTGAGAAAGTACGAGATCATATTCATCGTTAAGCCGATGGAGGAGGAAGCTACCAACGCTGTCATCGAGAAGTTCTCGAACCTCATCAAGAAAAACGGCGGTACGATCGAAAATGAAGATCGCTGGGGCAAGAAGCGTCTTGCCTATGAGATCAAGGATTGCGCTGAAGGCTTTTACTGCCTGTTCAACGTTGCGTGCGAGCCTGCCGTTGTGGCTGAGTGCGACCGCGTGATGAAGATTACGGACGAGCTCCTCAAGCACATGATCGTCAAATCCGACGAAGAGTAATATCTTAAATCCAGTCAGGGAGGATTTGCCATGAACAAAGTTGTGCTTATTGGCCGCCTGACGCGTGATCCGGAACTGCGCTATACTCAGTCCGGCAAGGCGTTTGCGACCTTTACTCTTGCAGTAGACCGCCGCTTCCGCAGACAAGCGGAGCAGAACGGCCAGCCCACCGCTGACTTCATCCCCTGCATGGCATGGGATAAGCTGGCGGAGATAATTGGCAACAACCTTGCCAAGGGCCGCCGTGTAGGCGTGGAGGGTCGTCTTCAGACCCGTACCTATGAGGCTCAGGATGGTTCCAAGCGCAGCGCCTTTGATGTGGTGCTGGACGAGCTGGAATTCCTTGATCCCAAGGGCTCTGCACCGCAGGGTGGGTTCGGCCAGGGCTACGGCGCCCCGGCACCTCAGGCACAGCAGGCACCGGCCGATAATTTCGGCCCCAATATCTCTGACGAGGAAATCCCATTTTAAGGGACTGAACGCATAAGTCCCTAAAGGCAAGGAGGGAAAGAATCGATGAGAAGAGACAGAGGCAGAAGGCCCCGCAGGAAAGTTTGCTCTTTCTGCGTGGACAAGGTCGAGCATATCGACTATAAGGATGTAGCTAAGCTCCGCCGTTTCGTGACTGAGCGCGGCAAGATCCTGCCCCGCCGTATTTCCGGCAACTGCGCAAAGCATCAGCGTCAGGTGACCGTGGCTATCAAGCGTGCACGCAACATTGCACTGCTGCCCTTCACCGCTGAGTAAGCGATATCAAGGCGTCAGCCCCTTTCGGGGAGGGCGTCTTTTTATTTTTGCTTTTTTCATGGAAAAAACAAAAATAATGCTGTATAATGCCTCTTAGAGTTAGTGTTAATGTAAGAAAGGACGATAGAGAAATATGGAGAGCTTTTCCGGGGTATTCCTGCAGTTCATTGCTGACTGGGGCTATGTGGCAGTGGCAGTGCTGATGGCAGCTGAGAACGCCTGCATTCCCATTCCCAGCGAGCTGATCCTGGGCTTTGCTGGTTTTATGATCTTTTCCGGAGATATGACTTTTATTGGTGCTTTGAACGCCGGCATGATTGGCGGCATCGTGGGCTCGGTCTTTGCCTATGCCGTGGGGCATAAGGGCGGCCGCAGCTTCGTAGATAAATACGGCAAGTATTTCTTCGTGAAGAAGAGCCATGTGGATATTGCCCAGAACTGGTTTGACAAATATGGCCTGAAGGCTGTGTTCTTCAGCCGCATGTTGCCTGTGGTGCGCACTTTCATCTCCCTGCCTGCAGGCTTTGCCCATGTGGACTTCAAGCGCTTCATCATCTACACCATCGCCGGCAGCCTGCCCTGGACGGCCCTCATTCTTTTTGCAGGCATGATGCTGGGCAAGAGCTGGGAGGTCATGCTGGCTGTGGGCCATCAGGCCAGCCTTGTCTTTGTAGGCGTGTGCGCAGTGGTGATTGGTGTGCTGTATTTGCGTCACCGCAAAGCGCAGGCACGAACGAAAGCACAGGTCGAATAATGATTGCCTTCCCCTTGAGGGGAAGGTGCCCCGCAGGGGCGGATGAGGTGTTGCGTTTCAGGTTATGTTAGCTAAACGAGCTGGGTTCCACCTCATCCGTCACCCCTTCGGGCTGCCACCTTCCCCTCAAGGGGAAGGCTTTTTCTATGAGGAGCTATACCATGATCGAAGAACAGAATTTAACCGAACGCCAGCGCCAGATTATCCGCTTTTTCCATCAGAATACCTTTGCTGACCACATGAACGTGGAGGTGGTGCCAGAAGAAGGAGGCAGCGTCCATCTGGAACTGGTGGTGGAGGAATACCATACTAATCTCTACAATATCGTCCATGGCGGAGTGCTCATGACCCTGGCAGATACCGCCATGGGGGCGGCCTGCCTGGAACTGGGCAAGAAGGTGGTCACCATGCAGCTGGGGACAGAGTTCCTGCACTCGGTGCCGCTCACGGAGCGGATCATCACCAAGGCGAAGGTGCTTCACGATGGACGCCGCACTATGGCCTGCGAGTGCGAAATGCTGAGCCGGGAAGGCAAGCTCTTTGCCAAAGCTCATGGAACTTTCTACGTTTTGGGACAACTTGAAGAATAATATTACTTCATTATGTTTTCAGCATGATATGGTAGAATTACGCTCGTATTTTGTGATATATGGGAAAATAGGAGCTGAAAACATGATTCAGATACAGACTGTCAATATGGTGAAGAAGATAGGGGCTGGCCTTTGTTTGGCAGCCCTCCTTGCCATGCCTGCTGCACCTCAGGCTGAGGCGGCGGTGAGCCTGCCGGAAAAGACTTTCCAGTGGGTGCAGTCCACCTCCCGCCAGAACTACTACTTCAATATGGAGCAGATGTGCTATGCGGTGAACGCACAGGGGCATATCGACCTCAATCACCTGATCGTGCCTACTGTCCGCACTTATGATGCTGTGCAGATAGAGGATGTACGTTCCAAGCGTCGTTGGAACGGCCTTTCTCTGGACGGTTATGGCGATCTGGTGGGGGCGGCTGAGTATCTGGATTTTGACCTCAAAAATAAAACCGTTACCATAAGCCAGCATGATGATCTGGACAGCGGCTTCGGTGTCATCAACTCGGTGAAGCCCGTCGAAAAAGACGGGGGCGTCATCAAGCTGGAGAACCTTTCAGAAAAAGATGTGGATGGCAAGTTCTACGCCGCCATCCTCAAGTATGCCGAGGCTCATCAGGACGAACTCATCGCCCGCACCCGGGGGACTCTCACCCATGAAGATGAGCTGAAACTGGAAGCGAAGAAGCACCCGGAAAAAGGCCTTTCCAAGGCAGAGCTTGCAGCAGCCCACAAGAACAGGCAGGCGGCCATAGAAAAGGCAGCGAGGGAACTGGAACACAAGAAGGCCAAGGCCGAGAGGCTGAGAGATAAGGCTAATGCGGCTGTTGCCGAGGCAGAGAAGGCTGAAGCAGAGATGAATGAAGCAGCGGACAAACTGGCGCTGCTGCAGATAACAGAGTGATGAGCATAATAAAGGGAGCAAGCCCGATGGTGGGCTTGCTCCCTGTTTGCTATGCAGTTATTTTATCTCTTCATATTGATGACGGTCTCAAGCATTTCGTCGCCTACGGTAATCATCTTGGAGTTGGACTGGAAGCCGCGCTGGGTGATGATCATGTCTGCGAATTCGTTGGCGATATCCACGTTGGAGAGTTCCAGAGCAGACGGCGTAATCTTTACGCCTAAGTCGGTAGTGGTTTTCACATTGGGGGTACCGGAGTTGCTGGAGGCCTGATAGAGGGAACTGCCGGTCTTGGTGAGGCCTGCGGCATTGGTGAACTGAGCCACAGCTACCTGAGCCTCTGCCTGCCGGACACCGTTGGTATAGGTGCCGTAGATGGTGCCGGTGGTGTCAATGGAGATGCTCTCCAGCGTACCAGCGGCATAACCATCAGTGGTGCCGTTGACGGTGTTGTTGCCAGCGAACTGGGTGAGGGAAGCGAAATCAAGGGTTACAGTCTGCGTGCCGCGTGAACCATTGGTAAGGGTAAGGACGCTGGTTCTGCCGCCGAGATTTCTGGTGGCGTCGGTATCATATTTGCCCATTGTAGTGAAATCTACTGTCGTATCTGACATAGTCACAGTCGTGGTAGTTCCATCGGCTTCGGAAAGGGTTACAGTGCCGCTTCCGTTTGTAGCAAGGGATACAGTCCAAGAGTTACCGCTGGTGCTGTCAATAGCTGTTTTTGTGAAATATACAGGCAGACTATGCACGTTGCCCAAAGTATCATAGATGGTTAAAGTAGTAGTGATAGGAAGACTCTCACCCTCACAGAAGGTGCCGCTGGTCTGGCTTATCTTGGTGCCGTCACTCATCGTCATAGTAATGGGGTTAGTTATGCTGGCAGTTTTGGGAGTAACAGTAGTGCCGCCAGTATAGGTTGCAGCAGTACTGGCAGCTGTAGTACTGGTAGCGGGCGTTTTAAGGGCTACGGTCTGCGTATTCCCTTCAGAATCTTCCAAGGTAATTGTGGTGTCACCGGAGGCTACTGCCTTGGAGAAGGTGTAGGTTCTTTCGCTATAGAAAGTACCGCTGGTAATCTCATAGTCGTTGGTGCCGTCATTTATGATGACTGTATTGCTAGCTGAAGCCTTGGTTTTTGTGAAGTCAGTAGAGGTGCCGCCTGTGACAGAAGTAACAGCCGTATCGGCAGCAACAGCAGTCGTATTGGCATCAACGGTAATAGTTTGTTCATTGCCATCTGAATCCTTGACTTTCATAGATGTGGCACTAGCAGTATATGCCGCTGATACAGTATACGTTTCTTTGGTAGAAAAAGTTCCAGAAGTAGCAAGATATTCGACACCGTTTATGGTAAGGGTGACTTTATCGGCGGCGGAAGCTGTAAGTGTGCCTTCTGCTGTACCGCCATCCATGGAGGCAATGGTAAGTGCAGCTGCGTTAAGGTTGTTGGCATAATTGGCCATGACGGTAGCGGAAGCTGCCATGCTCTTTCCTACCTGCACATTGATATCAGTTACCGCAGTGCTGGTGTCGAGAGCACCGTCTGTCCCGTTCCAACCTTGTACCTTGAAGCCGCTGCCCGGCAGCACATAGTTGCCGTCCCCGTCAAACTCGAAAGCGCCGTTGCGGGTGTAGTAAGTCTGGTTGCCTTCCTTGATTACGAAAAGGGCGTTGCCAGAGAGACAGAGGTCAGTATTCTTGCCCGTGGATTGCACGGAGCCATCGGTGAAGAGGGTATCAATGCTGCTGACAGAGGAACCGAGGCCGATTTGCTTGGGGTTGGTGCCACCCAGGTTGTCAGTACCACCAGTAGCCGCACTGATGGTCTGATTCAGGGTGTCCACAAAGTTCACCCGGCCTGACTTGAAGCCGGTGGTGTTCACGTTTGAAATGTTGTTGCCTATGACATCCATGCGGGTCTGGTGGTTCTTAAGGCCGGAAACGCCGGAAAACAGTGAGCGCATCATAATATATCGTCTCCTTTTTTATAGTCATTAGGCGAGCCGACTTTCCCTGTCATTTTTGCCTGTAATTCATGCTTGATTTAACATGATTTTCATCCGTGTTTTCTTTTCAATTTTTATATCGGAAAAACGTCTTTTGAACTTAATGATTACAACTATTGTTTTTTGAAAAAACATAAAAATTAAACATAATTTATAACATAAAAACGAGGCTTATTCTGACAGTCAGAATAGCCTCGTTTTTTTGATTATCTGAATCTTATTTCTCAGTGACAACCTCGCTGTTAGCCAGCGCGAAGTCAAGTAGCAAGCCGATTAGCTCGTTCCTAGTCCTCCCCGTGACATCCGAAAGTCGCCCTATTTCATCCACCGTATCTTCCTTCAAACGTACCGAAAAAACCTTGTAGCCATCGGTGCCTCTGGCGTTCTTTTTGGTAATCAATAATTTCTCTGCCATTATCACATCACCTCGATATAATTCTAACAGTTTTAAAGTTAATTTTATATGTTATTTTAATCAAAGAAATTATGTTTATTCTTTAACATTAATTAGGTGATTTTTAAAAGGAAAAATCACTGTATAATGGGCCCATGAATTCAGACCAGTACTGAAAATTTTAAGAGTGCATGATATAGTATAGGTAACGAAAATTGGAGGTTGCCATTATGCCAAGAAAAAAGTACACTGCTGAATTCAAGACCAAGATTGTTTTGTCAATTCTTCAAGGCGACAAGGAATTCAATGTCATCTGCTCTGAAAACGGCCTGAATCCAAACATGGTCAGAAAATGGAAGCAAGAATTCTTGCAGAATGCCTATCTCGCCTTTGGCGCAGACTCTGAGCGTAAGGCCGTTCAGAGGAAGGAGGACGACCTGAAGAAAAAGAATGACCAAATGCTAAAGACCATTGGTCAGCTTACGCTTGAACGCGACTTTCTTCAGGACTGCTTTCGCCAGGCTGGGGAGACCATCCCACGAATCCCGGAATATGATCCGAAAGGGTAATGGTCTTTCCATACGCCGTCAGTGCGAGCTGCTGGGACTAAACCGCTCAAGCCTATATTACACGCCCACTGAACCAGATAAAGCTGCTGTCAAGCTTGATGAAGCCTTAATGGCACGTATCGACTACTGGCATACCAGGTGTCCTTATCTCGGCTCTCGTAAGATTGTTGCCAAACTGCAGGAAGAAGGTTTTTCAGCCTGTCGCAAGACAGTACGGCGACTTATGCTGAAGATGGGCATCTATGCCGTTTACCCTAAACCTAATCTGTCCAAGCGCAATTTCAAGGAGTCTATCGTGCCTTATCTGTTACGCAATTATAATGTGTCTTTCCCCAACCAGGTGTGGTCCATTGACATCACCTATATTCCGATGCCACATGGACACATGTATCTGACTGCAATAATTGATTGGTATAGCCGGCGGCTGGTCGGCCATTATCTTTCAGATAGTCTGGAAGCAGAATCTGTCATTTATGCCGTAAAGGAAACCGTTAAGGCATGTGGCGTTCCAGCCATCATCAATTCAGACCAGGGCAGCCAGTTTACCAGTGATGACTACAAAGACCTGCTTCGTAGCCTTAACATCCGTCAAAGCATGGATGGCAGGAGCCGCTGGGCTGACAACATCATGATTGAACGCTGGTTTCGCAGCCTCAAAACGGAGCAGCTCTATCCTAACGAATACCGTACGCCAAGAGAGCTTCGCCGCCTGATCAACCAATACGTGGATGATTACAACAATATACGTCCCCACGAGGCTTTAGGCTACAAGGTTCCTAACGAATTCTATTTTGGCTGCTTCGCTGCGTAGGATACTCTGTTCACTGACACTCTTAAAATTTCAGGATGTGGTCTTGACAAGGGGCCCATTATACTGTAATTTATGTATTTTTACGTGGTGATTTTTATGTTGAAAATTTTTAACATAAAAATATTTAAGTTTTTCTAAGTTTTATACGATATATATGTCGTAACATAAGTATGTTATAAATCATGTGATAAACAGGGAAGAACAGGGCCGTCAGGCCACGCCGACAGGGAACGTCGCAAGGAGCTGCCTATCTATACATAATAAGGAGATGTGATTTACTATGATGCGTTCGCTCTTCTCAGGCGTATCCGGCCTCAAGAACCACCAGACGAGAATGGATGTCATTGGCAACAACATTTCTAATGTCAATACCACAGGGTTCAAGTCCAGCCGCGTGACTTTTGCTGATACCTTGAATCAGACTATGAGCGGTGCTGCAGCACCTACTGGAACAAAAGGCGGTGTAAATGCCAAGCAGGTAGGATTGGGTTCTGGTGTGGCTAGCGTAGATTTGCTTTTTAGCGATGGTTCCGTGCAGTCAACAGGTAAGAACACAGATTTGTGTATCTCAGGTAATGGACTTTTTGTGGTAAAAGACAACAAACAGACATACTATACTCGCAATGGTGACTTTGAATTTGATGCTGATGGCAACTATGTAATGCCTGGCAGTGGTCTTAAAGTGCAGGGATGGATGGCGGATGATAGTGGTGCCCTTAGTACTACGGGCCCAACAACGGATATTGTTGTAAAGCTAGGACAGACCATGGCGGCAGAAGCAACAAGCACAGCTACATATACAAATAATCTTGATGCTGATGTGCCTGTAATTACATCGTATTCTTTTGTTAAGCCTTCTGATGGCACTACACATACAGAAACCACTGCAGGAAAATACATTGGGGCTTCATCTGAGCAGCCAGTGACTTTGTATTTTAGTGATGGCAGTAAAATGACTGTTAATTCAGGAAGGTATGTTATTGGTCGTTCTATGCCTCAGACTACAGCCTGGACTTATTATGATAGCCTAGGGGTAGAACATACATCTACTGTTTTGTTTGAGAAAAGTGTTGTAGCAGACCTAACTTATACTAATGAGGAAGGGAATCCTGTAACTAAAAAAGCCACGGCGTGGGTAATGTCCTTGCCAGAAGCGACTGTGAATGAAGCCGATGGGTCTACGTCCACTTATACTTTGGGATCTACAACGATAACTTTTGATTATGACGGTATTATCAGGGAAGGTACTTTTAGTGGAACAGAAACATTGGTTGCTGATACAAATTCGGAGGTAACTATCACTACACCTCCAGGGGCGCTTGATGGTGACAGCGTCAAAAAAAGCTCTTTGTCTGTTACGCATACGGCTCCCAATGGCTCTTCGACCCCACAGAGCATAAGTCTGGAATTAGGCGATTTGACTCAGTATGCTGGTATGAATACCATCAATGGCGATGCTGATGGCAATGCGGCGGGGTCTCTCGAAAGCATTTCTATTGATAGTTCCGGGGTTATCATGGGAACTTACACAAACAGTGTTCAGAAGGCAGAAGCACAGGTAGCTATTGCTCAGTTCACTAATGCTTCTGGTCTCACTAAGACCGGCAGTTCGCTGTATCAGACCTCTAACAACTCTGGTGCAGCAAACGTAAAAACTGCTACCGATCTTGGCGTGAAGATTACGCCATCCGCTCTGGAAATGTCCAACGTAGACATCGCCAACGAATTTGCAGATATGATCATCACCCAGCGCGGCTTCCAGTCTAATTCAAAGATTGTCACCGTAGGTGACGAGATGTTGGAGACCGTCATCAATATGAAGAGGTAAAGTTAGCCACATAAGTAAAAGAGGAGCAGGCCCGGCGGGCCTGCTCCTCTTTTGCTTGCTGAACCCTATCAAATAGGGTATAATATAAACAAAGGGGCGAGAATATGCTGGTATCACGAGAGTTTATACATGGCAAGAAATTTGATGAACAGTGGAAGGCTCTGGGGCTAACCGATGAACACATGAAGGAACTGCAATCTATATTGCTGGACAATCCTAAAGCCGGTGCTGTTATGCGTGGCACTGGCAGGTTGCGGAAAATGCGTTTTTCCTACGGGAATCGGGGGAAATCTCACTGTGCCCGTGTATGTTATGTGGACTTTGAAATCCACGGACGTATTTTTCTGGTCATGGTATTTGCGAAGAACGAGATGGAAAATCTCTCACAGGCAGAGCGGAACGGTTTGAAAGCCTTGATTGAGCGTTTGGAAAAGAGTATGCAGAAGGGAGTAACAAAATGAGCAGGACTTATGATATGATAGCTGGTTCATTAAATGAACTTATTGCTGATTATGAAGAAAATAATGGGGCTAACCTTACCCATGAAACTCTAACCATAAACATTGCCCCTGCCCGCAAGTTCAGCGGTGCTGAGGTGCGCAGCATTCGCTTGAAGAACAACCTAACCCAGGCTGTCCTTGCTAAATACCTCTGTGTCAGCAAGAAAACCATAGAAGCATGGGAATCGGGTCGGAATACACCCAATGGACCATCTAGCCGTCTTCTGGAACTGCTGGACAGACAGGCTGTTTCCATTGTCACGGCATAAATGCAGCCATGCCAACGAATTTGCAGATATGATTATCACCCAGCGCTGCTTACAGTCCAACTCTGACGTAGACTGCATAATAGGACCGATAGCTGACCGCCGGGTTCGTGAAGATGCTTTGGATTGCGAAGAGGGAAAACTTAGCAAGTTTGAGTTTTTGCAAAATATTTCTGAAAAATCGTTAGGGATGCAGTATGTCTTTAAGACAGAGAAATCTCTATCTTACCTGAAAATATTACAAGTGGAGGTGTTTTGAAATGGTTCTCGACAGGTATGCCCGCAAAATGAGCGACCAGCGGTATTATTTCTGTTATACCGTATTGGAATTGGTAAAACGTGGCTACAGCGGCAAAGAAGCCAAGGCCATGGTGAAGGCATCTCCCCTGACGCAGCAAATAAACAGTCCGGAATCATGGGCTTATATGCATGACATGGGTAAACGTGATTGGGCTGACATGGTAGAAAAATGTCACAATCTGGCAAGACGTGGCAGACTGTAAATCGCAGCTTTGATTCTGGCAATGTCCAATGTTGACATCACCAACGAGTTTGCCGACATGAACATCCTTCAGTGCGGCTTTTAGGATTACCCCAAGATGATCGCCGTAGGTGATGAGATGCTGGAGACCATAATCGATATGAAGCAGTAAATTCAATCACATAAGCAAACAGGGAGCAAGCCCGCCGCTGGGCTTGCTCCCTTATTTTTAGATGCACAGATGTATTAAAACCTTTTCCAGTTCCTTCGCCGCCTCCCCCGGCTCGATGGCCTCCATGCAGGCGTTGCCCTTGGGGCATTTGGTCTTGCAGCAGGCCTTGCATTCATGGGGGGAGATGTAGAAGTGATGGCCTGGGGAGAGGGGACCGTAGATGGTGGGGAGCGTCGGGCCCCAGAGGGAGAAGGTAGGGGTGCCTACGGCTTCGGCCACGTAGAGAGGGCCGGTGTCGCAGGTGAGGAAGAGGGTGGCGGACTTGATGAGGGCCGCCAGTTCCCTCAGTGAGGTTTCTCCCGCAATGCAGATGGCTCTGGAGGCAAGCTCAGGGGCGTTTTCTTTTAGGTAGTCCAAAGTTTCTTCTATATACGGCTTGTCCCCGGGGGCGCCGGGGAAGATGAGCTGCATATCATCAGGGATATTGGCTTTCTCCAGAAGCTCACCAAAGACACGGGGTCGCAGGTGCTTGTCCGGCCAGGTGGTGCGGATGTTCACCATGAGGATTGGCTTCTGTGGGTCTATATCATGCTCTTTCCAGAAGCCATGGGCATAACTTTTCCAGTCGGCATCAAGGGTCAGCACTGTGCCTGGCACGAAATCCTCCTGCTGCCAGCCCAGGGGCATGAGGGCTGTGAGGTAGCGGCGAATCTTGTGCTTGTCGTCTATGTCCGGGGCCATATCAGTCATGAAGAAGGGATTGCCCTCATGGCGTTCGTGGATGCCGATGCGGCGCCCACAGCCGGTGAGCAGGGCGAGGACACCTGTGAGGAAAAGCCCCTGGATGTCCAGGACGGCATCAAAGGGACCATGCTCCTTGAAAAGGCGGCGGGCTTCTTTGAGAGAGCGGAAGGCCTGGCCGAATCTGTGCTCAGAGATGGCCGTGTCGAATATCCGCCTGTCCCAGCTGATGACTTCATCCACATCCGGGTTGCCCCGCAGCAGGTCATCTGCCGGAGGGCTGCAGAGCCAGGTAAGGTGGGCTTCCGGCAGGAAGAGTTTCAGGTTGCGGGCCACGGAGGTGGCATGGAGCACATCGCCTATGGCAGAGAGACGTATCATGAGAATGCGGGGACAGGGAGGCAGCCCCGTGGCTTTATTCATAAGGTGTTCAGACCTTTCCAGATTACTTCTGATTATGCTAGAATATTAAGATAGATAAAGTTTAACATAACGCTGTGATTGGTTCAAGGCGGTTTGCATAGATGAGGGGAGAGGGATGGCTTGCTGGATATTGAAGCCATAAGGTATACCACTAACAGCACATATTTGTCCAGAGGAAAGAGTTACTATAAGCAGGGACGAGTTTTCGAGCTGGAGAGCGAAGGAGAACAAGCGTATTCGGCTGTGGTCAAGGGAACACGGAAATATCGTGTGTCGGTAGAGCTTTCAGAGGATGGAAGTGAAGTATATGATTGGCACTGCAATTGTCCCATTGGAGATGAAGAGGATGCTTGCAAGCATGTGGTGGCAACTCTTTTCGCCATTCGTGAGGAGCAGAAAAAAGAAGAAGGTTTCGAAAAAATTGTCCAGCATATAGAACGAACCAATGCAAAGCCTGCGCAGGTTTTGGAAGCTTTGATGGAAACCTTTGGGGAGTTCAAAAATGACCTCAAGACCGGCAGGGATTTGGCCAGGGAGCAAAAGAAGAAACGGGATGCGAAAGTAAGTAAGGAACTGTTCGAGTTTTACGCTCCTCAGGTGGAGTCGGCTCAGGAAAACAGGTGCAGGCAGAGGATTCAGCTGGTGCCGAAGCTCATGGTAGTGGAGATGCGTGGTGGTTATGAGCGGTGGCTGGAATTCAAGGTGGGGGAGGACAGGCTTTATGTGCTGAAAGACCCTCTTTCCTTCCGCCAGTGCGTCAAGGAGGGCCAGTCCTGGCCTTTGGGCACCAAAAATTCCATTGATACCAGCAATTTCGTCTGGGCAGATGAGACCTCGGAGAAGCTGTTCAAGCTGATAGATGAAGCCCGGCGGCGGGAACGGGACCTGATGTCCTGTTCGGAATACGGCTATTACAGTTATGGCTACTATGGCCGCAGCCTGACCTTTGATGCCAAGAAGTTCAAACTTGGCAATGAAAATTTTGCCAAGTTCCTGGAAATCATGGCAGGGCAGCCCTTTGAGTTCAATATAAATAATTCCCAAACGGAGACAGTGGAGACAGCACCGGGAAATCCTCCTTTCAAGCTGACGGTGGAGAGAGAGGATGATGGGGGCGGCCTGATTGATTTTGCGGTGGGGGATACTGCCTGCTTCCTGGACGATGAAAACAGGTATCTCTATGTGGATGGCAAGATTTATCATACTGACGATGATTTTGATAAAGATGTGCGGCCTTTCATGTATGTGGCCAGGAATAATCCCCATGGCATCAGCCTTTCCCCTCAGGATATGACCCGTTTCTTCTCCCTGGTCCTGCCTCGCCTTCGCCGTGTGGTGGAGGTGGAAGTGGCTGAGGGCTTTGAGGATAAGTTCATCTTCGAGCCCCTGGCCTGTGAACTCTATCTTGACTATGAAGGTGAAGGCATTTCCGTGCGGCCTGTCTACGCCTATGGTGATAATAAGTTCAATCCTCTGGTTGATAAGAAGCTCCAGCTCCCTCGGGGCCAGCAATTGGTGCGCAACGAGAGCGGAGAGAAGGAAATCGAGTTGCGACTGGCCAATTACGGCTTTCAGCCGGAAGGGAACCGTTACGTGCAGCGGGATGAGGAGAGGAGCTACGATTTCCTCTATGAGGAACTGCCTGCCCTGCCGGAATGGGTGGAAATCTTCTATGAGGATGCCTTCCAGGAAAAGCCTGTCCGCCGTATGCCCAAGGTGACGGCAGGGGTCAGCGTCAATGACGATAATCTGCTGGAAGTGTCCTTCAAGGCGGAAGATCTGGATTTCAAGGAAATGATGGATATTCTGGCCTCTTACCGCAAAAAGCGCCGCTACCACAGGTTGAAAGACCGTACCTTTGTGACTCTGGGGGATCAGCAGCTGGCGGCTCTGGCAGAGTTTGTGGAAAACACGGGTTTGGGCAAGAAGAATGTGAAAGCAGGGGAAACCGCTGTACTGCCCCTGGCTCAGGCCATGTATATTGATACGCTGGCCCGGGAAAATCAGGGTGATATAACTTTGAAGCGCAGCCAGATCTTTCGTCAGGTGGTGCGGCGCGTGAGGAGCCCTCAGGATTCGGACTACGAAGTGCCCGCAAGTCTCACTGATACCCTGCGCGACTATCAGGTAACGGGCTTCAATTGGCTGTCTGGCCTTGCCCAGTGCCATCTGGGGGGGATTCTCGCCGATGACATGGGTCTGGGCAAGACCTTGCAGGTGCTAACCTTCCTGCTGGCCAAGAAGGAGGAAGATGAGAAAGAGGGTAAGGTTTCGCCGCCTTCCCTGGTGGTGGCTCCCACCTCTTTGGTCTACAACTGGCTGGATGAGGCCCGGCGCTTCACGCCCCGGCTCAAAGCCATAGCGGTGGCGGGCACCAAGGAAGAGCGAGAGGAAATCCTCAAAAAATCTTTGCCCCAGAAGAATCAGCCCGGGGAGGCAGATCTTCTTATCACCACTTACAATATGCTGAAGCGGGATATTGATCTTTATGCTCCCTGCCATTTCCGCTATGCCATCCTGGACGAGGCCCAGCATATCAAGAATCCCGGCACCCAGAATGCCCATAGCGTGAAGCAGCTGCAGGCAGAGGGTTTCTTTGCCCTCACTGGCACGCCTATAGAGAATACTTTGACGGAATTGTGGTCGCTTTTTGATTACCTGATGCCCGGGTATCTCCTGACCCAGCCGAAGTTCAAGCAGAAATATGAAACCCCCATTGTCAAGGAGCAGGACGAGCAGGCGGCCGCAGACCTCAGACGCCACATCATGCCCTTTATCCTGCGCCGCCTGAAGCAGGATGTGCTGACAGAGCTGCCTGACAAGGTGGAGCGCCGCCAGACCTGCGAGATGACCCCGAAGCAGGACAAGGTCTACAAGGCCTGGTTCCTCAAGAGCCAGAAGGAATTCAACGAAGCTCTGAAAGAGAGGAATATTGGGGAGACGAAGATCAAGATCCTGGCTATCCTCACCCGTCTGCGGCAGATTGCCTGCGACCCTTCGCTCTTTTTGGAGGATTACAATGGCGGCTCTGGCAAGCTGGATGTGCTGGAGGAAATCGTGGGAGATGCGGTGGAGGCTGGCCACCGCCTGTTGATTTTCTCCCAGTTCACCACCCTTCTGGGGCATATTGGGGACAGGCTCCAAAAGATGGGCATGAAGTATCACTATCTGGATGGCAGCACCCCTGCTCTTGAACGCCTTAATCTGGTGAAATCCTTCAACGCAGGCAACAGGCCTGTGTTCCTGATTTCCCTCAAGGCCGGTGGCACGGGGCTGAATCTCACGGGGGCGGATATGGTGCTGCATGTCGACCCCTGGTGGAACCCCGCCGTGGAGGACCAGGCCACCGACCGCGCCTACCGCCTGGGCCAGAAGAACAATGTGCAGGTGGTGCGCCTGATCATGAAGGATACGGTGGAGGAGAAAATCTACGACCTGCAGCAGAAGAAAAAGAATCTCATAGACAAGATGATACAGCCCGGCGAAAACTTCCTGTCCAAGCTGACGGATGAGGAGATAAGGGAGCTGTTTCAGAGGTGAGGGGCAATGAGCTATACTTGCGAGCAGTGAATTTTTCCATTTAGGGGGCTACGTTTTTAGCAGACCTTACCTCCACCGCTTGCGGGGGAGGGGGACCGGCGAAGCCGGTGGAAGGGGGAATCGAAGCCGTTACGTTACCATCGCCCCTTCCACCGCCTGGCGGCGGTCCCCCTTCCCCGTTTCACGGGGCAGGTAAGGCCTATAATGTACGCTTCTAAAACTTATCCGTCAGCCCTTCGGGCTGCCACCTCCCTCTGAGAGGGAGGCTTTTTTATATGTGTATGTCCAAATTTATATGGTGCACCACGAGAAAGTGTGCTCGAACCGATTTATAAAAATAAAATTCAAGAAAGAACTTGACAACTGTCTGATAAATGTGTATCTTATAAGTAGATTGAAATTGTGTTCGAGCAAACTTGCTCGAGGGGTACAATTTTGAGGAGGGATGGGAGACTACAAACAGGGGAATTTCAAGAGTTTAGTTTCAGTCTAGGTTCTGGCAAACCCAAAGGAGACGAAGAAATGAAAAAGATTCTTGCATTAGTAATGGCCATCATGATGATGGTAGTGGCCGCAGGCTGCGGTGGCGGCGATGAGAAATCCTCCGGTTCCAGCTCTGGCTCCAGCGCCGGCGGGGACAAGAAAATCACCATGGGCTTCTCCCAGATCGGAGCGGAATCCGAGTGGAGAACTGCCAATACTGAATCCGTCAAGCAGGCTGCCAAGGACGCAGGCATTGATCTCCAGTTCTCCGATGCTCAGCAGAAGCAGGAGAACCAGATCAAGGCCATCCGTTCCTTCATCGCCCAGGGCGTTGATATCATCGCTTTCGTTCCTATCGTTGAGACCGGTTGGGACACTGTGCTGAAGGAAGCAAAGGATGCCAAGATTCCCGTCATCGTAGTTGACCGCGATGTGAAGCTCTCTGATGACAGCCTCTATGTTGCAAAGATTGGCACCGACTCCGTGAAGGAAGGCCAGAACGTCTTCAAATGGCTCGATGAGTACATGAAGAAGAACAACAAGACCCCCCGCGCTGGTGGCGACCAGTTCCAGGTAGTTGTCCTTGAAGGTACTGTTGGTTCTTCCGTGGCTATCCGCCGCCAGGAAGGTTTCAAGAATGCTATGGCAGAAGCTGCTGATGGCAAGAAGTTCAATATCCTCGCTTCCCAGACCGGTGAGTTCACCCGTCAGAAGGGCCAGGAGGTCATGGAGTCCTTCCTGAAGTCCGACCGTGACAAGATTGACGTTCTCTTCGCTCATAATGATGACATGGCTCTCGGCGCTATCCAGGCTATCGAGGCTGCAGGCCTCCAGCCCGGCAAGGACATCACCATCGTTTCCATCGATGGCGTGAAGGGTATCTTCCAGGCTATGATCGAGGGCAAGGCAAACTGCACCGTAGAGTGCAACCCCCTCCAGGGCCAGCTGCTCATGGAGACTGCCAAGAAGATCCTCAAGGGCGAAAAGGTTGAGAAGCTCGTATACGTTGACGAAGGCATCTTCCCTGCTGATGTAGCTGAGAAGACCCTGCCGGAGCGCAAGTACTAAGAACAAACTAATGATCCAAACCTAGACACAGCAAGCAGGAAAGGCCGCGCCCGCCAGGGGAGTATCAAAAGCCTCCTAAGGCAGCGCGGCCCTTTCTATGCCCAAAAGGGCGTAGGGCGTGTTGATTAATTCACTCAGCCCATCTTCACGGGTCTTGACTGTCCCTGCTGCGTTGACAAATCCTCGACATAGCACCGCTATGCCTCCGGTTTGTCGCCTTGCATTGGATAGCCAATCCCCGCAAATCTGGACCAAGCTCATTTAATCAACACGCCCTGGCACGGAAACTTTTATATAATTTTATGCAATGCTATAATAAGTGTGTATTATCATGCAGAAGCATGGATTCTGAAAGTTATGGGGTGGGATTTATGGAAGAAAAAGCCTTGTTGGAAATGCGGCACATCGACAAAGTTTTTCCGGGAGTCAGGGCGCTCTCCAATGTGGACTTCACCCTCCACGCAGGTGAGATTCACTCCCTGATGGGTGAGAACGGTGCAGGAAAATCCACATTGGTCAAGGTGCTGACAGGGGTTTATCAGCGTGATGGGGGCACCATCACCCTGCAGGGGAAGCGCATTTCTCCCCGCACGCCGAAGGAAGCCCAGGAATGCGGCATTTCCACCGTGTATCAGGAGGTCAACCTGTGCAAGAATCTGACGGTGGCAGAGAATATCTATATCGGCAGGGAGCCGCGCAAGTACGGTTTCATCGACTGGAAGACCATCAACCAGCGCTCTGAGGAGCTGCTGGCAGGTTTGGGAGTAAACATTGATGTCACCAAGACTCTGGACCATTATTCAGTGGCTGTGCAGCAGATGATAGCCATCGCCAGAGCTGTGGATATCGAAGCCAAGATTCTGATTTTGGACGAGCCTACTTCTTCTCTGGACGAAAAGGAAACGGAACGCCTCTTCAGGATCATCCGCCAGCTGCAGAAGCGGGGCATGGGCATTATCTTCATATCTCATTTCCTGGAACAGATTTACGACCTTTGCGACCATATCACAGTGCTGCGCAACGGCGAACTGGTTGGTTCTTATGAAGTGGCCAAGCTGCCCCGTTTGGAGCTTATCGCCAAGATGGTGGGCAAGGATCTCTCCGAAGTGGCCCATATGGACGATGCCAACGACAAGAGCAAGCCGCAGGAAGAAATGTTCATCGAAGCAGACCATATTTCCCAGGTGGGCAAGCTGGCCGATGTGGACCTGCAGATCCACAAGGGCGAAGTGGTAGGTTTTGCAGGTCTGCTGGGTTCTGGCCGCACGGAGACAGCAGAACTGCTCTTCGGCGTGGAGGGCATCAGCAAGGGACAGCTCAAGGTCAAGGGCCAGCCCGTGAAGTTTGGCAGCCCCATGAGCGCCATGCGGGAGCGCATTGCTTTCTGCCCTGAGGACCGCAAAACCTCCGGCATCATTGGCGATCTTTCTGTGCGCGAGAACATTATTCTGGCCATGCAGGCCAAAGACGGCATGATGAAGCATATTCCTTATAAGAAGCAGTGTGAGATTGCCGACAAGTACATCGATCTGCTGAAAATCAAGGTGTCCGACCGTGAGCAGCTCATCAAGAACCTTTCCGGCGGCAACCAGCAGAAGGTCATCATCGCCCGCTGGCTGGCAACCCAGCCGGAGCTCCTGATTTTGGACGAGCCCACCCGCGGTATCGACGTGGGCACCAAGACGGAAATCGAGAAGCTGGCCATCAAGCTGGCCAAGGAGCGGGGCATGGCCGTGGTCTTTATCTCTGGTGAGATGGACGAGATGGTGCGTACCTGCACGAAGCTCATTGTCATGAAGGACCGCCGCAAGGTGGCGGAGCTCACTGGCAGCGAGGTCAGCTCTGACAACGTGATGCGTGCTATTGCAGGAGGTGAAACGGCATGAGGGAGAAATTAAAGGCTTTCAGCGACAGTTCGCTGTTCTTGCCGGTAGTGGCGCTGGCAGTGCTTCTGACCTTCAATGCCCTGTTTGTAGATGGATTCATGACCATACAGCTTACCGAGGACGGCAGGCTGTACGGGAGACTGATAGATATCCTGAACCGCAGCTGCTCACTGGTCATCCTGTCCCTGGGCATGACCTTCGTCATTGCCACGGCAGGCATCGATATCTCCGTAGGTGCCGTGGTGGCTATTTCCGCTGCCGTGGTCTGCAGCCTTATCGGCGGCCGCGGGGACGGTGTGGCTGAGACCCCCATGTTCCTGGCTATCCTGGCTGCCATCGGTGTAGGTATTTTCTGCGGTATCTGGAACGGCCTCCTGGTGGCCAAGTTCAAGATCCAGGCCATGGTGGCAACCCTGATTCTCATGACCGCAGGCCGCGGTGTGGCCCAGCTCATGACCGGGGGCCAGATCATCACTGTGTACTACAAGCCCTTTGAGTACATCTCCGGCGTCATTCCTGGCAATATCCTGCCCACCAATATTTTCATCGCCTTGGCAATGGTTCTCCTGGTGGCCTTCTTAATGAAGAAAACCAGCATCGGCCTCTTCATCCAGTCCGTGGGTATCAACCCCACCGCAGCCCGCTATGCAGGCATCAATGTCACCATGGTCATCTTCCTGGTGTACGCTTTCTCCGGTCTCTGCGCTGGTGTCTCAGGTCTGATTGAGAGCTCCCTGATTCGTGCGGCTGACGCCAACAACGCAGGCCTCAATATGGAAATGGATGCCATCCTGGCCGTGGCCCTGGGCGGTACCCTGCTCTCCGGCGGCAAGTTCTACATCGGCGGCTCCGTGGTGGGCGCCATCACTATCCAGACCTTGACCACTACCATGTACGCACTGGGTGTTTCCTCTGACCAACTGCCAGTGGTGAAGGCCGCAGCCGTCATCATCATCTGCCTCATCCAGTCCAAGAAAGCCCAGGAAATGTTCGCTGCCTGGAAGGAAAAACGCAACCAGAAAGGCAAGACGGCAGTTCAGGACCCTCACAGGCTGGCTGAAAGGATGGTGAATGAAGCATGAAACGCAGATTAAACGATCTTATTGCCTCACCCTATTTTTCCTTCTTTGTGACGGTGGCTCTCTTTGCCATCCTCTACGGGGCAGGCATCATGGCTTACAAGGGGTTCTCAAGGCCCCAGGTTTTCCTCAATCTCTTTATTGATAATGCGGCCTTGATTATCGTGACCGTAGGCATTACCTTTACCCTGATCATCGTGGGCATCGACCTTTCTGTAGGTGCTGTGCTGGCCCTGTCCTGCATGGTGCTGGCATGGCTCCTGGCCAATACTTCCATTCCCGTGGGACTGGCTGTGCTTCTCGTGCTCCTGATGGGCCTGGTTTTCGGTGCCGCTCAGGGGTATATTATCACCAAATTTGATTTGCAGCCCTTCATCATCACCCTGGCAGGCATGTTCTTCTGCCGCGGCATGACGGCTGTGATTTCCCGTGATACCATCCAGATTACCAATGAGACTTTCGTAGCTATTGCCAGCTATCGCATTGACCTGGGCTTTGGCTTCCTGTCTGTGGGCGCGGTGCTGGCCATGATAGTTCTCGCCATCGCAGCTGTGGTTCTCGGGTTCACCAAGTTTGGCCGGGCTGTCTTCGCCATCGGCGGCAGCGAAAGCTCTGCTGCCCTCATGGGCTTGCCGGTGTTCCGCACCAAGGTCATCGTCTACACCATCAGCGGATTTTGCTCCGCTCTGGGCGGCGTGGCCTATGCTCTCATCATGCTGACGGGCTACAACCTCCACGGCCTTGGCATGGAAATGGATGCCATCGCCTCCTCCGTCATCGGCGGCACCCTGCTGTCCGGCGGCGTGGCCTTCATCCCTGGCGCCCTCTTCGGTGTGCTGATCCAGGGCGTCATCCTGACCTTCATCTCCTTCCAGGGCACTCTTTCCGCCTGGTGGACGAAAATCGTGGTAGGAGCCCTGCTCTGCGTCTTCATCGTCATGCAGGCCTTCATCACCGAGCAGAAAAAC
>NZ_JNIO01000001.1 GCF_000702545.1 Selenomonas sp. AB3002 | reverse complement strand
CCATGGAGCATAAATTCTGCTCTTCCTGCAACCGCCTGCGTCTCACCGCCGAAGGTTTCCTGAAGCTCTGCCTGCACAGTTCCGCAGGGCTGGATCTGCGGACACTTCTCCGCAATGGCATCACTGATGAAGATCTGATTGAAGCCATTGCCAATGCAGCCAGGAAAAAGCCGGCAGAGCATCTTTTCTCAGCCATTGAACAAAGGGAGCGGGACAGCCGCTATATGTATCAGGTAGGAGGCTAACATGAGCACAGGCAATATCAAGGCAATCTGCATGAGCGAAAAGAAGGGCACCATCAAGCGACCTGTAGCAGAAGCATTATTTATCACGGAACACGGTATCAAGGGCGATGCCCACGCCGGCAGCTGGCATCGGCAGGTAAGCTTCCTGGCCCTTGAGGAAATAGAAGACTTCCGCCGCCGGGTGGTGAGGTGGAATTCGGAGACTTTGGGGAAAATATCGTGGCAGAGGGCATTGCCTTCGACCAGCTGCCCGTGGGCACGCGGCTGAAGGCCGGAGACGTCTTCTTCGAGATTACCCAGATAGGCAAGAAATGCCACAGCCACTGCGAGATTTTCAAGCGGGTGGGCGACTGCATTATGCCGAGAAAAGGCGTTTTCGCCAGAGTGCTGCACGGAGGCAAACTGAAGGCAGGAGACACACTTGCCATCACCGAAGAAAAGCTTCCTCTGGAAGCAGCCGTCATCACCGCCAGCGACAAAGGCTCCAAGGGGGAGCGGGAGGACAAGAGCGGCGACAAGGCCGAAGCCATGCTGAAGGAAGCAGGCTACACCAAAGTCCACAGGGTCATCCTGCCAGACGAACAGGAAGAACTGGCCGCCAAGATGCGGGAATACGCAGATATGGGGGTAGGCCTCATTCTCACCACCGGCGGCACAGGCTTCTCCCCCCGGGACGTAACTCCGGAGGCCACCCTGGAGGTCTGCGAACGCCTGGCCCCGCATTCCCGAAGCCATGCGGGCCCTTTCCCTGAAGATCACCCCCGGGCCATGCTGAGCCGCGCCGCCGCCGGCATCCATAAAAGAAGCCTGATTGTCAACCTGCCCGGCAGCCCCAAGGCCGTAGAAGAATGCCTGGGGTTCATTCTCCCCAGCCTTGCCCACGGCATAGAAATCCTGCGGGGAGAGACAGGGGAATGTGCGAGGAAATAATGTATGAACCCAAATGACCTCTCACTCCTGATAATAGCGGGGGCAAAAGTTCCCGGCTGGGCACTGACAAGCGGCAACTGAAACTTGGTGACTCCTCCCTGCTGGAATACACTCTGGCCCAGGGCAAAAAATCCGTCTTCAAGGAAGTCTTCCTTTGTGCCGAAGCCCCTCCCCCTTCCTCACGGAACTGGCAGGAAAATATAGGGTTGCCCTGCTCTTTGACGAGACGCAGGGGCTTGGTCCCGTGTCCGGCCTGCCCGGGGGCTTGCTTCCATAACGAAATCATGGGCTCTGGCCATCGCAGGAGACATGCCTTTCCTGGACTTGGAAGAACTGTGCCGTTTCGGAGCCACTCTCCCAACCAGCGAACTTGCCCTTTTGCCTGTAGCCAAGGGCAGGCTTCAGCCCTTGGCAGCTTTCTATCACCAGAAAACTGCCACCTGTTTCCAAAGAGCCCTCCATGGTGACGTAAGGAAAATCCGGCAGGTGCTTGAATCCTTCCCCTGCAGCCAGCGGGAATATGCAGGCTCACCTTCTCATTTCTTCAATATCAACACCCCCGCCGACTGGCGGCTGGCACAAGGCAGGTTTGCCAATCTCAAACGCAAAGTACCTGTTATCGCCATCACCGCCCCGGCCTCGGCACCGGCAAGACCACCTTCATAGAAAAACTCCTGCCCCGCCTCAGGGAAAGAGGCATAAGAGCAGGAGTGATCAAAAGCGACAGCCACGGCTTCAATCTGGATATGGAGGGCAAGGACAGTTGCCGCTTCTCACAGGCAGGCGCAGAAAGCGTAGCGGTGATATCACCGCAGGGCTGGTTCATTACCCAAAAGACTGAGCAGCGGGCTGGCTTTGAATCTGTTGCCAACAAGATGGAGGGCATCGACCTGCTCCTCACAGAGAGCCGCAGCCATGGCACCCTGCCCGCCCTTTCCCTCTGGCGGGGCAAGGGCACTCCCCTTGTGGGAGAAGATGTGGCCGCCATATTCACTTCTGAGCCACATGCAGAAGCAGCTGCGATTTACGAATACAATCTGAACGACATAGAAAAGGCGGTGGAATCATGTCTCTTTCTGATGGGACGATAGATGAACCAAAACTCAACCACTTCGATGCCAGCGGCCAGGCCCACATGGTTGATGTAAGCCCCAAGGCAGAAACCCTCAGGATTGCCACGGCCACAGGCAAGATAAAGGTCAGCCCCCAGGTTTACGAAGCCATCACCAATGGCACTGCCAGGAAGGGCGATGTGCTGGGGGTAGCCCGGCTGGCAGGCATTATGGGAGCAAAGAAGACCTCCGACCTCATCCCCCTCTGCCATCCCCTGCCCCTCACCGGCGTCAGCGTAGACTTCACCCTGCTGCCGGAGGAATGCGCCGTGAAGGCTGCCGCCACCGCCAAGATCACCGGACGTACCGGGGTGGAAATGGAAGCCCTCACCGCCGTCAGCACCGCCCTCCTCACCATCTACGATATGTGCAAGGCTCTGGACAAGGGCATGGAAATCACAGATATCCACCTGGAAGAAAAAAGCGGCGGCAAGAGCGGGCATTACAGGCGCATATAGCAGAATACTGCCAAAGACAGAAAAAATTACTATTTCTTCCCCTCCTTACCATGATTCTGTTTCCTAAATTCAAAATTTGTATTTGCAGCTTCTATAACTCTATCTTTTCCAAATATCAATACTAAATTTGCTATTTGTTCAGCATGTTGCTTTTCATCATGATAAAAGAATACACTTCTATCATGTCTATCCACGATATATTTTATAACTCAAACTTCGCAGTTGTGAAACTGCCAAATCATTCGACTTGTACCATTTCCTAAAAAAATAGCATAAGCTCTCTCCGTTTTGTATAATGAAAGTGACAGCAATCATAACATAAACGGAGGGCTTATGCCATGAACATTGTATCACAGAATCATATCTTTGGTGAACAACTTTCTTCAAAAATATCTTGTTTCCTGGAAGAATTCCATGTTGGCAAGATACTCAAGGTCTGCAATGCCTATAAGGTTCGCGGTTTCTCTGTAAGCAATGTGTTTAAGGTTGCATTCGAGAATGCCTTTCGCAACAAGTCCTTTTATCAGCAGGAAAAGATGGATTCATCTGTTATTCCCTTTGCTAAAGATACCTTTTACCGTTTCATGAATTCCAGTTGTGTCAACTGGCGCAAATTCACTCTGCAGCTTGGTAAATCCATCATTCAAAAAATTGTACCTCTTACCAATGAAAACCGGCGCAACGTGCTTATCATCGATGACTCCTTGTTAAGCAGGGCACGTTCCAAGAATGTGGAGCTGCTTGCCAAGGTGTTTGACCACGTCGAGCACAAGTATACGCGGGGTTCCGCATGCTGACTCTCGGCTGGAGTGATGGGAATTCGTTTCTGCCACTCAGCCACTGTCTGCTTTCATCTGCCAATCGTGTCAATCGGCTGCAGGAGTCTTCGGATAAGATCGACTCGCGTAGCAACGGCGGGAAACAGCGCAAGCTGGCACAGACTAAGGCTACCGTTGTTATGCAGAAGCTCTTGGCTGAGGCAAAATCTATGGAGATTCCAGCCCGCTACGTTCTTTTTGACACCTGGTTCTGTTCACCGTCTTCCCTTGTTCAAGTCAAGGAACTCGGCTTCGATGCCATTGCTATGGTAAAAAAGTCTGAAAACAGTCATTTCCTTCATGACGAACGCATGAAGAGTGTAATGGCAATATTTCGCCAGTCTAAAAAGCGTCCTGGTTGCTCAAAGTATCTGCTTTCAGTAGAGGCGGCGGTGGTAAAGGACGGAAAACTCTGCCAGTCAAACTCGTTTTCGTTAGGAACAGAAGCAACCCCAAGTTCTCTGTAATCTTGGTATCCTGAGATACCTGTTGCTGATATTCCATCGTCCATACTTCTGGATGCTGCTTGCTATACAAAGAGGTATCTGTGGATATCAAGATTCGATAGTCCTTGGGTTGCTTCTGTTCCTAACGAAAACAGTTTGACTGGCAGAGTTTTTCGTCCTTTACCACCGCCGCCTCTACTGAAAGCAGATACTTTGAGCAACCAGGACGCTTTTTAGACTGGCGAAATATTGCCATTACACTCTTCATGCGTTCGTCATGAAGGAAATGACTGTTTTCAGACTTTTTTACCATAGCAATGGCATCGAAGCCGAGTTCCTTGACTTGAACAAGGGAAGACGGTGAACAGAACCAGGTGTCAAAAAGAACGTAGCGGGCTGGAATCTCCATAGATTTTGCCTCAGCCAAGAGCTTCTGCATAACAACGGTAGCCTTAGTCTGTGCCAGCTTGCGCTGTTTCCCGCCGTTGCTACGCGAGTCGATCTTATCCGAAGACTCCTGCAGCCGATTGACACGATTGGCAGATGAAAGCAGACAGTGGCTGAGTGGCAGAAACGAATTCCCATCACTCCAGCCGAGAGTCAGCATGCGGAACCCCCGCGTATACTTGTGCTCGACGTGGTCAAACACCTTGGCAAGCAGCTCCACATTCTTGGAACGTGCCCTGCTTAACAAGGAGTCATCGATGATAAGCACGTTGCGCCGGTTTTCATTGGTAAGAGGTACAATTTTTTGAATGATGGATTTACCAAGCTGCAGAGTGAATTTGCGCCAGTTGACACAACTGGAATTCATGAAACGGTAAAAGGTATCTTTAGCAAAGGGAATAACAGATGAATCCATCTTTTCCTGCTGATAAAAGGACTTGTTGCGAAAGGCATTCTCGAATGCAACCTTAAACACATTGCTTACAGAGAAACCGCGAACCTTATAGGCATTGCAGACCTTGAGTATCTTGCCAACATGGAATTCTTCCAGGAAACAAGATATTTTTGAAGAAAGTTGTTCACCAAAGATATGATTCTGTGATACAATGTTCATGGCATAAGCCCTCCGTTTATGTTATGATTGCTGTCACTTTCATTATACAAAACGGAGAGAGCTTATGCTATTTTTTTAGGAAATGGTACAAGTCGAATGATTTGGCAGTTTCACAACTGCGAAGTTTGAGTTATAAAATATATCGTGGATAGACATGATAGAAGTGTATTCTTTTATCATGATGAAAAGCAACATGCTGAACAAATAGCAAATTTAGTATTGATATTTGGAAAAGATAGAGTTATAGAAGCTGCAAATACAAATTTTGAATTTAGGAAACAGAATCATGGTAAGGAGGGGAAGAAATAGTAATTTTTTCTGTCTTTGGCAGTATTCTGCTATATGCGCCTGTAATGCCCGCTCTTGCCGCCGCTTTTTTCTTCCAGGTGGATATCTGTGATTTCCATGCCCTTGTCCAGAGCCTTGCACATATCGTAGATGGTGAGGAGGGCGGTGCTGACGGCGGTGAGGGCTTCCATTTCCACCCCGGTACGTCCGGTGATCTTGGCGGTGGCGGCAGCCTTCACGGCGCATTCCTCCGGCAGCAGGGTGAAGTCTACGCTGACGCCGGTGAGGGGCAGGGGATGGCAGAGGGGGATGAGGTCGGAGGTCTTCTTTGCTCCCATAATGCCTGCCAGCCGGGCTACCCCCAGCACATCGCCCTTCCTGGCAGTGCCATTGGTGATGGCTTCGTAAACCTGGGGGCTGACCTTTATCTTGCCTGTGGCCGTGGCAATCCTGAGGGTTTCTGCCTTGGGGCTTACATCAACCATGTGGGCCTGGCCGCTGGCATCGAAGTGGTTGAGTTTTGGTTCATCTATCGTCCCATCAGAAAGAGACATGATTCCACCGCCTTTTCTATGTCGTTCAGATTGTATTCGTAAATCGCAGCTGCTTCTGCATGTGGCTCAGAAGTGAATATGGCGGCCACATCTTCTCCCACAAGGGGAGTGCCCTTGCCCCGCCAGAGGGAAAGGGCGGGCAGGGTGCCATGGCTGCGGCTCTCTGTGAGGAGCAGGTCGATGCCCTCCATCTTGTTGGCAACAGATTCAAAGCCAGCCCGCTGCTCAGTCTTTTGGGTAATGAACCAGCCCTGCGGTGATATCACCGCTACGCTTTCTGCGCCTGCCTGTGAGAAGCGGCAACTGTCCTTGCCCTCCATATCCAGATTGAAGCCGTGGCTGTCGCTTTTGATCACTCCTGCTCTTATGCCTCTTTCCCTGAGGCGGGGCAGGAGTTTTTCTATGAAGGTGGTCTTGCCGGTGCCGGAGGCGGGGGCGGTGATGGCGATAACAGGTACTTTGCGTTTGAGATTGGCAAACCTGCCTTGTGCCAGCCGCCAGTCGGCGGGGTGTTGATATTGAAGAAATGAGAAGGTGAGCCTGCATATTCCCGCTGGCTGCAGGGGAAGGATTCAAGCACCTGCCGGATTTTCCTTACGTCACCATGGAGGGCTCTTTGGAAACAGGTGGCAGTTTTCTGGTGATAGAAAGCTGCCAAGGGCTGAAGCCTGCCCTTGGCTACAGGCAAAAGGGCAAGTTCGCTGGTTGGGAGAGTGGCTCCGAAACGGCACAGTTCTTCCAAGTCCAGGAAAGGCATGTCTCCTGCGATGGCCAGAGCCCATGATTTCGTTATGGAAGCAAGCCCCGGGCAAGGCCGGACACGGGACCAAGCCCCTGCGTCTCGTCAAAGAGCAGGGCAACCCTATATTTTCCTGCCAGTTCCGTGAGGAAGGGGGAGGGGCTTCGGCACAAAGGAAGACTTCCTTGAAGACGGATTTTTTGCCCTGGGCCAGAGTGTATTCCAGCAGGGAGGAGTCACCAAGTTTCAGTTGCCGCTTGTCAGTGCCCAGCCGGGAACTTTGCCCCCGGCTATTATCAGGAGTGAGAGGTCATTTGGGTTCATACATTATTTCCTCGCACATTCCCCTGTCTCTCCCCGCAGGATTTCTATGCCGTGGGCAAGGCTGGGGAGAATGAACCCCAGGCATTCTTCTACGGCCTTGGGGCTGCCGGGCAGGTTGACAATCAGGCTTCTTTTATGGATGCCGGCGGCGGCGCGGCTCAGCATGGCCCGGGGGTGATCTTCAGGGAAGGGCCCGCATGGCTTCGGGAATGCGGGGGCCAGGCGTTCGCAGACCTCCAGGGTGGCCTCCGGAGTTACGTTCCGGGGGGAGAAGCCTGTGCCGCCGGTGGTGAGAATGAGGCCTACCCCCATATCTGCGTATTCCCGCATCTTGGCGGCCAGTTCTTCCTGTTCGTCTGGCAGGATGACCCTGTGGACTTTGGTGTAGCCTGCTTCCTTCAGCATGGCTTCGGCCTTGTCGCCGCTCTTGTCCTCCCGCTCCCCTTGGAGCCTTTGTCGCTGGCGGTGATGACGGCTGCTTCCAGAGGAAGCTTTTCTTCGGTGATGGCAAGTGTGTCTCCTGCCTTCAGTTTGCCTCCGTGCAGCACTCTGGCGAAAACGCCTTTTCTCGGCATAATGCAGTCGCCCACCCGCTTGAAAATCTCGCAGTGGCTGTGGCATTTCTTGCCTATCTGGGTAATCTCGAAGAAGACGTCTCCGGCCTTCAGCCGCGTGCCCACGGGCAGCTGGTCGAAGGCAATGCCCTCTGCCACGATATTTTCCCCAAAGTCTCCGAATTCCACCTCACCACCCCGGCGGCGGAAGTCTTCTATTTCCTCAAGGGCCAGGAAGCTTACCTGCCGATGCCAGCTGCCGGCGTGGGCATCGCCCTTGATACCGTGTTCCGTGATAAATAATGCTTCTGCTACAGGTCGCTTGATGGTGCCCTTCTTTTCGCTCATGCAGATTGCCTTGATATTGCCTGTGCTCATGTTAGCCTCCTACCTGATACATATAGCGGCTGTCCCGCTCCCTTTGTTCAATGGCTGAGAAAAGATGCTCTGCCGGCTTTTTCCTGGCTGCATTGGCAATGGCTTCAATCAGATCTTCATCAGTGATGCCATTGCGGAGAAGTGTCCGCAGATCCAGCCCTGCGGAACTGTGCAGGCAGAGCTTCAGGAAACCTTCGGCGGTGAGACGCAGGCGGTTGCAGGAAGA